>CAITJJ010000105.1 GCA_903892675.1 uncultured Hyphomicrobiales bacterium | reverse complement strand
CGCTCCTGCGCGATCATCGCCGGGCTGATCGAGCGCCGGTTCCCGGGCGAGGAGAAATCCCGGCGTCAGGTCACCATGTCCACCGACCTGGGTTATGACGTGCTACGCAAGCATCAGCCCGATCACATCCTGCTGCGCGCGGCGCGGGCCGACGCCGCTACCGGTCTCCTGGACATCAAGCGTCTCGCCGAAATGCTCTCGCGCATCCAGGGCCGAATCGTCCATAAATCGCTCGACCACGTGTCGCCGCTGGCGGTTCCGGTTATGCTGGAGATCGGCCGCGAGACGGTCTATGGCGAAGCGGCGGATACGTTGCTGGCGGAAGCCGCAGACGAACTGGTGAAAGAGGCGATGACGTGAGATCTGCAGTGCAGAGCGCAGCGAAAGAGCAGGGCGGAACTATCGCCGTTGCCGGCGTCGCATTTGTCGCCGATCCGGAAGGCGCGCTCTATTGGCCGGAACAAGGCCTGCTCGCCGTCAGCGATCTGCATCTGGAAAAAGGCTCGAGCTACGCCGCGCGCGGTCAGTTGCTGCCGCCTTACGATACGGCGGCGACATTGGCGCGGCTGACACGGCTGATCGCGCATTATGCACCGCGTTGCGTCGTCTCGCTTGGCGACAGTTTTCATGACGGCGGCGGTCCGGCGCGGCTTGGTGTTGCAGACCGCGACAGTCTCACCGCGATGCAGCGCGGCCGCGACTGGATCTGGATTGCCGGCAATCACGATCCGGAGCCGGCGCATAACATCGGCGGCGCGTTCCGTGATTCGCTGACGCTCGGCGCGCTCACCTTCCGCCATCTGCCGACGGGAGTGGCCGGCGAAATCTGCGGTCATCTGCATCCACTCGCGCGCATTTCGCAGCGCGGCCGTTCGATGCGCCGACGCTGCTTTGCTGCCGATGCGACGCGGATGGTGATGCCGGCCTTCGGCGCCTTCACCGGCGGCCTGAATGTGCGCGACGCGGCATTCGCCGATCTGTTCGGTACGCTGGCTTTCACCGCGCATATGCTGGGCGACACGCGGCTATACGCGTTTGCCGTCAAGCGGTGCCTGCGCGACTAGTCCCGCCGAAACACCACGCTGCCGAACCAGCCAATCAAAAGCGCCATCAGCGAGGCGAACAGGCCGTAGAGCAGGCCGTGATCGCGCGCCGCGTCGGCGACGAATTGTTCGAAGCCGGCCTTGATCACTTCGAGCGCCGAATTGGTGCGCGCCACCGGCACGCCGCCGGTGAACAACTGCACGTCGATGCCATAACTGCCGGTCGGCGCATTGGCCGGCATGGGAATGGCGACCCGGAAAACGGTCGGCGTCAGGAACGTCACCGCGGTCGGCGATTCGCGATACAGGCCGTATTGGGTTTCCAGATTGACGAAGGCGACGCGGAACGGATCGTCGCGCACGGTGTCGGCGGTGTCGGGGCCGATGCGCTGTGGCAACAGGAAATTGTTGAGCCCGAGTTGCATGCGCCGCACCATGTCGGCATTGGCAATCGCGGCGACCGGGCGATTGCTCAAAACGCCGAGATAGGATGGCACCCGCACAAATTCGCGGGAGTCGACATTGACCCAGATGCCGAGCACGCGGTCCTTGCGGCGCGTGCGCAAGGTCTGACGCGGGCCGGTGACGGTAACGACCAGATCATAGGCGCTGCGCAGCGCCGTTTGCGGCCGGTCCGGCTCGATAGTGCCGAACAGCACCAGATCCTCGCCGGTAAAGCTCGACGTCACGGCGACGCGATGATTGGACAGCGATACCACCAGCCGCTCGGCACGCGCCGGCGTCACGGCGCAAGCCGCAAGCAGCATCGCGGCGATGAGGGCGCGGCGTGCCATCATTCGCCCCTCACCAGTCGGATTGAGAACAGTTCGTCGGGCTGCACCACCAGTTCGTAGGCAAAGCGCAGACCCACAGCAAAGACCAGCAGGCCGAGCAGCAGGCGCAGCCGCTCGCCGCGCATCTTCTGTCCGGTGCGCGCGCCGAATTGCGCGCCGATGACGCCGCCGACGATGAGAATGAGCGCCAGCACCGCGTCGACCAGATGATTCGTGGCCGCGTGCATCACCGTCGCCGACGCCATGGTGACCAAGGTCAGCACCATCGACGTGCCGATCACGGTCGCGGTCGGCACGCGCAGGAAATAGATCAGCATCGGCACCAGCAGGAAGCCGCCGCCGATACCGAGAATGGCGCCGATGAAGCCGATGGTGAAGCCGATGCCCCACACGGGAATCGCGGACACATAGATCTTCGAGCGCTTGAAGCGCAGCTTGAACGGCAGGCCGTGCACGAAGGTGTGGCTGCCCGGCCGCCGCAACGTCGCAGGCTGGCCTTTGCGCGCGCGCAGTTCGGCCTGCACGCTTTCATTGATCATCAGCGCGCCGACCGTCGTCAGCAGCGTGACATAGGAAAGGCCGATGACGAGATCGAGCTGGTCCAGTTCGCGCAGCAGCGTGAACAGCCAGACGCCGGTGGCGGTGCCGAGGATACCGGACGACAACAGCATCATCGCCAGCGCGACGTCGATGGCGCGCTTGCGCCAATAAGTGATGGCGCCGGTTAACGAGGACGCGGCGATGTGGCTGGTGACGCTGGCGACCGCGACCGCCGGCGAAATGCCGATGTAGATCAAAAGCGGCGTCATCAGGAAGCCGCCGCCTATGCCGAACATGCCGGAGATGAAACCGACCGCCAGCCCCATCCCCAGAACCAGGAAGATGTTGACGGGCAGGTCGGCGATCGGGAGATAGATCTGCAAGCGGCTTCGTCCGGCGTGCGGGGCTTGGATCGGGCTTTATCGATAGTAGCGGCGAATGCTGGCGCAATCACGTCTTTGCGCGATTTGGCCGCGCTTGGCCACCGCTTTCGCGATCTTTACCTTACCGCCGTCCGTTCTCGAACGTGTTCGCCGGTAACGACGACAGGTTGGGCATGTTGGCCGAGATCGCCCGGGCGCCGCGCGGCTTTGCTTGTTGCGGCGCGGTGATCGCGGCATCGTCCCAGCCGCCTTGCGGAACCGGCACGGTGATCGCCTGAGGCGGCTGCGGCTCGGGCACGAAGCTCTTGGCCGTGTCGCGGGCGCCGCTCAGTTCGTCGGCGTCGAGATGGGTGGTCACGTCGTCGCGCTTCTTGGCGGCCTCGCGGTCGCCCTGCGCCGCGGCCAATGCGAACCACTTGAAGGCTTCCGCCAGATTCTTGTCGGTGCCGAGGCCACGGGCGCACAGGACACCGAGATTGTACTGGCTGTCGGCAATGCCGTACTGGGCCGCCTTGCGGAACCAGAGCGCCGCGGTGGCATAGTCCGGCTTGCCGTCGATGCCCTCGGCATAAAGCACCGCGAGATTATGCATCGCCTTGGCGTGGCCCTGGGCGGCGGCGGCGAGATAGAGTTTGCGCGCCTGGCCGAGGTTCTTTTTCACGCCGGTGCCCTTTTCCAGCAGGCTGGCATAGCGGAACTGCGCCGGCGCCAGGCCCTTGCTGGCTGCGCGTTCGTACCAGCGGGCGGCTTCTTCGGCATCGACCGCCACGCCGCGCCCTTCGGCGAAACGGAGCGCGACTTCGTAAGCGGCGGCGGCGTCGCCACCGATGGCGGCGCTGCGCAGCCGGGTGCCGCCCAGAGCGATCGGCAATTTGTCGGCTTCCGTCTTTGCCGGCGCCGGCGCTGTTGCCGCCGGCGGCTTTGCCGGATTTTGCTTGAGCGTGTTGCGGTCGATCGACCCGGTGACGTCGGAATTCGCGGCCTGGCCCGGTGGGCTCAGCAATGACGGCTGCTGTGGCGCATTGGCCTTCGGCGCGGTGTCGAGCGATGGCGGTGTCATGCTCGGCAAGGTCGACGGGCCAAGCGGCACCGGCGGGCGATTGGGCGAGGCCAGCGGCTCATCGCCCGCAGCCGATTTGTCGTCGCTGTCGGCGTCACCGGCCGGCGCGGGAGCTTGCGTATTCTGCTCCTTCGGCGGCGCGCCCAAATTGAACATATTGCCGGTGATCTGCACGAGGCCGATCACGATTGCGACAATGCTGGCGGCGATGAACAGCGACTTAACCCGCTTCATTACCGATTTGCGCAAAGTCGGCCGGTCGCTGTCGTCGAATTCAGGTTCCGCCGCTACCGGATGCGGCGCGCGTGGTTTGGTGGTGTCGATGGCGGCCTGGGCGGCGCGGCGGGCGGCGGCGATAAATCCGGATTTGCCGGCGGGACCGCTGGGCTGCGAACGCGCGCCGCCAAGCGCGGCTTCCGAGGCGGCGAGGCGCGCGGCATTGGCCTGCAGGCGCGGCGCGGCCGAGCCGGGCTCGAGCGGTTGATCGGGCGGCAAATCGGGATTGATCGGCAGACGGGCGGCTTGCGGCAGCCGCTGCGGCTTCGCGGCGGGCTGTTGTTGCGGCACGGGCTGTTGCGCCGGCGGCGAATGGCGTTGCGGCGGCGGCTCAGGCATCGCTTGCTGAACGACTGGCTGCGGCGCCGGAACTGGCGCCGGCCTTGGGGCCTGAACGGGCGGCGGTGGTGGCACATGCGCTTGCGGCGGTTCGATACTGACTGCGCGCGCTGCGATCTTGCCGACCGGGTGGGGAATGTCGGCCAGTTCGTGGTCGTCCGGGCTGCGTCCGCCGCGAACGCCGCGCTCGATCGTGGCGAGGCGGTCGACCACCAGGCCGAGCGTGCCATGCACGGCGTCGAGCGCGTTCTGGGTGCGGGCGATATCGTTCTTGAGTTCGATGACGCCTTGCGAATTATCCTCGCGCAGACCGCTGCTGCCTTTGCCGCCGCGCATCTCCTCGATGTTCACCAGCAGGTCGCCGAGGCCGCGTTCGATCGCTTCGAGATGACCGAGGCGCGAGTCCGAGGCGTCCAGCCGCTTCACCAGAGTGACGATGTGATCTTCGAGATGGCCGACCGGGCCGTCGCCGCGGGTCTGCTGGATTTTTTCGATCTTGTCGGCCAGCGACTCGACCAGCGCTTCCAGCCGCGGCGGTACGGTGGCGCCGTTCTGCGCGCGTTCGGCGAGCGCATCGGAGAGCGCGGCGATGCGGTGCTCGAGACTGTTGAGCGCGTCGCCGGCGCCGGAGCCGCCGCCATAATGCTCGACGCGCTCGGCCAGTTGCTGAACCTGCGCGGCAAGCCGGCCAACGGTTTCATTGGACGCGACATGGCCGGCCATGTCGCGCAACGAGGTGATGGCGTGTTCGAGCTGGCCGATTGCGGCCGGATCTTTCTGCGCGACGATCTGGTCGATCTTGTGCGCGAGGCCGTCGACCGCTTCGTTGAAGCCGACCAGGTTTTCCGCCGGCGTCAGGCCGCGCAGCGCGTCGCGCACTTCGGCCAGGCCGTGCTCGATGCCGGACAGCGCATTGCCATCGACGCCGCCAGTATTGCCGGCTTGGCGGCCCTCGGCGATGCGCTGGGTCAGGCCTTGAATTTGCCGCTCGATGGCGTCGATCGCCTGGCGCGGCATCGCCTCATTGAGCGCCTGGCCGATTTCGCCGAGTTCGGCGCGCAGGGCATTGATGGCGTCCTCGACGCCGGGACGGCGCAGGGTTTCGATCTGATCGGTGATCTGGCGCAGGTGTTCTTCGAGGCCCGACAGGTCCTGGCTCGGCACCGGCATCATCACCGGCGGGGCTACGTAAACTTGCGCATGCGGCGGCGCATAGGCCTGCACCTGCGGCGGCACCGGCTGTTGCGCCGCGCCGCCATTGAGTGCGCGCTGACGCGCGGCGATTTCGGCCACGGCGCGGTCGAGGCCTTGCGGCGGCATTACCGGCGCCATCGGAGGCATCATCGCTGGCGCCATCGGCGGGGCCGCCATCATGCGCGGGATGGTGGCGATCTGCTCGATACGCTGGTCCAGCCGCGCGATCAGCTGCGCCAGTTGGGCGGTTTCGCGGTTCGGTGCCTCGCGGGCCGGCGCGGGCCGGGCGGCCCTGGGCGGCTGGGCCGCGCTGCTGCGGGTGAATTGTTCGATGCGGCGGGTGATGTCGTCCAGCCGCTGATGCACGCCGGCCAGTTCGTCGCCATAGGAATCGTCATCGTCGCGATAGGACGAAGCGCGCCCGCCGTCTTCTTCTTCGGCCTGTTGCAGGATGACGGAATTCAGCCATTCGCCCAAAGGCATGCCGGAGCGGCGCGCCGCTTCCTTTGCAGTCTCGCGGGCTTCCGGCCTTATGCCTTTCACACTCCACGGGACGGCAAATTTCATTCTCACACCCACAGTCGAGGTGGAGGCG
>CAITJJ010000104.1 GCA_903892675.1 uncultured Hyphomicrobiales bacterium | reverse complement strand
TGTCGGTGCCGGCGGTTTTCAGGAAACCGTCGATCTGGGCCAGGATGTCCTTGGTCTGCTCGGTGACGCTCTTGCCCTTGGGCTCATTGGCGACGATGCCGGCGAGATAAACGGTGTTGCCGTGCACCACGCACTTGCTCATGCGGGTGCCGACGTCGTGACGTTCGATGGCCATGGGGCCCTCCCTTGAGAAATCTTCCAAACCGGAACGAATGTTTAGCGGTCTTTGCCGGCAAAGGGAACTCAGGCGGCGCCCGCGCTTTATACCCGTTCAGGTTCCGTTTGAGCCGACAGGGAGATCTACGACCATGGGCTGGTTTTCATCCGATATCGACACTTTCGACGAACTGTTCGTGCACACGCTGCAGGACATCTACTACGCCGAGCACCAGATCAAAAAATCGCTGCCCGACATGGTCACGAAAGCCTCCGACGCCGAGCTGAAAAAAGGCTTCCGTATGCACCTCAAGCAGACCGACGGCCATATCAAGCGGCTCGACCGGGTGTTCAAGATGATCAAGTCGGTGCCGCAAGGCACCAAGTGCCCGGCGATCGACGGCATCCTCGAGGAAGCCAGCGAGATCGCCGGCGAGATCGAGAACAAGACCGTGCTCAATGCCGCGCTGATCGCGGCGGCGCAGGCGGTGGAGCACTACGAGATCACGCGCTACGGCACGCTTACCGCCTGGGCGAAGCTGATCGGCCGCAACGATGTCGCCAAGATCCTCAATATGACGCTCAAGGAGGAAAAGGCGACCGACAAGAAGCTCGGCGGGATCGCCAAGCGCAAGATCAACAAAAAGGCGGCGATGCGCAAATTGCCGAAGCCCGACCGCACCGAGCGCGCCGAAAACGCTTTCCTCGTCGCGGCGGCGGGGATACCGGCGATTTAGGCTTCTGTCATGCCGGGACGGCGCATTTGCGCCGGCCCCGGAATGACATCTAGCGCTCCGGCCACGAGATATCGCCGACCTGCTCGGCTTGCGGGCCGCTACCCTAGCGTGCAACAGTGCCCAAGGGCACATTTAACAAAAATTATAGACGAACAGGGGGAGAGAAGCCGTGAAGACAATTCTGTTCTCAACTGCACTTGTATTGGCTTTCAGTTCGGCGCCCGCTTCGGCGAGAAGCTGTCAACAAATCGCTCAAGGATGTTTAGATATCGCTATAAAAGGCGGCTACAACAAAGCCGAATGGAAGCAAAAATGTTTTGAAGCCGACCGGATGGCGGCTTGCAAGAAAACAAAGAAATACAATGCGCCTAGCGGTAAGGTATTTGACGCTGACTAAGTTCGGGCCTTGATTTTAACCACCCGCAACGCCCTGCGTATTGACGTAGACCGCGTAAAGCGAATGCGCGGCCGCCATGAACAGGCGGTTGCGCTTTCGACCGCCAAAACAGACGTTTGCGCAACGCTCGGGCAGCGAGATATGGCCGAGCGGTTCGCCTTGCGGCGAAAACATGCGCACGCCGTCGAGCTCCGGCGACATGCCCCAGCCGCACCACAGATTGCCGTCGATGTCGACGCGGAAGCCATCCGGCGTGCCCTGCGGCCCGGAATCGATCAGCACTTTCCGATTCGAGATTTTGTCGCCGGACGGCGCGACATCGAACGACAAAATCGTGCGCGGCTCGGCGCGCGATTCGACGATATAGAGTTTTTTCTCGTCGGGCGAAAACGCCAGGCCGTTCGGCGCCTTGATGTCGTCGGCGATCACGGTCATCGCACCGCTCTGCCCATCGACGCGGTAGACATTCATTGGCAGTTCGGGCTCGCGCTGGTCGCCTTCGTAGTTACTCAGGAGACCGAATTGCGGATCGGTAAACCACATTGAACCGTCCGATTTCACCACGATGTCATTCGGCGAATTAAGCCTCTTGCCGTTGAACTTCTCGGCGATCACGGTGATCGAACCATCGATCTCGGTGCGCACGACGCGGCCAAGATGCTCGCAGGTAATCAGGCGGCCCTGCCTGTCGCGGGTGTTGCCGTTGCCGTAGTTCGATGGCTTGCGAAAAACGCTGACCGCGCCGCTCTCCTCGTCCCATTTCAGCATGCGGTTGTTCGGGATGTCGCTCCAGATCACGCAGCGCATGTCGCCGAAATAAACCGGTCCCTCGCCCCAGCGCGTGCCGGTGTAAAGCTGTTCCACGCTCGACAGCGGCAAATGGTATTTTTTAAAGCGCGGGTCGAGCGCGACGATCAACGGGTCGGGATAGCGCAGGCTCGGCGTCCAAGTGCTGGACGAAGTGTAGTCAGACATCGGACATTTCCCCCGGAAAACTTTTCGATCCTAGTCTAGCGCATGCGCCAGAACTTTGCGCATCACTGTCGGCAAGGCTTCGCCGGCCAGCCCCGACACTTTGGCCCAGCGCGCGCCCTTCGGCGCCTTCGTGCCACGAGGCAGTTCGGCAAGATACACCGTCAGCCGCAGTGGAAAATGGGTGAAGACATGGGTGACGTTGCCGGCCAGTTTGCGCCACTTGGCCTTGAGCGGCGCAGCACCAAGTGCCGTCTGAAGATCGAAGTCATGTGCCCAGTCGCTACCCGGCACTTCGGTCATCGCGCCGAGCAGGCCTTTTTCCGGTCGTTGACGCAGCAGCACGCAGCCGTCCGCGCGCAATGCGACGAAAGCCGCGCCGTAACGCTCCTTGCCCTCGCGCTTCGGCGCCTTGCGCGGAAATGTCTCCTGATCGCCGCGCGCGCGCGCCATGCATGGCTCATTCCACGGGCACAATGCGCAGGCCGGCTTCTTCGGCGAGCAGATGGTGGCGCCGAGATCCATGAGACTTTGCGCGAAATCGCCGGAGCGGTGCTGCGGTAATAATGACGCCGCCAATCGCTTGATCTCCGGCTTGGCCGCCGGCATTGCTTCTTCGATTGCGAACAGCCGCGTCACCACGCGCTCGACATTGCCATCGACCGGCACCGCCGGCAGATCGAAGGCTATCGCGCCGACAGCGGCGGCGGTGTATTCGCCGATGCCGGGCAGCGCGCGCAACGCTTCCAACTCGCGCGGAAAAACCCCGCCATGCCGTTCGACCACGGCCCTGGCGCAGGCGTGCAGATTGCGGGCGCGGGCGTAATAGCCAAGCCCGGCCCAGGCGCGCAGCACGTCGTCGAGCGGTGCCGCCGCCAACGCTTGAACCGTCGGCCAGCGCGTCAGGAATTTGGCGTAGTAAGGCCCGACCGTCTTCACCGTTGTCTGCTGCAGCATGATTTCCGACAGCCACACCGCGTAAGGATCGGCCTTGGCGCGGCCTCGCGCGCGCCAAGGCAGCACGCGGCGGTGGCGGTCGTACCAGGCGAGAAGATCCGCGGGGTCGGCCGCGGCTTTCTTTCGCTTGAGGGCGCGGACTGCTACGTTCATCGTCGGCAACACCCCGAACTCGGCGCATGATCCCGAAAAGCATGCCCTCGGGCTTGGCCCGAGGGGGGCACCGGTTTTCGGATAAGATCATGCGCCATAGAAAGACACTATGAGCAAGCCCGCTCGAGGTTTTCCCCGGCCGCTTTCCGAGTTCCTCGGCGCGACGCTCGGCGGCGTTCTGAAAGAGCAAGGATTCACCTCGACCGAAATCATCGCCCGCTGGGCCGATATCGTCGGCCAGGAGATCGCCGCCCACAGCGAGCCGATGAAAATCAACTGGCCGCGCGTCAAGAACGATACCGGCGACGACGACCAGAGCGAACCGGCTACGCTGGTCTTGCGGGTCGAAGGCCCGATGGCGCTGGAAATCCAGCATCTGTCCGCTGTCATATTGGAGCGGGTGAACCGCTTCTTCGGCTGGCAGGCCATCGGCCGTATCGCGCTGCGGCAGGCGCCTTTGCACCGGCAAAGCCCGAAAAAGATGCCCGCGCCGCCCGACCCGGCTGTCACCGCGCGGCTCGCCGAAACCATGCCGGAAGTCGAGGACGAGGCCCTGCGCCAGGCGCTCGCGCGGCTGGGGGCGTCGATCAAGCAAAAATGAAGCTTTTGCCTTGTGAAGGCGGCCCGCCATTGCCACAATTGTCCTGTCCAGCTAGCTAGCTAGCCAGTCTGGACCAGCATCTTAATCCCACGGAGATTCCTTTGCGCCTCACCCGACGTGAATTCTGCCAGGGCACCGCCACCGTGGCGCTCGCCACCGCTTTCGGCCTGTCGACCCTGCCGCCGTTCTCCGGCGCGGCGCTGGCCCAGGCGAAGGTGTCCGAGGTCGAGCTGATGGCGCCCGGCGCCCTGCCCGACATGGTCATGGGCGACGCCAAGGCGCCGGTCACCGTCATCGAATATGCGTCGATGACCTGCCCGCACTGCGCGCATTTTACCGAGACCACATTCCCGGAACTCAAGAAGCGCTATATCGATACCGGCAAGGTGCGCTTCATCTTCCGCGAATTCCCGCTCGACCAGTTGGCCGCCGCCGCCTTTATGCTGGCGCGCTGCTCCGGCGAAACCGACTCCAGCAAATACTTCACCATGGTCGACACCATGTTCCGCCAACAGCGCGTCTGGGCGGTCGAGAAGCCGTTGCCGCCTCTATTGGCGCTGGCCAAGCAGGCCGGCTTCACCCAGGCAACGTTCGAGACCTGCCTGCAGAACCAGAAGCTACTCGACGGTATCGAGGCGGTGCGCAACCGCGCCACCGACAAGTTCAAGGTGCAGTCGACGCCCTCTTTCTTCATCAACGGCACGCTGTTTGCCGGCGCTCTGACGATCGAGGACATGGCCAAGCAAATCGAGCCGCTGCTGAAAAGCTGATCGTCGCCCGGTTTTTGAGCTGATTTCGGCCTCAAGCCGCGCCCCGATACCGGAAGCGGCCCCGGCAAGGCTATTTTTAGCTAATCCACAGCCGAAAGGTCTGGAAAACCGGGCTTTTTGATCGCATCTCTGTTGCTCCGGGGGACACGAAAATTCATTCTCCCGGCGAACGCGGCACCTATATCTAGCGTCCGGGCTCTGCCCCCGGCAGATAGTTTGTATCAGTCCATACATGACCCAGCAGGAACGTCGGGCGTTCACCCTGCGCGGGTTGAGGCCTTAAAGCATGAAGCTTACGCGGCTCCGCCTGATCGGTTTCAAATCTTTCGTTGAACCGACCGACTTTCAAATCGAGCCGGGTCTGACCGGCGTGGTCGGGCCGAACGGCTGCGGCAAATCCAATCTGGTCGAAGCGCTGCGCTGGGTGATGGGCGAAAGCTCGTACAAATCCATGCGCGCCTCGTCGATGGACGACGTTATTTTCTCCGGCAACAACAGCCGGCCGGCGCGCAACCACGCCGAAGTGGCGATCACCATCGACAATGAAGAGCGCTCGGCGCCGGCACTGTTCAACGATACCGATACGCTGGAAATCGCCCGCCGCATCGAGCGCGAGGAAGGTTCCGCCTATCGCATCAACGGCCGCGAAGTGCGCGCCCGCGACGTGCAAATGGTATTCGCCGACGCGTCGACCGGCGCGCGCTCGCCCGCCCTCGTCCACCAGGGCCGCATCGGCGAAATCATCCAGGCCAAGCCGGAACAGCGCCGCCGCGTGCTTGAAGAAGCCGCCGGCGTTTCCGGCCTGCATGCCCGCCGTCATGAAGCGGAACTGCGCCTCAAGGCCGCCGAATCCAATCTGCTGCGCATCGAGGACGTCATCGGCCAACTCGCCGGCCAGATGGAAGCACTGAAGAAGCAGGCGCGTCAGGCGATTCGCTATCGCACCGTCTCGGCGCAGGTGCGCAAGTCCGAAGCAACCCTTTATCATCTGCGCTGGACCGCCGCGTCCGCCGAACTCGCGGCCGCCGAGCAGGCCAAGGACGAAGCGGTGCGTGAAGTCGGCACCCGTACCGGCGCGCAAGCCGAGGCCTCGACGCGCCAGGCCAACACGTCGGCGACTTTGCCGCCCTTGCGCGAAGCCGAAGCCCGCGCCGGCGCGGCGTTGCATCGTCTCAATGTCGCGATGCAGGAACTCGACCGCGAAGAAGCCCGCGCCAAGGACCGTATCGCCGAACTCGATCTGCGTCTGGTGCAGTTCGCCGCCGACCGCGAGCGCGAGCAGAAACTCGCTGCCGACGCCGAAGCAGCCATCGCCCGCCTCGCCGCCGAGGAAGAAAGCATCCGCGCCGAGGCGCATGCCAGCGCCGGCAAGCGCAGCGGCGTCGATGTCCGCGTCACCGAGGCCGCCGGCCAGCTCACCGCCGTCGAGGCGGTCTTCTCGGAACTGACCAAGCGCCTCGCCGATCTGACCGCGCAGCGCAACCAGCTGTTCAACGCCGTGCGCCAGCACAGCGACCGCGCTGCCAAGCTCGAGGCCGAAATGGCCGGGATCACGAACGAAGTCGGCACCTTGCAGGCGACCGATGGTCCCGATCTGGCGACGCTGAAGGCTGCCGTCGACGAAATCCAGCAGGCCGTCGCCGACGCCGAAAAAGCCGCCATCGACGCCGAAGCCGCGCATGCCGCCGCGCGCCAGGCGCTGGAAGCCACGCGCAGTCCGTTGACCGAAGCCGAACGCCGCGTGCAGCGGCTGGAAACCGAAGCCAAGACCCTGGCCAAGGTGCTGGCGGTCGAAAACAAGAATCTGTGGCCGCCGGTCATGGACCATGTCTCGGTCGAGAAGGGCTACGAGAAGGCGCTTGGCGCCGCGCTCGGCGACGATCTCGATGCGCCGATCGACCCGTCGGCGCCGATGCGCTGGGTTGGCTCGACCATCGATCCGAGCGATCCGTCGCTGCCATCCGGTGCTTCGCCGCTGTCGTCGCATGTGCAGGCGCCGGCTGAACTCGCCCGCCGTCTCAATCAGATCGGCGTCGTCGACAAGGAAGCGGGCGCCCGCCTTGCCGCGCAGTTGAAGCCCGGCCAGCGGCTGGTGTCGCCGGAAGGCGACCTGTGGCGCTGGGACGGCTTTGCCGCCGCCGCGCATGCGCCGACCGGCGCCGCCCGCCGGCTCGCCGAACGCGCGCGTCTGGCCGATATCGAAGCCGAATTGCAGACCGCCCGCACCGAGGCCGAGACCGCGCGCGGCCTGGCCGAAGCGGCGCAATCGGCCTTGCAGGCCGCCGGCCTCACTGAGACCGCCGCTCGTAACGCATCACGGGAACGTCAGCGGGAAGCCAATGTCGGGCGCGACATGCATGACGCCGCCGAACGCGAGGTCAACCGCAACGCCGCCCGCCTTTCCGCGCTTGCCGAAGCGCAGGCGCGCCTCACCGCCAGCCGCGACGAGACCGCCGCCGCCCGCACGCAGGCCGAACAGGCTTTGGCCGCGCTGGCGCCTGCCGCCGATATCGAGACCGAACTTGCCGGCGTACGCGACGACATCACGGGAAAACGTGCTCATCTCGCCGAAGTGCGCGCCGAGCAGCAGGCCATCGCCCGCGAGGCCGAACTTGCCGACCGCCGTCTGATCCAGGTCGGCAGCGACAAGACCGGCTGGATCCAGCGCCAGGAAGGCGCGCGCGGCCAGATGGCCACGCTTGAAAAGCGCGTCGCCGAGGCAACGCACGACCGCGCCGAGCTGGAGAACGCGCCCACCATTTTCGCCGAGCGGCGCGAAGCGCTGATCAACGAAGTGAAGATCGCCGAAAACGAGCGCCGCGAAGCCGCCGACCGTTTGCAGGACGCCGAAACCGCTTTGGCGGAAGCCGACCGCGACGCCCGCGCCGCGCTGGAAGCGGCCTCGACCGCGCGCGAGGAACTCGCCCGCGCCGAGGAACGCTTTGAAGGCGCCAAGCGGCGGCTGGCCGACATCGCCCGCGAAATCCACGACATGCTCGAGATCGAGCCGTCCGGCGTCGCCGAACTGGCGGAATTGCAGCCGGATCAGGCGCTGCCGGAACTCGCCGATGTCGAGGCGACTCTGGAGCGGCTGCGCCGCGAACGCGAACGTCTCGGTGCCGTGAACCTTCGTGCCGAGGAGGAACTTGTCGAGGTCGAGACCCAACACACCTCTCTTACCGCCGAACGCGACGATCTGGTCGAGGCGATCAAGAAGCTGCGGCTGGGCATCCAGAGCCTCAACCGCGAAGCGCGCGAACGCTTGCTGGCCTCGTTCCAGCAGGTCAACAGCCACTTCCAGCAGCTTTTCACCAAGCTCTTCAACGGCGGCACCGCCGAACTGCAGCTGATCGAGAGCGACGATCCGCTGGAAGCGGGCCTGGAAATCCTGGCCAAGCCCCCCGGCAAGAAGCCGGCGACCCTGTCGCTCCTATCGGGCGGCGAACAGGCGCTGACCGCGCTGGCGCTGATCTTCGCGGTATTTTTGACCAATCCGGCGCCGATCTGCGTACTGGACGAAGTCGACGCGCCGCTCGACGATCACAACGTCGAACGTTTCTGCGACATGCTGGACGAAATGACCCGCTCGACCGACACCCGCTTCGTTATCATCACACACAACCCGATCACCATGGCCCGCATGAACCGGCTGTTCGGCGTCACCATGGCGGAACGCGGCGTGTCGCAACTGGTCTCGGTCGATCTCGAGGCCGCCGTGCGGTTCCGTGAAGCCGGTTGAGGCCGTCACGCGTCTGCGAAAATAATCTGAAACCGCTTACTCGGGTGCGGAACCAAACCCGGCTGACGATGTTATTTATGCAATAGCGTTTCAGCCGGGCGGCTCCCCCCTTACCCCCCGAATAGCCGCTTGGTGAAAAGGCCCCGAACTCCGGTTCGGGGCCTTTTTTCTTGTGTGTCAGCGGATTACCCGGCCGCCGGGCACGCGGAACTTTTTTCCATAAACTGCTAGCGTACCCTGTTGCCGTTCGCCACCGCCCCCTATTTAAGAGTTAAGTTCCGTCAGTCCCTTTTTCAGGAGCGCTCGTCATGTCCACCACCGGCTGGGTCGTCCTCGGCGTCATCGTCGTGATCGTGCTCTGGGCGATCAGCGTCTATAACGGCCTCGTCGCCATGCGGCAGCGGACCAATCAGGCCTTCGCCGACATCGACGTCCAACTCAAGCAGCGCTCCGATCTGATCCCCAATCTGGTGGAGACGGTGAAGGGCTATGCCGCGCATGAGCGCGGCACGCTGGAAGCCGTGGTCAATGCGCGCAACGCGGCCATCGCCGCGCCCGGCGTCGAGCAGAAGGTAGCGGCCGAGAACATGCTGTCCGGCGCGCTGCGGCAATTGTTCGCGCTGTCGGAGAGCTATCCGGACCTCAAGGCCAACCAGAACTTCCAGCAGTTGCAGTCGGAAATCTCGGACATCGAGAACAAGCTCGCCGCCTCGCGCCGCTTCTTCAACAGCGCGGTGCAGGAATACAATACCGGCATCGAGCAGTTCCCGGCGGCCCTGTTTGCCGGCATTTTCGGCTTCGGTCACCGCACCTTCTTCGATGTCGGCGAAGCGCGCCCGCAACTCGAGCAGGCGCCGAGCGTGAAGTTTTAGATTCTGTCATTCTGGGGCGCGGGCGTTCGCCCGCGAACCCGGAATCCAGATACCGACGCCGAGTTTCCCCTCTGGATTCCGGGTCCGGCCCTTGGCCGTCCCGGAATGACGGAAGAACGTCATGGCCGCCTACGGTCTCTACACCCACATCCAGTCCAACAGGCGGCGCTCGGTCGCGCTGCTGATCGGCCTGTTTGTTTTAGTCTATGTGCTGGTGTTTGCCGGCGCGCTTCTGGCTGAGACGCTGAGCGTCGGCGACGCGCCGCTCGATTATCTCATTCAGGCGGCGCTGCACGATCTCATCATCGCCGCGCCCTTTGCGACCGTCGGCGCCATCCTCTGGATCCTGATCGCGTACAAGTTCCACCAGAAGATGATCGACGCCATCACCGGCGCCACCGAAGTGACGCGCGTCGAGGAGCCGCGGCTTTATAATCTGCTGGAAAACCTCTGCATCTCGCGCGGCATCGCCATGCCAAAGTTGCGCATCGCCGACGACGATGCGCTGAACGCCTTCGCCACCGGACTAAACGAGAAGCAGTATTCGATCACCGTGACGCGCGGGTTGATGAACGCGCTGAACGATCAGGAACTGGAAGCCGTGCTCGGCCACGAGCTGACGCACATTCGCAACGGCGACGTGCGCCTGCTCGTCATCGCGGTGGTCATTGCCGGCGTGATTTCGTTTTTCGGCGAAATGGTTTTCCGCCTGTTTTTCCAGAACGCCTTTTATGGCCGGCGCTCGAGCGACAGCAGCAGCGACAAGAAAGGCGGCGGCGCGGTCATTGCCATCGTCATCGCCATCGCATTGATCGTGGTCGCCTGGGTGCTGTCGATCGTCATCCGCTTCGC
The DNA here is from genome assembly GCA_903892675.1 of uncultured Hyphomicrobiales bacterium. Classification (GTDB taxonomy): domain Bacteria; phylum Pseudomonadota; class Alphaproteobacteria; order Rhizobiales; family Xanthobacteraceae; genus Pseudolabrys. Next base: position 5,617 of record CAITJJ010000104.1, on the reverse strand, counting down.
GCTGTCGCGCTCGCGCGAATACCTCGCCGATTCAGGCTCCGTCGAACTGACCAAGAATCCAGACGCCATGATCTCGGCGCTGCGCAAGATCGAGAACCGCGGCGAACTGGCCAGCGCCAATTCGGCGGTGATGGAAATGTGCATCGACAATCCGCGCTCGGGCTTTGCCGATATTTTTGCGACGCATCCTTCCGTCGACAAACGCGTCGCCGCCCTGGTGCAATATGCCGGCGGTCACGATCCGGGACCGCTGGCGATTGAAGCGCCGCCCGAGCAGGGCCAGATCGAGCCGCCGCCGGCCGATGGCCCTTGGGCCGATCCGCCGCAGCAAAGCGGCAAGCCGTTTTTGCCGGGCGAGCCGCCGCTCGGTCCGACCGGCGGCAAAGGGCCATGGGGATAGCAATAACTCGGTCGTCCCCGCCATAGGCGGAACGAGGTGACGCCGCCCTTCGGACGGCTATGGCGGAGACCCATAGCCTCAAATTTAAATCCGCCTCATCCTGAGGAGCGCACGCAGTGCGCGTCTCGAAGGATGGGCGGCCCATGGTTCGAGGCGGGCCTGCGGCCCTCCTCACCATGAGGCCGGGAGAAGCCGCGGTGCATGGGTCCCCGCCTTCGCGGGGACGACAGTCGGTCTAATGCCCGTCAAACGACATCAGCGTCCGCACCGGTACGTCCATGGCGCGCAGCTTCGCGGCGCCGCCGAGTTCAGGAAGGTCGATGACGAAGCAGGCGGCCAGCACTTCGGCGCCCATCTGGCGCAACAGTTTGACCGCGCCTTCCGCCGTGCCACCGGTAGCGATCAGGTCATCGACAAGAATGACGCGCTCGCCCTTCTTGACCGCGTCCTCATGCATTTCCATTTCATCGAGGCCGTATTCCAGCGAATAGGCGATGCGCACCGTGGTATGCGGCAGCTTGCCCTTCTTGCGGATCGGAATGAAGCCGGCCGAGACCTGATGCGCCACCGCGCCGCCGAGGATGAAGCCGCGCGCCTCGATGCCGGCGACCTTGTCGATCTTCATGCCGGCCCAGGGCTGCACCATCTCATCGACGGCGCGGCGGAACGCACGCGCATCGCCGAGCAAAGTGGTGATATCGCGGAACATGATGCCGGGTTTCGGATAGTCGGCAATCGAGCGGATCGACGCGCGCAGATCGTTATCGGCGATTGGCTTGTTCATGGGGCGCGTTGAAACCTTCTCATGTCGGATGTCATTTGGGCATGCGCCCTTTGATGGCGTTGGCACGGGCGCTGTAGGTGATGCGCCCGGACGAATCCGCCGGCAAGCGCGCCCGCGATCTTTCTTTAACTACTGCGGCGTCGGCCGGCGTCATGCGGGCAAGAATCGGCGATACGCTGTTGCCGAGCAGGGCGATTTTCCAGAATTCGTCGAAATCGGCGAATGTCCGTTGCACGGTGATCTCCCGCGTCTCAACGGCTTCAAGCCCGGCGCCATTCCACAGATCGCGTAGCGCCTCTATGCGCGAGGCTGGCGCCTGTGGCGGCAAGACCAGCTTCTCGCCCATCTCGCGCAGCACTGCCTGCACCGGCTCCATCGGAAAGCCGCCGCCCATGATGTCCCAGGCATAGGTCGCGACCAATCCGCCAGGCTTGGTCACGCGCGCCAGTTCGGCGACGCCTTTGGCCGGCTCCGGCACGAAGAAGATCACCAGCGCCATGACGGCGGCGTCGAATGTCCTATCGGCGAAAGGCAGCGCCATCGCGTCGCCTTGCTGGAATTTAGCGAGTTTCCCGGCCGGCCGGGTGCGGGCGAAAGCGAGCTGGCCTTCGGAGGGGTCGATCCCGTCAACCGACAAGGGCGCACATCGCTCGACGATATTCTCGGTGAAGGCGCCATTGCCGCAGCCAACGTCGATCCATTTCAAGCCCTTGGCCGGCGCAAGCCAGTCGATGAACACGTCGCCGGCCATGCGGCTCCAAATGCCCATGAATTTCTCATAGGCCGCGCCATCGTCAAAACGGATTTGCGGTTCAGCCATCTTAGCCCCTTCGTTCTGCAAAAGCAGTCGTCCCCGAAGCCGACTTTAGCGCCCCAACACCCTTCCCGCCACCGCGTCGAGCTTCTTGATCAATTCAGGGTCGCGCGCGTTCGGCTGCGTGATCAACGCTGTATCGAGCGCGCGGTCGGAGCCGATCGGGCAAGGCTCGTGTTCGCGGGGAAAATCGCGCGCCAGCCGTGCGACCAGGCTTTGCGCGCGCGCTGCGTTTTCCAGCAGCACCTTGATGATATCCTGCACGGTTACGGCATCGTGGTCGGGATGCCAGCAATCGAAGTCGGTGACCATGGCGACCGTCGCGTAACAAATCTCGGCCTCGCGGGCGAGCTTGGCTTCCGGCATGTTGGTCATGCCGATGACCGAATAGCCAAGCGTCTTGTAGGTCATGCTCTCGGCGTAAGTGGAAAACTGCGGCCCTTCCATGCAGACATAAGTGCCACCCATCTTCGGCTCGATGCCCTCGGTGCGCGCCGCGGCGGCGATATGCCCGCGCAACAAAGGCGACACCGGATGCGCCATCGACACATGCGCGACCAGGCCCTTGCCGAAGAACGAACTCTCGCGCTTGTGGGTTCGGTCGACGAACTGATCGACCAGCACGAAGGTGCCGGGCGGCATCTCCTCCTTGAACGAGCCGCAGGCCGACAGCGACACCAGGTCGGTGACGCCGGCGCGCTTGAGGATATCGATATTGGCGCGGTAGTTGATATCGGAGGGCGACAGCCGGTGGCCCTTGTCGTGGCGCGGCAAAAACACCACCGGCAGGCCCTCGATGTCGCCGATGCGTAGCGCGCCGGAAGGCTCGCCCCAGGGCGAAGCGATGCGCTGCTCGCGCACGTTCTGCAAACCCGGCAGATCATAGACGCCGGAACCGCCGATTATGCCGAGGACTGATCTGGTCATATCCGCCTCTCATGAACCCCAAAAACGAAAGGGCCCCAGCGCGCGATCAGGCGAAGTGGGAACCGGTTAGCCGCTCTGATTGCGCGCCAAAGTTAGAATAAGAGCGCGGCCGGACGCAAAACCGGTGCCCACTTTTGCTGGCCGCGCTCTGGGGGCCCTCGCGTCAAGAGATGTCGAATGCCATTCTAGTGAACGGCCGACCAGACCTTCTTTTTGGTGAAGTACAGCAGCCCCGACAGCACGATCAGGAAGATCATGACCTGAAAGCCGATGCGCTTGCGCGCGACCAGGTGCGGCTCCGCCGCCCACATCATGAATGCGGTCACGTCCTTGGCGTATTGCGCGACCGTCTGCGGCGCGGCGTCGTCATAGGTCACCTGGCCGTCCGACAGAGGCTTCGGCATAGCGATGACGTGGCCGGGGAAATATTCGTTGTAATTGCCGCCGGCCGGCATGGTGAATCCATGCGGCGGCGCATCCTTGTAGCCGGTGAGGATGGCGACGATGTAGTCGGGGCCGGTCTCCTGGTATTGCGTGAAAATATCGAACACGAACCAGGGGAAGCCGCGCTCGTAACCGCGGGCTTTGGCCAAAGTCGAGAAGTCCGGCGGCGCAACGCCGCCATTGGCCGCCGCGGCGGCGCGGTCGTTGGCAAACGGCGACGGGAACGTATCGGCCGCACGGCCGGCGCGCTCGATCGCTTCGCCCTTGTCGTCGATGTCCTTGATCTTGTACTCGGCCGCGACCGCGGCGGCCTGCGCCTCGGAGAAGCCCGGGCCGCCGGCTTCCGCGAGGTTGCGGAACGAAACCAGGCTCATCGAATGGCAGGAGGCGCAAACCTCCTTGTAGATCTTGAAGCCGCGCTGCAACTGGGCCTGATCGAACTTGCCGAACGGACCGGCGAACGACCATTTCTGCGCCGGCGGGCGCGGCGTTTCGTGGCCGTGCTCCTGGGCCAACGCGGCGCTGGAGACGAGCGCAATGCCGGCAAATGCGAGAGCGAGGATGGTGGGTTTCGTTTTCATGGTCATCCCCGCCTTTAAGCCTTCGAGCCCAAGACCGATTCCGAAATAGAATTCGGCAACGGCTTGGTCTTCTCGAATATGCCGAGCAGCGGCAATATGACGATGAAGTGCGCGAAGTAATAAATGGTCAGGATGCGTGACAGCACCACATAGATGCCTTCCGCCGGCTTGGCGCCAAGCCAGCCGAGGCCGATGCAGACCGCGAAGAACAGCCAGAAGAACTGCTTGTACAGCGGCCGGTAGCGCGCCGACTTGACGCGCGAGGTGTCGAGCCACGGCAGGAAGGCCAGGATCAGGATCGAGCCGAACAGCGCCAGAACGCCGAGCAACTTGTCGGGAATGGCACGCAGGATCGCGTAGAACGGCAGGTAATACCATTCCGGCACGATGTGCTGCGGTGTCACCGCCGGATTGGCGGGGATGTAGTTGTCGGCGTGGCCGAGGAAGTTCGGTGTGTAGAACACGAACCATGCAAACAGGATGCAGAACACGGAGATGAAGAAGCTGTCCTTCGTCGTCGCGTAGGGCGTGAACGGCACGGTGTCCCGCTCGGACTTCGGCTCGATGCCGGCCGGATTGTTCTGGCCCGACACATGCAGCGCCCAAACGTGCAGGATCACGACGCCGGCGATGACGAAGGGCAGCAGGTAATGCAGCGAGTAGAAGCGGTTGAGCGTCGGGTTACCGACGGCGAAGCCGCCCCACAGCCAGGTGACGACGGCTTCGCCGACGCCGGGAATTGCCGAGAAGAAGTTGGTGATGACGGTCGCGCCCCAGAAGCTCATCTGGCCCCACGGCAGCGTGTAACCGAGGAAGCCGGTTGCCATCATCAGGAGATAGATGATGACGCCGAGGATCCAGAGGACCTCGCGCGGCTCCTTGTACGAGCCGTAATACATGCCGCGGAAAATATGGATGTAGACGGCGATGAAGAACATCGATGCGCCGTTGGAATGCAGGTAGCGCAGCAGCCAGCCGTAGTTGACGTCGCGCATGATGGTCTCGACCGACTTGAAGGCGAGATCGACATGCGGCGTGTAATGCATCGCCAGCACGATACCGGTGATGATCTGTACGCCCAGCATGAAGGAGAGGATGCCGCCGAAGGTCCACCAGTAATTGAGATTACGGGGCGTCGGATAGGCGACGAAAGATGAATGAATGAGACCGCCGATCGGCAGCCGCTTTTCAAACCACTGCAGAACTTTGCTCTGCGGCTGGTAGGTCGAATTTCCGCTCATGGTCGTACCTTGAATGCGACGTTTTCGCTCAGCCGATCTGTATCTTGGTATCGGAGACGAACTTGTACGGCGGCAGGGGAAGGTTCTTCGGCGCCGGGCCTTTCCGGATACGGCCGGCGGTATCGTAGACCGAACCGTGGCACGGGCAAAACCAGCCATCATACTCACCCTGGTGGGCGAGCGGGATGCAGCCGAGATGGGTGCAGATGCCGATGACGACGAGCCACTGGTCGTGACCGGCCTTGACGCGGGCCGAGTCCGGCTCAGGATCCGGCAGGGTCGAAAGCTGGACGTTCTTGGCCGCGTCGATCTCCTTTCTGGAACGATGGGAGATGAAGATCGGCTTGGAGCGCCAGAACTCCTTGATGACTTGACCGTCGGCTATCGGCGCCAGATCGACTTCAATCGGCGCGCCCGCCGCGATGG
>CAITJJ010000103.1 GCA_903892675.1 uncultured Hyphomicrobiales bacterium | reverse complement strand
TGGTGAAGGATCTGCGCGAAAAGACCGGCGCGGGCATGATGGACTGCAAGAAGGCGCTGTCAGAGACCGCCGGCAATGTTAGCGAAGCCGTCGACTGGCTGCGCAAGAAGGGCCTTTCCGCTGCCGCCAAGAAGGCCGGCCGCGTCGCCGCCGAAGGCTTGATCGGCGTCGCCGTGCGCGGTCCGAAAGCCGTTGTGGTCGAACTGAATTCGGAAACCGATTTCGTCGCCCGCAACGATCTGTTCCAGGGCCTCGTCAAGATGGCCGCCAATGTCGCATTCGACGCCGGCGCCGATGTCGAAGCGATCAAGGCCGCCAAGGTCGGCGCGATCAGCGTCAACGAGGCGATCAATGACACGATTGCCAAGATCGGCGAGAACATGTCGCTGCGCCGTGCCGCGATTGTCGAGGTCTCCAAGGGCGCGATCGGCTCCTACATCCACAATGCGGTCAGCGATGGTCTCGGCAAGATCGGCGTGCTCGTCGGTCTGGAATCGACCGGTAATGTCGACGAACTGACCGCGCTCGGCCGTCAACTGGCAATGCATGTTGCCTCGTCCAATCCGCTGGCGATCGACGCTTCAAGCGTCGATCCGGAAATAGTCAAGCGTGAGAAGGATGTGCTGGCCGACAAGTTCCGTCAGCAGGGCAAGCCCGAGGCGATGATCGAGAAGATCGTCGAATCCGGCATCAAGACTTTCTACAAGGAACAGACGTTCCTCGAGCAGCCGTTCATCTTCGACGACAGCGGCAAGAAGTCGGTGGCGCAGGCGGTCAAGGAAGCCGAAGGCAAGGTCGGCGGTCCGATCAAGATCACCGGCTTCGTGCGTTACGGTCTCGGTGAGGGCATCGAGAAGCAGGAAGCCGACTTCGCCGCCGAAGTCGCCGCGGCGGCCGGCCAGAGCTGATCATTGGGACCGGCGCCGGTTTCGCATCTTGATGTGCCGATGAATTTCAGGGTCGCCACTTATGTCTGATCCGATTTACAAGCGCGTCATCGTCAAGCTCTCCGGCGAGGCACTCAACGGCGACAAGCCCTTCGGCATCGATCAGGCGACCGTCGAGCGCATCGCCGCCGACCTCGCGGCGACCGCCAAGCTCGGCGTCGAACTTGGCGTTGTCGTCGGCGGCGGGAACATCTTCCGCGGCGTCGAAGTCTCCTCACGCGGCGTGCCGCGCCCGGTCGGCGACACCATGGGCATGCTGGCGACGGTGATGAACTGCCTGGTGCTGGAAGCGGCCATCGAGCGGCAGGGCCGCGAGGCGCGCACTTTGTCGGCGCTCGCCATGACCTCGGTGTGTGAGACCTATAACCGCAAGCGGGCCATGAAGAATCTGGCTAAAGGCCGGGTCGTTCTGCTGGCCGCCGGTACCGGCAACCCGTTCTTTACGACCGACACCACCGCCGTGCTGCGCGCCGCCGAGCTGGAATGCCAGGCCGTGCTCAAGGCCACCAATGTCGACGGCGTCTATACGGCCGACCCGAAGAAGGACCCGGCCGCCAAGCGTTACGAGCGCATCAGCCATCAAGAGGCGATCGAAAAGGACCTGCGGGTGATGGACGGCGCCGCCTTCGCGCTTGCTCGGGAGAACCGGACGCCTATCATCGTTTTCTCGATCGCCGGAGCAAACGCGATCGAGACGGTTCTGCGCGGTCAGGGGCGTACGACCGTCGTCGGTTAGTTAAGACGACGTGGAATTGCAAACGGGCTGACGAAACGCGAGCGCGGTGAAACCGGGTTCGCGCCCAAAGCGAAAAGTCAGCGGCATCTTGTTGGGGGACTCGTCATGGCGAACGCAACGCACGACATCAATGAAATCAAGCGGCGCATGAGCGGCGCCAGCGCCGCGCTCAAGACCGAACTGTCCGGATTGCGCACCGGCCGCGCCTCGGCGCATCTGCTCGATCCGGTGATGGTCGAAGCCTATGGCGCGATGATGCCGCTGGTGCAGGTGGCGAGCGTCACCATCCCCGAGCCGCGCATGATCTCGGTCAATGTCTGGGACAAGTCGCTGGTGCATGCGACCGAGAAGGCGATCGTCAACTCCAATCTCGGCCTGTCACCGGCGACCGAGGGGCAGACCATCCGCCTGCGCATTCCCGAACTCAATCAGGAGCGCCGCAAAGAGCTGGTCAAGCTGGCGCATAAATATGCCGAGAATGCGCGTATCGCCGTGCGCCATGTGCGCCGCGATGCGCTCGACACCATCAAGAAGATCGAGAAGGAACACGGCAAAGACGAGATCGAACGCTTCACCGCTGAAATCCAGAAGGCGACCGACGCCGGTATCGCCGAACTCGACCATATGCTCGCTGCCAAGGAAAAGGAGATCCTCACCGTTTGAGGTCTTGAATACATGTCCGAGCCCAAGGTCCCGCCGAGCGCACTATTGGCCGATGGCATTGCCGCGGTGCCGCACCACGTTGCCATCATCATGGACGGCAATGGCCGCTGGGCGGCGGCGCGCGGCCTGCCGCGCGTCGAGGGACATCGCCGCGGCGTCGAGGCGTTGCGCCGGACGATCCGCGCCGCCGGCGAAATCGGCATCAAGGTCATCACTATTTTCTCGTTCAGTTCGGAAAACTGGTCGCGGCCGGCCGCCGAAGTCGGCGAGCTGATGGGCCTGTTGCGCCGCTTCATTCGCAACGATCTCGCCGAGTTGCACAAAAGCGGCGTGCGCGTGCGCATCATCGGCGAGCGGGCAGGGCTTGAGGCCGACATTGGCCGCCTGCTGATCGAGGCCGAGGAATTGACCAAGGATAATACCGGGCTGACCTTGGTGGTCGCCTTCAATTACGGCGCGCGTCAGGAAATCGCCCGCGCCGCGCGCCGCGCCGCCGAAGCGGTCGCGCAAGGCACGCTCAACGCGCAAGACATCACGGTCGATACTGTCGCCGGATTTCTCGACACCGCCGACTTGCCCGATCCCGATCTCATCATCCGCACCAGCGGCGAGCAGCGGCTGTCTAACTTTCTGCTGTGGCAGTCGGCCTATAGCGAACTGGTGTTCGTGCCGGCCAACTGGCCCGACTTCGACCGCGCCATCCTGGAAGGCGCGATCCGCGAATACCAGCAACGCGAGCGGCGGTTTGGCGGATTATCGGGAACGGCCGCGGCGAAGACCGGTTCCTGAGCCCCGTGAACGCCCCCGAACCCAGCGGCCAATCCAAAGTCAGCAACCTGACGCAGCGCATCGCTTCGGCAATCGTCCTCATTCCGTTCGCGCTGGCCGCGGCCTATTACGGCGGCTGGGCCTTCGCGCTGTTCTGGGCAGCGGCCGCTGTCGCCGTGGCGTGGGAGTGGACGCGGCTGGTCAAAGGCCCGATCTGGATCGCCTGCGGATTTGTCTATGCGGCGGCGATGTTCGTAGCGCCGGTGTGGCTGCGCGCTGACGCGACTTACGGTTTGCTTGCCATCGTCCTTTTGTTTGCGATCGTCTGGTCGACCGACATTTTCGGCTATTTCGCCGGACGCGCCATTGGCGGACCCAAGCTGATGCCGAGCGTCAGTCCGAAAAAAACCTGGTCGGGCGCGATCGCGGGGACGCTAGGCGCTATGATCGTTGCAGTGCTGGTGACGCGCGCGTTCGGAACGTTCAGCATTGTGAGCATCGCTTGCGTCGCGTTACTGTTGTCGGTCTGCGCGCAGGCCGGCGATCTGTTTGAATCTTTCGTCAAGCGCAAATTCAACGTCAAGGATTCCAGCCAGCTCATTCCCGGCCATGGCGGCGTCATGGATAGGCTCGACGGTTTCTGGGCGGCGGCATTGGCCGCCTGCGTCATCGGCGTTTCGCGCGGTGGATTGGCCGATGCGGCGCGCGGTTTGTTGATATGGTGAGGGCATGAACGCCATCGCTGTCGCCAAAGCGCGATCGATGTCGGCCCCGTTGCCGGGCGATGCGCCGCGCAGCGTCACCATCCTCGGCGCGACCGGTTCGATCGGCGCCAGCACCGTCGATCTGATCAAGCGCAATCCGACGCTCTACCGTGTCGAATGCGTCGCCTCCGGCCGCAACGTGACAGCGCTGGCGCAGGTCGCGCGCGATGTCGGCGCCCGCGTCGCCGTCATCGCCGATCCCGATTGTTACGAAGCGCTGAAAGACGCTCTGGCCGGTAGCGGCATCGAAGCGGCGGCAGGAGAAGCGGCGCTGGTCGAAGCGGCGCTTTATCCCGCCGATTGGGTCATGGCGGCGATCGCCGGCGCGGTCGGCTTGAAGCCGACAATGGCGGCGATCGGGCGGGGCGCGACGGTCGCGCTCGCCAACAAGGAATGCCTCGTGTGCGCCGGCTCCTTGTTCATGGCCGCCGCCGCGCGGTCCGGCGCGACCGTGTTGCCGGTCGACAGCGAGCACAATGCGCTGTTTCAGGCGATGGGTGCGGGGCGTCGCGAAGATGTGCGCCGCGTGATCCTCACCGCATCGGGTGGACCGTTCCGCACCTGGTCGCTGGACGCGATCCGGCAGGCGACGCCAGAGCAGGCGCTGCGGCATCCGAACTGGTCGATGGGGCCGAAGGTCACCATCGATTCCGCCAGCCTGATGAACAAGGGGCTGGAGTTGATCGAGGCGCACCATCTGTTCGCGCTGCCGCCACAAGAGATCGATGTGCTGGTGCATCCGCAATCGGTGGTGCATGGGCTGGTCGAATTCCGCGATGGCTCGGTCGTGGCGCAAATGGGCCCCGCCGACATGCGCGTGCCGATTGCGCATTGCCTGGCCTGGCCGGCGCGCATCGATGGCCCGGCGCCGCGCCTCGATCTGGCGGCTTTGCGTGAACTGACATTCGAGGAAGCCGACCTGGTCCGTTTCCCGGCGCTGCGGCTGGCCCGCGAAGCGATGGTAAAAGGCGGGGCGGCGCCGACCGTGCTGAACGCGGCGGATGAGGTCGCGGTGGCCGAATTCATCGGCGGCCGGATACCGTTCCTGGCCATTGCCGCGCTGGTCGAGAAAACGCTCGCGGCGGCCGACGCCCGCGGCCTTTTGTCCGAGCCGGCCGATATCGATGCGGCGCTGGCCGTCGACCATATTGCGCGCGGTCTGGCGGGTGACCTTTTGAATGCCTTAAAGGCAACGTAGTAATCTTTCCGTAATATTGATGACGGCCTTATGGGCGGCGAGGGATTGTAATGGGTACCGATATCATGGCGAGTTTGAGCGCATTTGGCGGCGGCGTGGTCGGCTATGTCGTGCCGTTTCTGTTTGTGCTGACTGTTGTCGTGTTCTTCCATGAACTCGGCCATTTTCTGGTTGCGCGCTGGTGCGGCATCAAGGTCCTGGTGTTCTCGCTGGGCTTCGGCCCCGAGATCGTCGGCTTTAACGACAAACACGGCACGCGCTGGAAGCTCTCGGCCATTCCGCTCGGCGGCTATGTGAAGTTCTTCGGCGACGACAACGCTGCCAGCGTGCCCGATCACGCGGCCGCGGCCGCCATGAGCGAGGCCGACCGCAACGATAGCTTCATCCATAAATCGGTCGGCAAGCGCGCGGCCGTGGTGGCGGCCGGACCGATCGCCAATTTCATCCTCGCGATTGCGATCTTCGCCGGCGTTTTTATGCTTTCCGGCAAGCAGACCACCACCGCGCGGGTCGATGCGATCCAGGACGGCAGCGCCGCCCAGGCCGCCGGCTTCAAGCCAGGCGACCTGGTCGTGGCGATCAACGGCAGCCGGATCGACAGCTTCGCCGACATGCAGCGGATCGTCAGCATCAGCGCCGGCGAAACTTTGAGCGTCGAGGTCGAGCGCGGCGGCGTGCCCGTCACGCTCAAGGCCGTGCCGCAGATGCGCGAACTGAAGGACAATTTCGGCAACGTGCACAAACTGGGCGTGCTCGGCATCAGCCGCTCAATGGCCGCTGGCGACATCAAAACCGAGAAAATGGGCCCGCTGACCGCGATCGCGGCCGGTGCGCAGGAGACCTGGTTCGTCGTTGACCGGACCCTGTCCTATATCGGCGGCATCTTTGCCGGGCGCGAGGCCGCTGACCAGCTGGGTGGGCCCATTCGGATTGCCCAGGTCTCGGGGCAGGTGGCCACGGCCGGATTTACCGCTTTGGTGCACCTGACCGCGGTCCTCTCGGTCTCGATCGGGCTCTTGAACCTGTTTCCTATCCCGCTCCTCGACGGCGGTCACCTTTTGTTCTATGGGATCGAGGCTGCCCGGGGCCGTCCCTTGTCAGAACGGGCCCAGGAGGTCGGGTTCCGGATTGGGCTGGCAATCGTCGTAATGTTGATGCTTTTTGCAACCTTTAATGACATCCTGCACCTGGCGACCTCCTAGTCGTTGCCTTTGATCGTTGCCTATGGGCAACTTTATGAGAGGAAAGGGAAACTTGGCCCGGCGGTTTCGTTTGCAGTGCGTCCAAAACGCTGTACAAAGCTAACGAATGTCGGCCTGAGATTCTCGGGTGCGCGGCGGCTTAGGCCGTAAGGAAGCGACGGTTTTACCGCACGGATCGCGGTTTTTCCGCAGGGATAAAGGGCGCGTAGCGCATGAGACTTTGTGTGCGGGTGGTTCGGGGACTTGCCCTTAGCATTTTGGTCCTCGGTGGTATCCTTGTCGGTGCCGGCGTGTTGGCTGTTGCGTCGAGCGGCTCCGCCGTGGCGCAGACCGTCGGCTCGATCGTGGTCGAAGGCAATCGCCGCGTAGAAGTCGATACCGTGCGTTCGTATTTCCGTCCCGGCCCCGGCGGCCGTCTTGGTCCGCAGGAAGTCGATGAGGGCCTGAAGGCGCTTTACGCGACCGGCCTGTTTGCCGACGTTCGCATCAATCATGCCGGCAATCGTATCGTCGTCACCGTGGTCGAAAACCCGGTGCTGAACCGCGTCGCCTTTGAAGGCAACAAGAAGGCCAAGGACGACCAGCTCAAGCAGGAAGTTCAGTCCAAGCCGCGCGGCACTTTGTCGAAGCCGACCGTGCAGGCGGACGTGCAGCGCATCATCGAAATCTATAACCGGAGCGGCCGCTTCGACGTTTCCGTCGAACCCAAGATCATCGAATTGCCGAACAACCGCGTCGACCTGGTTTTCGAAATCAAGGAAGGCGACAAGACCGGCGTCAAGGACATCAAGTTTGTCGGCGCCAAGGCGTTTTCGCACGGCCGCCTGAAGGAGGTCATCAAGACCTCGGAGAGCGGCTTCCTCAGCTTCCTGCAGTCGACCGATATTTATGATCCGGACCGCATCGAAGCCGACCGCGATCTGTTGCGCCGGTTCTATCTCAAGAGCGGTTACGCAGACGTGCGCATCGTCTCGGCGGTCGGTGAATACGACCCGGCCAAGAAGGGCTTCGTCATCACCTTCAATATCGAAGAAGGCAATCAATATCGCGTCGGCACCGTCGATGTGGTGTCGAACGTGAAGTCGATCGACTCGAACACCTTGCGCGGCGTGCTGAAGGTCAGCCCCGGCAGCGTCTACAATGCCGATATGCTCGAAAAGAGCGTCGAGGCGATGACGATCGAGGCCGCCAAGCGCGGCTACGCCTTCGCCAATGTGCGCCCGCGCGGCGACCGCAATCCCGAAGCGCGCACGATCAATCTTGTTTTCGTGGTCGATGAAGGCATGCGTGCCTATATCGAGCGTATCAATATTCGCGGCAATGTCCGCACGCGCGACTATGTCATTCGCCGCGAATTCGATCTCAGCGAGGGCGACGCCTATAACCGCGCGCTGATCGATCGCGCCGAACGTCGTCTGAAGAACCTCGAATTCTTCAAGACGGTCAAGATAACCAACGAGCCCGGCTCGGCGCCGGACCGCGTCGTCGTCAACGTCGATCTCGAGGAAAAGTCGACCGGCGAATTCTCGATCTCCGGCGGCTTCTCGACCGCTGACGGTTTCATCGCCGAAGCCAGCATCGCCGACCGCAACCTGATGGGCCGCGGCCAGCTCGCCAAGGCGACGGTGAGTTATGGCCAGCGCACCCGCGGTTTCGAGCTGTCGTTCGTCGAGCCTTATCTGATGGGCTACCGTATGGCCGGCGGCATCGATCTGTTCGCCAAGAAAAACCTGGCGTCGTCGACGGTGTCCTACGAAACGACGACTATTGGCACCAATTTGCGCCTTGGCTTCGCGCTCACCGAGGAGCTGTCGCTGCAGCCGCGCTATTCGCTGTATCGGCAGGAGATCAGCCTCAACTCTGTCTATAATTGTTATCCGGCGGTAACAGGTGTCTGTCAGCCGGCCGCCTTGCCGATTCGCAAGGAATTGGCCGCCGGCCCGGTCGTCGTGTCGATGCTTGGCTATACGGCGAACTACAACACGCTCGACAACAACAAATCGCCGACCAGCGGTCTGTTCGCGTCATTGACGCAGGATGTCGCCGGCGTCGGCGGCGACGTGAATTTCATCCGCTCGACCGCCGAAGTGCGCAACTATTACGAAGTCTTGCCGGACGTGGTCGGCGTGATTAAGCTGCAAGGCGGCAACGTCGCCGGCTGGGGCAGCAAGGATCTGCGCATGCTGGATCATTTCCAGATGGGCCCGAACCTGGTCCGTGGCTTCGCGGCTGGCGGCATCGGGCCGCGCGACCTGACGCCCCGGACCACCAACGATGCCCTCGGCGGCACCATGTTCTGGGGCACCAGTCTCGAGTTCCAGACGCCGCTTTACTTCCTGCCGAAGGATATCGGCATCAAGGTGGCTGCATTCGCCGATGCCGGTTCGGTCTGGGCTTACAAGGGGCCGACCACCTATACACAGACCACCACGCCTGAAACGCTCGATGTCGGCCTCGGCGACGCCAGCAATATTCGCTCGTCGGTCGGTGTCGGTCTGATCTGGGATTCGCCGCTTGGGCCGCTGCGCTTCGATCTGGCGGTTCCGCTCAAGAAATACTGTGCGGTTCCGACCGCCGGTGGAGCCGAAGTGTGCGATCGGACTCAGATCTTCCGGTTCGGCGGCGGCACAAAGTTTTGATCGTCGCTGCGTTGGGCGGAGCGGCACTTGCGAAATGAGCGAGCCGGTATTCCTACGCGACACGCGCGGTCTGTCGCTTGACGAGATCGTTGCCCTGACCGGCGCCTCGGCGCCGGAAGGGCCGGTGCGCGTGCATCAAATCGTCAATGTTGCCCCGCTCGATCGCGCCTCGCCGTCGGATATCGCATTTTTCGACGCCAAGCGGTTCAGCGGCGCAGCCTCCCGGACCCATGCGGGAATTTGCCTGACCAGCGCTGCGCTGGCCAACGAGTTGCCGTCGCGGGTCACGGTGCTGGTCGTGCGTGAACCGTTCCGCGCCTTTGTTCAGGTGGCGCGCGCCTTGTTCCCGCAATCGCTGCGGCCGTCGTCGCTGGCGCAGCCGGGAGCCGTGGCCGGCGCTCAGATCGACGCCAGCGCGCAGCTGGAAAATGGCGTCACCGTCGAGCCCGGCGCTGTGATCGGGCCGCGCACCGAAATCGGCAGCGGTTCAATCATTGGCGCTGCCTGCGTCATTGGCGCCGACGTGCGGATCGGCCGCGACTGTTCGATCAGCGCCGGCGCCGTCCTGACCAACACATTGATTGGCGATCGCGTCATCATTCATCCCGGCTGCAAGATCGGCCAAGATGGCTTCGGCTTCGTGATGGGCGCCGGCGGCCATCTCAAGGTGCCGCAGGTCGGCCGGGTCATTATCCAGGACGACGTCGAAATCGGCGCCAACACCACTATCGACCGTGGCGGCATCCGCGATACCGTCATCGGAGAAGGCACCAAGATCGACAATCTGGTCCAGATCGGTCACAACGTCAGCATCGGCCGGCACTGCATCGTCGTGGCGCATACCGGCATTTCCGGCAGTTCGACGCTGGAAGATTACGTCGTTCTCGGCGCGCGCGTCGGCATCAATAACGACGTCACGGTCGGTGAAGGCGCACAGATCGCGGCAATCAGCAATGTGAATGGCAATGTTCCACCCGGCGCGCGTTGGGGCGGTACGCCGGCCAAGCCGATCAAGCAATGGTTCCGCGAGATCATGGCGATTGAACGGCTCGCGCGCGCAAAAGAAGGCGCCGCTCCCGCGGCCAATGAATGAGAACTCCGCCCATGGATGAAACCGTCAAGAAATTGGAAGCCGCCGATATCGGCGTTGTGATGCAGATGCTGCCGCATCGCTATCCGTTCCTGCTGGTCGATCGGGTGATCGGCATTCGCGGCGACGAGTTCGGTATCGGCATCAAGAACGTCACCATCAATGAGCCGCAGTTTCAGGGACATTTTCCGGGCAACCCGATCTTTCCCGGCGTGTTGCTGATCGAAGGCATGGCCCAGACGGCCGGCGTCCTGTGCATCACCGCGACGTCGTCGAGCCAGCCGAAGTCGGTGTTCTTTCTGACCATCGACAAGGCCAAGTTTCGCAAGCCAGTTGTGCCCGGCGACACGGTCGAATTTCACATGACGCGCACCGCGCGCCGCAAGAACATGTGGTGGTATCATGGCGAAGCCAAGGTCAACGGCGCGATCGTCGCAGAGGCCGATCTCGGCGCGATGATCTCGGACCGATGAGCGGCGCCATGACGCAAGCCAGTGCCGAGACCCGGATCGATCCGACGGCGCGGATCGAGGCCGGCGCCGCGATCGGCGAAGGCGCGCAGATCGGGCCCTATTGTACAATCGGGCCGCATGTCGCGATCGGCGACGGCTGCCGCCTCGTCGCGCATGTCAACGTCACCGGCCACACGACGATCGGCCCGCGCACGGTCATTCATCCTTTCGCGTCGCTGGGTTCGCCGCCGCAATCGTTCAGCTATCGCGGCGGACCGACCTGTCTGACGGTCGGCGCCGATTGCGATATCCGCGAAAACGTCACCATGAATACCGGCACCGAGGACGATCACGGCCTCACGCAAGTCGGCAATAATTGTTTTCTGATGGTCGGCACGCATATCGGCCACGACTGCACCGTCGGCAACAATGTCGTGTTCGCCAATAATACGATGCTCGGCGGCCACGTCAGCGTTGGCGACAAGGTCGTGTTCGGCGGCAATGTCGCGGTGCGCCAGTTCGTGCGCATCGGCGAGGGCGCCATGATCGTCGGCATGAGCGGCGTGCGCGCCGACGTCATTCCGTTCGGCATGGCGCAGGGTCCTTTGGCATTTCTGGTCGGGTTGAATGTGGTCGGCATGCGCCGGCGCGGCCTGTCGAAGGCCGATATTCATGGCGTGCGCGACGCCTATCGCGACCTATTTTTCGGCGAAGGCGAATTTCGCGCCCGTATAGAACGGGTGGCGGCCGCGCATGCGTCCAATGCATTGGTCAACCGGATGTTTGAATTCATCCGGGCCGGGAAACGGCCGCTGACCATGGCGATCAATCGCGGCGAGGCGGATACCGACGCATGACCAGCGCCGTGAGCAATCTCGGCCCGCTCGCCATGATTTGCGGTGGCGGCAGCCTGCCGCTGTCGGTCGCCGATAAAGTCGCGTCGTCCGGCCGGCGCGTCGTACTGTTTCCGTTGCGTGGCGCCGCCGAAGGCACCGCGGTCGAGCGTTTTCCGCATCACTGGCTGCATATCGGCCAAATCGGCAAATTCATGCGGCTGGCGCGCGCGGAAGGGTGCCGCGACGTCGTGCTGATCGGCGCGCTGATCCGGCCCTCGATTTGGCAGACCCGCCCGGACTTCAAGGCGTTGATGTTGATGCCGCGCATCCTGGCGGCGTTCCGCGGCGGTGACAATCACCTGTTGTCCGGTATGGGGCGGCTGCTGGAGCAGGACGGCTTTCGCCTGCTCGGGGCGCATGAAGTCGCGCCTGAAATCCTGGCGCCGGAAAATGCGATCGGCCGCGTCCAGCCTTCGGAGCAGGACTGCGCCGACATCGCGCTCGGTCTCGATTATCTCAAGGCCGCCGGTCCTTTCGACATCGGTCAGGCAGTCGTTGTCGCCGGCCGTCATATCGTGGCGGTCGAGGCGATCGAGGGCACCGACGAAATGCTGGCGCGGGTCGCCGCCATGCGCGCCAGCGGCCGCATGCGGGCGCGCGTTGGCAGCGGCGTGCTGGTGAAGGCGCCCAAGCCCAACCAGGATCGCCGCTTCGATCTGCCGTCGATCGGGCCTGTCACGGCCGAACGCGCAGCGTTGGCCGGTCTTGCCGGCATCGCGGTCATCGCCGGTGCGACCATCATAGCCGAGCCGGAACGTTTGCTCGAAATCGCCGACCGCGCCGGAATTTTTGTCGTCGGCGTGCCGGCCGAATTGCCCGGTTAAGGCCATGACTCGATCGAACGGCGCGGCGCATGTCTATCTGGTAGCGGGCGAGGAGTCCGGCGACCTTCTTGGCGCGGCTTTGATCGCGGCGTTGCGGCGCGCGCGCGGCGGACTGCGCTTCTCCGCCGTTGGCGGCAGCCATATGGCGGCTGAGGGAGTGCCGAGCCTGTTTCCGCTCGGCGATCTGGCGATCATCGGCTTTGCCGCTATCGCCATGAGCCTGCCGAAAATTCTCAGGCGCATTGCCGAGGCGGCCGACGCGGTCATTGCCGCCAATCCCGACGTGCTGGTGATTATCGACAGCCCGGAATTCACCCACCGGGTTGCGCGCCGCGTGCGCGCGCGTGCGCCGCATATCGTCATTGTCGACTATGTCTGTCCGTCGGTCTGGGCCTGGCGGCCCGGCCGGGCGCGCGCCATGCGCTCTTATGTCGACCGGGTGCTGGCGCTGCTGCCGTTCGAACCGGCGGCGATGCAGCGGCTCGGCGGACCGCCGACCGATTTCGTCGGCCATCCGCTCGGTGAGCGAGTTGGCGAGTTGCGGCCCGATGCCGGGGAGGCGAGGCGGCGCCTATCCGATCCGCCATTGATCCTGGTGTTGCCGGGGAGCCGCGGCGGCGAGATCCGCCGCATGGCGCCGGAGTTTGGCGCGACCCTTGGCGAGGTCGCCAAACGGTTCGGCGCAATCGAAGTCGTCGTGCCGGCCGTTTCCCGCCTGGCCAAAGCCGTGCGGGAGGCGACCGCCGCCTGGCCGGTGCCGGTGCGGATCGTCACCGACCCGGCCGAAAAGCACCTGGCGTTTCGTCAGGCGCGGGCGGCCTTGACCAAATCCGGCACCTCGACGCTGGAACTCGCGCTGGCCGGCATTCCGATGGTCGCCGCTTACAAGGTGTCGCTTCTTGAAGAACTGGTCGCCCGGGCGCTGATAACGGCCCCAAGCGCCATCCTGGCCAATCTTGTCCTCGGCGAAAACGCGGTGCCGGAGCTCCTGCAGCGTGATTGCACGGTCGAAAACTTGAGCGCCGCGCTGCTGCCGTTGCTGTCGGAAACCCCAGAAAGACGACGCCAGGTAGAATCGTTCAAAAAACTCAATCAGTTGATGGATATCGGCGGTCCCGCCCCCAGCGACCGCGCCGCCGCCCTTGTTTTGCAAAGTTCCGGGGGCATTTAACCAACTTCGCCGGCAGACGGTGGCGCCGCCGCCGGCGAAGGCGTAATTTGGCTTCCGCTCGGCCAGCTGGCCGTCATATGTGACAAAACCCTGGATTTGCCCGCTGTGCCCGTTCCCGCCCGAGCATCGATTACCGCCGTGCATGGTTATGTGCCGCCGGATCTGTTGACCAATGCCGATCTGGCGAAACTGGTTGATACCACCGACGCCTGGATCACCGAGCGCACCGGCATCAAGGAACGCCACATCCTCAAAGGCGAGGGGCTCGGCACCTCGCATATGGCGGCGCAGGCCGTGCGCGGTCTGTTGGAAAAGACCGGCACCAGCCCGTCCGAAATCGATCTCCTGATCTGCGCGACCACGACGCCGGACATGCAGTTTCCGTCGACCGCCAATCTGATCTGCGACATGGTCGGGATCAAGGACATCGGTTCGTTCGACGTTCAGGCGGCCTGCTCGGGCTTTCTCTATTCGCTCAACATCGCTTCGCAGTTCATCGCCAATGGCAGCGCGCGCAAGGTTATCGTCGTCGGCGCCGACAAAATGTCGTCGATCATCGATTACACCGAGCGCGCCACCTGCGTGCTATTCGGCGACGGCGCAGGCGCCGTGCTGCTGGAGCCGGACACGACCGGCTATGGCATCATGGATTCTCTGGTGCGTTCCGACGGCGCCGGCTGGGTGCATCTGCACCAGAAGGCCGGCGGCAGCCGCATCCCGGCCTCGGCCGAGAGCGTCGCCATGCGCCAGCATTACGTTCATCAGGAAGGCGCGGCGGTTTACAAATTCGCCATCGCCAAGATGGCCGAGGTCGCCGGTGAAATTCTCACGCGCAACAATCTGCGCGGCGACATGATCGACTGGCTGGTGCCGCACCAGGCCAATAATCGCATCATCGAATCGACCGCCGAGAAGATGAAGCTGCCGATGGAGAAGGTCATGGTGACCATCCATAAATACGGCAACACCACCAATGCGACGATCCCGCTTTGCCTGTGGGACTACGAAGAGAAGCTCAAGCCCGGCAATAAATTGTTGTTGGCTGCCTTCGGCGGTGGCTTCACCTGGGCCGGCGCTTATGTGCAATGGGCTTATGACGGCGCAAAAGCGCCGAAGCTGAATGGCAAAGCGAACGGTAGTGCGATGCCAACCGGCAACGCCTGAAATTGGATGTGGCAACGGCGTTCGCACAACAGCGCACGCGATGACACACAAAAAAAGGGCGGCTCGATGAGCCGCCCTTTTGTTATCGATACGCCGGCGCCTACTTGCGCCGCGAAATCGGCGTGTAGTCGCGCTGCGTCGCGCCGGTGTAAAGCTGGCGCGGACGGCCGATCTTCTGCTTCGGGTCCTCGATCATTTCCTTCCA
>CAITJJ010000102.1 GCA_903892675.1 uncultured Hyphomicrobiales bacterium | reverse complement strand
CTTCGGTCACGCCTTTCGAGAACGGCGCCACCGCGGTGACGACGATCGGCGGATGCGGCCGCTGCAATGGCTTGGCGATATAGCCCTGGCCGAGATCGGGCAGGAACTGGCGTTCGACGCTGATGTTCCAGTACTTGCCTTTGAGGTTATCGGGCGGATCGTTGGCCCAGATCGCCAGCACCTGGTTGATGCCTTCGAGAAACATTTCGTTGCGGTTGGCGTCGAGATTGCCGAACACTTCCGCATCCGACAACAAACCGCCGGGGCTGATGCCGAACATGAAGCGGCCGTCGAGCATGTGATCGAGCATCGCGATCTGCGAGGCAACCGCGGCCGGATGCGTGTTCGGCATGTTGATGGTGCCGGTGCCGAGTTTGATCTGTTTGGTGGCGTGAACCAAGGTCGCCAGAAACAGCGCGCAGGACGTGATGTTCTCGGCTCGGTCGGTGACGTGCTCGCCGCAATAGGCTTCCGAAAAGCCGAGCTCGTCGGCGAGAATGAACGCTTCGCGATCCTCGCGCAGCGACTGCCGCCAGTCCTTGGCGAGCGGATGGATGGGCATGGTAAAAAAACCGAGCTTCATCGTGGGAACGTCCTTGCAGCGTGTTTTCACAGGGCCAAATGTCGGCCGAAGCCAGATTCCAGCCTAGGGCATGATCAACGTCGGCGTAAAGCCGCCCACTCTGTGGGCCGACATCCGGCGCATGCCCTATGCGCCATCGCAAGGCCGGCGCGCTGGATTTCGGCGACGCCGGCAGCTAGGGCTACCGCATCATTCACAGCATGACAGGCGACGGAGCGGCGCGTGACTCGTTTACTGATCAAGGGCGGATCGATCGTCTCGATGGACGCGGCGATCAAGGATTTGCCGCAGGGCGACGTGCTGGTGGATAATGGCCGCATCGCCGCGATCGCGCCGATGCTCGCCGCCGACAATGCCGAGATCATCGACGCCAGAGGCATGATCGTACTGCCCGGCCTGATCAACGCCCATGTCCATACCTGGCAGAGCGCACTGCGCGGCATTGCCGGCGACTGGACCGTCGGTAAATACATGCAGGCGATGCACGGCGGACTGGCCGGGCACTTTCGCCCCGAGGACGTTCAGATCGCCAATCTGATGGGCGCGCTCAATGCGCTCAACAGCGGCACGACGACATTGGTCGACTGGTGCCACGTCAACCGCACGCCGGACCACACCGACGCCGCCATCGATGGCCTTGCCGCCTCTGGCGCGCGCGCTTTGTTCCTGCATGGATCGCCGAAGCCCGATGCCAAGCCGGGCGAGAGGCACTACAGCGAAATTCCGATGCCGCGCGCCGAGATCGAGCGCCTGCGCAAGGGCCGCTTCGCCGGCAATGACGGGCTGGTCACGCTCGGCCTCGCCATTCTTGGGCCGTCTTATTCGACGCGCGAGGTCACGGTGTCCGACGTGCATCTGGCGCGCGACTTCGGCCTCATCGCCAGCATGCATGTCGGCGGCGGTATCGTGATGCAACCGGACGGTTTTCAGCGTTTGCTCGACGACGGCCTGATCGGCGGCAATTTCAATATCGTGCATGGCAACGATATGGCGCATGAGCTGATCCGCGCGCTTGCCGGCAAAGGTGCGCAGTTCACCTCCACTGCCGAGATCGAATTGCAGATGGGCTATGGCGATCCACTCACCGGCGTGCTGCAGGCTTGCGGTTCGCCGATGTCGATCGGCACCGATGTCGAACCGGCCTCGCGCGGCGACATGTTCAGCGCCATGCGCACGACCTTGCAGCACGAGCGCCATCGCCGCACGCTGGAAATTCTCAGCCAGACCGGCAGCCGGCCGCTGGACATCCCGGTCACCTGCCGGCAGGCGCTGGAATGGGCGACCATCAATGGCGCCCGCATGGCCGGACTCGACTCACAGGTCGGCTCGCTGACGCCGGGCAAGCAGGCCGATATCGTACTCCTGCGCGCCGACGATCTTTCGATGTTCCCGGTCACTGATGCGATCGCGTCGGCGGTGATGCAAGGCGGCGTCGCCAGTGTCGACACTGTGCTGGTCGCCGGCCGCATCGTGAAGCGCGACGGCCGTCTGCTCTACGGCGCACTCGCCGAAAAGAAAGCCGCATTGCGGCAATCCGGCGAGCGCATTCTCACCGACTTCGGCCTGCTGCCGCGCAACGCGGCATAAGGCTCACACCGCCGCCGGCGCGCCCGGCTGCTTGAGCGGATGGGCGCGTGCAAAGGCATCGATCTTGGCGCAAGCGTCCGCGATCCGCGTGACCGTCGGATAAGGCGTCAGATCGACTTTAAAGAAATTGGCGCCAGCCACCTGACTGGCGAGGCAAATGTCGGCAATCGTCACCTGCTCGCCCTGGCAATAGGTGCCGGTGTCTTTCTCGGTGGCGAGATGTTCTTCCAGCCCCGACAAAGCCGCCTGGTGCCAGTGCTGCGCCCACTTGGCGACGCCGGCCTCGTCGATCTTGAATTCATGAGCGAGGTATTCGCGCACGCGCGGCACGATCAACGGATGCGAGTCGGCGGCGACGAGTTGCGCTAGTCCGCGCACCCGCGCCCGCGCTTTCGGCGCGGACGGCAAGAGCGGCGGCGTGGGATGCACCTCGTCGATATATTCGATGATCGCCAGCGACTCGAACAGAGCCGGTCCCTCGCCGTCGACCAAAGCCGGCAACGCCATCATCGGATTGACGGCACGGAATTGCGGATCGCGCTGATGGCCCTTCATCAGGTTGACCTCGATCACTTCGGGCGACAGACCCTTGATGTTGAGCGCGATGCGCACGCGATAGGTCGCCAGCGACCGCCAGAACGAAAACAGTTTCACCGCCGCCCTCCCATTTTATTTTCTCACACCCGCTTTGCGCGGGTCGTGAACTATTTCTTGCTGCCGCCCGGATCGGCCTTCAGCCCGGCCGCTTCGATGCCGGCGACAGCGATGATCTCGTCATTGTCGCCGGTGTCGCCGGAAATGCCGACGGCGCCGACGATCACATTCGCGGCATCGCGGATCAAAACGCCGCCCGGGTTGGGCACCAGCCGCCCACCGCTCGCCGCCTCGACGGCGGCGAAGAAGTTGGGATTCTGCGCCGCGCGTTCCATGCTGGTGCGCGAGCCCCAGCCCATGCCGAGCGCACCATAGGCTTTGCCGAAGGCGATGTCGTACCGGATGATGCCGGAGCCGTCCTCGCGCTTGGCGCAGACGACATGGCCGCCGGCATCCAGCACGATGATGGTCTGCGGCATTTGTTTCTGGTCGCGCGCCACTTTCAGCGCGACATCGATAATGGTGGAAGCCTGGGCAAGCGTAACGGACATGAGAACTCCAATTGTTTGAAAAATGTTTGCCGGCGCGGATCTAGGATTTCTTGCGGCCGGACCAATAGACCGACAGGCTGGCGCCGTCGCCGCCGCCCTGCCCATGCTGCGCCGCGTCCTCGAAACCGGCGAGCGCCGCCTTGGTCGCAATCATGTCGGCGCCGAGCGCAGTGCCGGCCTCGACCATGGTGCGCAGATCCTTGCGCGCATTGTCGATGCTAAACGTCGTCGGCCCTGGATCGCGGCCCTCGAACAACGCCACCACCATGTCGGCGCGATGCTTCAGGGCGTTGTTCGCGCCGTTGCTCTCGACGAACAGGTCGAGCAGCCGTTTCGGCTCCCAGCCGACCGCGCGCGCCAGCGCGAAGGCTTCGCCGTAAGCCTGCCAGGCGACCATCAGCGGCAGATTGATCGCCAGCTTCATCGCCGAGCCGGCGCCGACCGGGCCGCAATGTTCGATCTTGCGGCAGAGCTGTTCGAGAATTGGTTTCGCCCGTTCGGCGTCGGCCGGCTCCGCGCCCATCAGACCGATCAGCTTGCCCTGCCGCGCCGGCACGGTAGAGCCGCCGACCGGGCATTCGACAAAGGCGGCGCCCTTGGCCCGCACCTTCGGCGCAAGCTCGGTTTCGACCTTTGGCGCCACCGTGCTCATCTCGATCAGCAGCTTGCCTTTCACATTGCCAAACAACAGACCGTTCGGCCCGTTATAGACCGCGTCGATCGCAGCAGCATCGGTGAGACTGGTGAGCACGACCTCGACCGCGTCGGCCAAGGCCGCCGGGCTTGTCGCCACCTTGGCACCGGCCGCGGCCAGGGCCTTGGTCTTGTCCGGATTGCGATTCCACACCGTGATCTGATGGCCGACCTCGAGAAGTCGCGCCGCGATATTGGCGCCCATGGCGCCCAGGCCCGCTACACCGATCTGCATATCCACTCCCTGTCTCTTTTGCGGCGACGATAGGCGATCCCAGCTTCGCTTGGAAGGAGGATTGGCTTGAAAGACAATTCACGCGGCGCCCCCCACTCGACAGGTCCGGGTGCAACCCATTAAGACCGCAGACAACAAATTATATTCGGCCTCGGGGAGAGATTCGATATGGCTGCGGCAAAGAAGAACAAAGGCACGGTCGGCGTCATCGGCCTCGGCATCATGGGCGGCTCCTTCGCCAGGAACCTGGTGAAATCAGGCTGGCGCGTCATCGGCTTTGATCTCAGCGCCGCGCGCCGCCGCGAAGCGCAAGCCGCAGGCGTCGAAATTGCGACAAGCGTCGCCGATGTCGCGGCCAGTGCACCGACGGTTTTGACCAGCCTGCCGAAGCCACAGGCCCTGATGGAAGTCGCGCGCGCGATCGCCGCCGCCAAGCTCAAGGGCAAGCTGATCGTCGAAATGAGCACCTTCACCATTGCCGACAAGGAGAAGGCGCAAAAGGTTTTCGTCAAGGCCGGCCACACGATGCTCGACACGCCGGTTAGCGGTACCGGCGCGCAGGCGCGCACCGGCGATCTCGTTTTCTATGCCAGCGGCAATACGGCAATCATCAAGAAGCTCAAGCCGATGTTCGAAGCCTTCGGCCGCCATGTCTATGACGTCGGCCCGTTCGGCAATGGCAGCAAGATGAAATACGTCGCCAATCTGCTGGTGGCGATCAACAACGTCGCCTCGGCCGAAGCCATGGTGCTCGGCATGAAGGCCGGCCTTCCCGCCCAGGCGATCTTCGATCTGGTCCGTGCCGGCGCCGGTAATTCACGCGTATTCGAGCTGCGCGCGCCGATGATGGTGAAGGGCAACTACGACGACGTCACCATGAAGATCGACGTCTGGGACAAGGACATGCAGGTGATCGCCGACTACGCCCGCAAGATCAAGGTGCCGACGCCGATGTTCAATGCGTCGAAGCCCATCTATATCAAGGCGATGAAATCGGGCCTGGGGGCCAAGGACACCGCCGCCGTTTGCGCGGTGATGGAAAAAATGGCGAAGTTCAAGCGCGGCAAAGGCAAGAAGTAACACGGCCCAACATTCCGTGTAGCGCGGCCCTATTGCGTTCGACTGCCACGGTTCGATAGCCTGCCTCCCAACGACAATAACAGTCTAGGGAGGATCGAATGGCGGTTTTGCGGGAATGGAGCGAAGTCCGCGACGGGATGCGGATCGGCTGGAACGTTCCGATCGCCATGGATGACGGCATCGTCCTGCGCGCCGATGTCTTCCGCCCCGTCAAGGAAGGCCGCTATCCGGTCCTCATCACCTACGGGCCCTACGCCAAAAATCTTGCGTTTCAGGACGGCTATCCGAGCGCCTGGAATATCATGGCCGAGAAGCATCCGGACGTCACCGCCGGCTCGACCAACAAATACCAGAACTGGGAAGTGGTCGATCCGGAAAAATGGGTGCCGCGCGATTACGTCTGCGTGCGCGTCGATTCACGCGGCTGCGGCTGCTCGCCCGGCGTCATCGATCATTTCTCGCCGCGCG
>CAITJJ010000101.1 GCA_903892675.1 uncultured Hyphomicrobiales bacterium | reverse complement strand
TAAACCTCCACGACAAACATCCCTTCGGCTTCCCTTCGTCCAGAAGACAAAGGAATGCCTTACCACTGGCTGGATTTTACTCCGCCGCGGCCGCAAATCGCCGCCGCTCCAGTGGCCAACTATTCCACCGCCGCGCACAGATGTCGGAGATTTTGCGCGACGAGTCCTCGATCTTGGCCATGGCTTCGACCGCCTTGGCCACCACCTGCCCGCCTCGATCGGCGACATCCCGCGTGGAGTTGGCCGACTGGCTCGCTTGCTGGGCGTTATCGGCGTTTTTCTTTACTGTCGCCGACAGCTCCTCCATTGCGGCCGTGGTTTCTTCCAGGCTCGCGGCCTGCTCTTCGGTGCGCTGTGAAAGCTCGGTCGTGCTGGTGGAAATTTCGCTCGAGACGTTAGCAATTTCGCTGGTCGCCGACTTGATATTGAAAATCGTGGCCCCAAACCGATCCACGATCAATTCGGTCGCGTCCGAAATCTGTCCGATTTCATCCTTGCGGCCGACACCGGGCAACGAGACCCGGAAATCGCCATCCGCGAGTTTCTTCAATGCGACGACCAATCCCTTCATCGGCCCGACAATGCCGTAAGCGACCACCCAGAAGCAGCCGAGCGTAACGGCCAGGCCGAACCCCAGGAAGCCAAAGGCAGTCATGAGATCGAGGTAAGCCCGCTCCAGCGACGCCTTGGTAATCGCCTCACTGACTTTGCCAGCGGCGTGCAGCACTTCAAGCAGTGAGCCGATGAGCGGCGTCGAGGTGTCGACCCATTGCGTGGCCGTCAAAGGATAGACGCCCTTGGCGTCACTTACCTTGCGCAGATCGTCTGCGAGGGAGAGAAATTCCTTGAAGTATTTCGCCTCGGCGCCGCGCATCGCTTCCATGATGGCGGGATGAGCGCCACTGCCGTTTGCCAAATTCTGCAACTGCGCCCACAGCAACGAAACGCGCGTGCGCGATTCGGCGATGAGCGGCATCTTGTCGGCGGGAATTTGCGCCGCCGACGCGATAGCGCCCGCGATAACGGCGCGTTCGTGGCCTGAAAAGTCGCGCATTCGCCAGCCGATTTCCTTGATGGCGGCAAGACGCATCAGGCTCGGGCCGCTTTGCGCAGAACTGTAAAGCGCGGCGAACCACACCTTGAGCGCGGCATTGACCGAACTGGTCAATGTCGGCACAAAATTCTTGCGCAGGTCTTCGTCGCGTTCGCCGACCGGTTTCTTGATGGCCGCATCGGACTGCGAGCGCGCTTGATTGGCTTTGTCCAGCGCGGCGTTCAGGTCAGCCAAAAGCGTGGCCTTGCCCGGAAACTCCTGCTGCTTGAGGATTTCGAGGCCCGCAATGAAATTTTCCTTGACCGTCTTGCGGCGCGCCTCAATTCGCGCGGTCATTTCCGCAGTTACCGGATCTTTTGCCTGAAGCGCGTTGTTGGAATCCAGGCGCTCCATCAAGACCTCAAAAAGGCCAGAGATGAATTTGTTCGCGCCGGCGTCGAACGCACTCGCCCGCGCGGCATTCGAGTATTCGTCCCATGCCTTGCTGGCCTGGCGTCCCACCGCGATTGCTAGAAACAGAGCCAGGCACCCAAGGCCCGCGAAAAGAATGGTTTTAATCGAGAAACGCGTTAACAGCCCATGGTCGTGATGTGCCATCGAAATTCCCAAATAGCGCCTTACCGCGGCTCCAGTAACCGGGTTCCAATGAGCAGCAAATTAGGATGGAGGTATAAGAGAAAGCTTTAATTCCATATCGCTTGGAAATGACAATCTAGATTTATAAAATGGAATAACGACCAAACGCGACCGGCGTCTATTCCCGCCGAGTCTCGAGCCAGCGCTTGAGATAGACCAGCGCCATCGCGCGCTCGTCCCCGGTCTATTGTTCTAATCGCTGTCGTCGCGCTTGCCGGCCCAGGCCCGGCCCGCATCAGGCGGCGGCCCGACGCCTGATATTCGCAGCCAGCCCCCGCGACGGCGGAGCCACCTCGATCAGACGGCCGCGGCCTTTTCCCGATAGCGCATTGGGCTCGCCATTTGCCGCATCGCCGATCTGGAAGTATGAAATCTGCGCGTCCATCGCCCTGGCCTGATCTTCCAGCGTCCTCGCGGTGGCGGCGTTTTCCTCGACAAGCGCCGAGTTTTGCTGAGTCGCGTCGTCCATTTGCGTCAAGGCCTTGTTGATCTGCTCGATGCCTGTCGCTTGCTCGTCGCTCGCATTCGCGATCTCAGCGACAACGTCAGCAACTTCCTTGACCGATTTGACGATTTCGACCAGCGACTCGCCGGCCCGGTTGACCAGATCGACGCCGTCCTTGACCTGACCGTTCGAATTGGTGATCAGGTCCTTGATGTCCTTGGCCGCCTGCGACGAACGCTGCGCCAGGCCGCGGACTTCCGACGCGACGACGGCGAAGCCACGGCCGGATTCTCCGGCACGCGCGGCTTCGACCGCGGCATTAAGCGCCAGCAGATTGGTCTGCCGTGCGATCTCATCGATGACGCCGATAATGTCGGAAATCCTACGCGAGGAATCTTCGATCCTGGCCATTGCCGCGACAGCCTTGGCGACGACTTGTCCGCCGCGATCGGCAACGTCACGGGTCGCGGTGGCCGACTGGCTGGCCTGCTGCGCATTCTCGGCGTTCTTCTTCACGGTCGCCGACAGCTCTTCCATCGCCGCCGAGGTTTCTTCCAGGCTGGCGGCCTGCTCCTCGGTGCGCTGCGAGAGGTCCGTCGTGCTGGTCGAGATTTCCGCCGAGGCGTTGGTGACTTCGCGCCCCGAGGCCTTGATCTCGCCGATGGTCGAACTGACCTTTTCCGACATCTGGGCGACCGCGGCGGCGATCTGGCCGATTTCATCCTTGCGGCCGGTGCCGGGTACGGTGATGGCGAAATTGCCGGCGGCAACTTCTTCCAGTGGGCGCACCAGAGCGCTCAGCGGCCGAACGACGCTGCGCGCGGTGACGAAGGCGAGCGCGAGGCTGCCGAAGAAAGCAAAAGCGACGATGCTGGCGAGCGTGATAAGCGCCTGCGTTGCATTGGCATGTATGGCGGTGGTTAATGTGATGAGATCGGCGGCAATGCGGTCTTCAACCGTCTTGAGCAGATCAATGCGCGCCGTCGTGGCATCGAACCAGGCCTTGCCGTCAAGGCCCTGCATCTCACCCGACATGCCACCCTTGGCGATGATCTCGCGCATTTTCACAACAGTCTCGATAATTTTTCCCGACATTGTCTGCTGGAAAAAACTCCGTTGTGCCGGCGTGGCGACGTCAATGAATGTGCCGAGGTAGGTTTCTTGCGCGGCGCGAAGGCCGAGCAAACGGACATAACCGGCTATATCGAACTTGCCTTGGGAAACGCCCGCCGCACCGACCGCGCGCTCCTGCCCGGCCCGCTCCTTGCCCTGCATGAAACTAACGTAAGCCGAGATCGCGACGGTCGTTTCGCTGTGGCTGCTAACCTTGGCTATCTCACCGGTGACAACGAGAAGCTTAGCAATCGTTTCGGTGAAATAAGTGTTGGACTCCGGCGCGCTAGTGCTCAAGCCATCGATGGCCGTCCGCTTGGCATCAAGTTGGGCAACCGCTCCGACTGATTTCGCGACGGCATCCCTGAATTCCTCGGAAGCCGCAGTCGCGCCGACCTCGGACAGGAAGACGGTCGCGGCAGTGCGTTGCTCGTCGGTGAGCTTGCGTTGGGCGGGCAATTCGGTGCGCAGTTGCTCGCCTTTGCTGCCGACAAAGACAGCCGATGCGCCTCGTTCCCGTTGCAGATGATGAACAAGCCGGCTGATTCCGGTCACCCCCTGCGCCATCTGGTTCAACTTGGCCATTTCCGACCGCGTGCGCCATGTCTGGGACAGATCGTAGCCAGCGAGGAGGGCAAAAATGGCCAGAGGTGTCGCTATCGCAATCGCGATCCGACCGGTAATTCGAATATTCGAAAGCTTAAACATGCGCCCACTCCTCAAATTGAAAAAGAAACCGCGTCACGCAAAGACGCACGCTCGATCAGGGACCCGACTTTCGCCGGGTTGCGGCGTCCGCTTCTGTCAACTTCAGAAAAGGATAGCGAACGATCGCGCGGGCGGCGGAATCGAATACCGCGCACTAACGTGTGGAATTTTATCAAAGACGCGGGTAAAGACTTTATTTACGCAACCGTTCGAAATGGCATTTTAGATTGATAAATTGGATTGAGACTGCGCGCAGTAACCAATCGTCGCCGGCTTTTTCGTCGCGCACTCGAATGACCGCTGACGCCTATTCCCGCCGCGTCTCGAGCCAGCGCTTGAGATAGACCAGCGCCATCGCGCGCTCGTCCTCGGTCGATTGCCGGTAGGCGCTGTCATACAGCTTTTCGACCCAGGCCTGGTCGGTGGTGCGCGCCGAATCCTTGGCGAGCGTCAGCCACATCAGCCCGCGCGCGGCCTGGCGCGGCACATGATCGCCGGCAAACAGCATCGCGCCCAGCATCGCCTGCGCCTGACACTGACCTTTTTGCGCCGACAGCCCGAACCAGCGCAACGCCGTGCGCGGGTCCTGCGGCGCGCCGGTGCCACTGAGATAGAGCTTGGCCAGATAATATTGCGCGTCGGGATCGCGGAAGTAGGACGCGGCGTAATCGAACATCGCCCGCGCGCGTTCCGGATCGGCCTTGACCCGCGTGTTTGGAATGCCCTCGAGGTAATAGTGGCCGAGCGCGACGAAAGCGTTGGAGACGAACCGGGCCTGCGGCGCGTCCGGATTATCCTCGGCATGGCGGTCTGCGATGCCGCGGAAGTAATCGAAAGCCTTGAGATCGTCCTGGGTGACGCCGTCGCCGGCCGCGTACATGCGGCCGAGTTTCCACTGCGCCAGCGCATGGCCTTTTTCGGCGGCATATTCCAGCGAGCGGAGCCCCTTTGTCTTCTCGCCGGATTTGATCCAGTTCGTGCCCGAGCGGAACGCCTCGTCCATCGACTTCAACGCCGGCATCGAGGCCATGGCGTCTTCTGATTTGGAACCGTCAAAAGCGAAAGCCGGCGTGGCGATAAGGGCCACGCCTATGGCAAACGCCGGCGAGGCCAGGAAGGCCACGCCGCTCAACGCCATCCGCACCAAGGACTCAGGTGTCCGCATAACAGTGTTTCTCTGCCGCGCCGCCCGGATGGGTCACCGCGCCGTCGACGGCCGGACCCACCTGTTGCGCGTATTTCCAAAGGTAGCCCGACGTCACGTCGCTTTCGCGCGGCTTCCACTGAGCCTTTCGCTTGGCGAACTCGTCGTCGGAAATCTGGACGTCGATCGTGCCGTTGACGGCGTCGATGGCGATGATGTCGCCGTCCTTCACCAGAGCGATCGGGCCGCCGACCGCCGCTTCCGGGCCGACATGGCCGATGCAGAAGCCGCGGGTCGCGCCGGAGAAGCGGCCGTCGGTGATCAGCGCGACCTTGTCGCCCATGCCCTGACCATAGAGAGCCGCGGTGGTCGACAGCATTTCGCGCATGCCCGGACCGCCGCGCGGCCCTTCGTAACGGATGACGAGAACCTCGCCTTCCTTGTAGGCTTTCTTGCGCACCGCCTCGAAGCAGGCTTCCTCGCCGTCGAAGCAGCGCGCAGGTCCCGTGAACTTCTGGTTCGCCATGCCGGCGACCTTCACGATGGCGCCGTCGGGCGCGAGGTTGCCTTTAAGGCCGACCACGCCGCCGGTCTTGGTCAACGGCGTCGCAGCCGAGCGCACGACGTCCTGGTCCGGATTCCATTTCACGGACTTCAGGTTCTCGGCAATCGTGCGTCCCGTCACCGTCATGCAATCACCGTGCAGATAGCCATGGTCGAGCAGCGTCTTCATGAGAAGTGGAATGCCGCCAACCTCGAACATATCCTTGGCGACATAACGGCCACCCGGCTTCAAATCTGCGACATACGGTGTCTTTTTGAAGATTTCGGCAACGTCGAACAAATTGAACTCGATGCCGCATTCATTGGCGATTGCCGGCAGATGCAGCGCGGCATTGGTTGAGCCGCCCGAAGCGGCGACGACCGCGGCGGCATTTTCCAGCGCCTTGCGCGTGACGATGTCACGCGGGCGGATGCTCTTGGCGATCAGTTCCATGATCTTTTCGCCGGCCAGCATGCAGAACTTGTCGCGCAGCTCATAAGGCGCGGGGGCGCCGGCCGAATACGGCAAGGCCAGACCGATGGCTTCGGACACTGTGGCCATGGTGTTGGCGGTAAACTGTGCGCCGCAGGCGCCGGCCGACGGACAGGCGACCTGTTCCATCTCGTCGAGATCTTCGTCGGACAAGGAGCCGACCGAATTGCGGCCGACCGCTTCGAACATGTCCTGGACGGTGATCTGCTTGCCGCGGAACGTGCCGGGCAGGATCGAGCCGCCGTAAATGAAAATCGACGGCACGTTGAGCCGCACCATGGCCATCATCATCCCGGGCAGCGACTTGTCGCAGCCGGCGAGACCAACGATGGCGTCATAGGCGTGGCCGCGCATGGTCAGTTCGACCGAGTCGGCAATTACCTCGCGCGACGGCAGCGAGGCGTACATGCCGGCATGCCCCATCGCGATGCCGTCGGTGACGCTGATGGTGCAGAATTCGCGCGGCGTACCATTGGCCGAGGCGACGCCCTTTTTCACGGCCTGCGCCTGGCGCATCAGTGAAATGTTACAGGGGGCGGCTTCGTTCCAGCAGGAGGCAACGCCGACGAAAGGCTGATGGATCTGCTCTTTGGTCAGGCCCATGGCGTAATAATAGGAGCGGTGCGGCGCGCGTGACGGGCCTTCGGTCACGTGACGGCTTGGCAGTCGGGATTTGAGATCGGTCTTTGCGTCCATCGTACTCTTGGGCCCCCCGCCCTATTCCCGGCGCCGTTCGTTCGACCTGGCCAGCTTTATTAAAAAGCGAAGGCCCCTGATTCCCTGAAAATGCCGAAGGAAGCGACCTGCGGCGAAACGGAAAACCAGAATTCCCGCAACGGTTTGGGACGTTGCAAGAACCACTTTGGAAGCCTTCGATGTCGGCGCAGGGTATGGCCAAATCGCGGCATGGCGAGCCATGATGCATCTCAATCGCTTAATTGTTCCTCACCTGTTGCGCCGATGTCACAGAGTCGGACCGGGAAATGCCAACGACCGCCCAAGGCTCCGCCAAAATAAGAAGGTCGTTCTTCGACCGCTCGGTCCATGAGGTGGCGCCGGAGCTGATCGGGGCGACGTTGATGGTCGATGGCATCGGCGGCGTGATCGTCGAGGTCGAGGCCTATCACCACACCGACCCGGCGGCGCACTCGTATAACGGCCAGACCGAGCGCAACGGCGTCATGTTCGGGCCCCCGGGCATGGCTTACGTCTACCGGTCCTATGGCATCCACTGGTGCCTGAACTTCGTCTGCGAGGCGGCAGGCTCGGCCAGCGCCGTGCTGATCCGGGCGATCGAGCCGACCGAGGGCCTGGCGAAAATGCGGCGGCGGCGGGCTGTGCCGGACGTCCGGGCCCTGTGCTCGGGACCGGGAAAGCTGTGTCAGGCGTTGGGGGTCTCGATCAAACACAACGGGCTGGCGCTCGACCGGCCACCGTTTGAGCTGCGGGCAAGGACGGGCAAGCCCGAGATCGTCGTCGGGCCGAGGATCGGCATCACCAAGGCGGTCGACGAGCCGTGGCGCTATGGGCTCAAGGGGTCGCGGTTTTTGAGCAAGGGGTTCAAAAGCTAGCTACGCCCCCTTCAATGCCTCCAGCGCAGCGGCGACCTTGACGCGGCGGCCTTCGGCCTCGGCGCGCTTTTCCTTTTCGCCGTCGATGATCTCTTCCGGCGCGTTGGCGACGAATTTCTCGTTGCCCAACTTGGCATCGACACGCTTGATGTCGTCCTCGGCCTTTTTCATTTCCTTGGTCAGACGCGCCCGCTCGGCATCGAGATCGATGACGCCGACCAGAGGCAGCGCCGCGACTTCGCCGCGCACGACAAGCTGAACCGAACCCTGCGGTGCCGCGGCGGCCGAGGAAATTTCCGAGACGCGGGCGAGACGCTTGATGAATTCGGCCCAGCGCTGCGCGCGCGCCTGCGTTTCCGCAGAGACGCCGGCCAGCACCACCGGAATACTGACGGTGACATTCATCTCTGACTTGATCGAGCGGATCGCGGTGATGAGATCGATCACCCAGCCGATTTCGGCCTCGGCCTTGTCGTCGGAAAGACCGTCCAACGACGACCATTCAGCCAGCGCCAGCAGCGAGGTGCGCGCCGGGCCCTGCTCGGCCGTCACCTTCCACAGCTCTTCGGTGATGAAGGGCATGAACGGATGCAACAGCTTGACGATTTCGTCGAGCGCCCAGGCGGCCATCGCCCGCGTCTCGTCCTTGGCGGCGCCGTCGGGACCGGTGAGCAGTGGCTTGGACAGTTCGACATACCAGTCGCAATAGACGTTCCAGACAAAGCGATAGGCGGCGCCGGCGGCGTCGCTGAACTTGTATTCTTCAATCGCCTTGGTCACTTCAGCGACGGCCTTCGCCGTCTCGTGCGCGATCCAGCGGTTGAGCGCTTCCCTGGCCGACTTCGGATTAAAGCCTTCGACGCGGGCGGCGCCGTTGAACTCGACGAAGCGCGCCGCGTTCCACAATTTGGTGGCGAAGTTGCGGTTGTTCTCGACGTCCTGCGGCCCGAGGCGGATATCGTGGCCCGGCTGCACATTGCGCATCAGTGTGAAGCGCAGCGCGTCGGCGCCGAATTCGTCGATGACGCCGAGCGGATCGACGACATTGCCTTTCGACTTCGACATCTTGGCGCCTGACGCATCGCGCACCAGGCGATGGATGTAGATGTCGTGGAACGGAATTTCCGGCGCGCCCTTCCCGTCCTTCATGAAGTGCAGGCCCATCATCATCATGCGGGCGACCCAGAAGAAGATGATGTCGAAGCCGGTGACCAGCACTGAGGTCGGATAAAAGCGTTCAAGTTCGCGCGTCTTGTCCGGCCAGCCCAATGTCGAGAACGGCCACAGCGCGGATGAGAACCAGGTGTCGAGGACGTCCTCGTCGCGCTTAAGCACAACGGTCTCGCCGTAATGTTTGTCGGCTTGCGCCCGCGCTTCGGCTTCGTCCGACGCAACGAACACCTTGTCGTCCGGCCCGTACCACGCCGGAATCTGGTGGCCCCACCAGAGCTGGCGCGAGATGCACCAAGGCTGGATGTTTTCCATCCAGTTGAAATAGGTCGTCTCCCAGTTCCTCGGCACGAAATTGGTTTTGCCCTCGCGCACAGCGGCGATCGCGGGCTTGGCCAGTTCTGCAGCATTGACATACCACTGGTCGGTCAGGAACGGCTCGATCACGACATTGGAGCGGTCGCCATGCGGCACAGCGAGCGAATGCGGCTCGATCTTCTCGACCAGCCCCATTTCCTCGAGACGCGCGACGATTGTCTTGCGCGCCGCGAAGCGGTCGACGCCTTCCAGCGTACTGGTCTCAGCAAAACCGGGCATTGCGCGCACCGCGTTGAAGCCTTCATCACTGAAGGTGATTTTTCCTTCAACAGTCAGCACATTGATCTGCGGCAATGAGTGCCGCTTGCCGACTTCGAAATCGTTGAAGTCGTGCGCCGGCGTGATCTTGACCGCGCCCGAACCTTTCTCCGGATCGGAATATTCATCGGCGATGATCGGAATCTTGCGGCCGACCAGCGGCAAAATCACATGCTTGCCGACCAACTCCTTGTAACGCTCGTCGTCCGGATGCACGGCAACTGCGGCGTCACCCAGCATCGTCTCCGGCCGCGTCGTCGCGACAACGATATAAGTCGACGGGTCTTCGGCGTTGAAGGTCTTGCCTTCGAGCGGATAGCGCAGATGCCAGAGCGAGCCTTTGGTTTCGACCGGCACGACTTCGAGATCGGAAATCGCCGTCAAAAGCTTGGGATCCCAATTGACTAGCCGCTTGTCTTTATAGATCAGGCCTTCGCGATAAAGCTCGAC
Organism: uncultured Hyphomicrobiales bacterium; assembly: GCA_903892675.1. Lineage (GTDB taxonomy): Bacteria > Pseudomonadota > Alphaproteobacteria > Rhizobiales > Xanthobacteraceae > Pseudolabrys. The sequence goes on along the minus strand of CAITJJ010000101.1, from coordinate 2,585 downwards.
AAAAACTTTAAGTACGGCCTTGGACAGCCCCTCGTCCATGGTGAAGCGTTCGCGCGACCAATCACACGAAGCCCCCAGCCGCTTGAGCTGATTGACGATGGTGCCGCCCGACTCGGCCTTCCATTCCCAGACGCGTTTGAGGAAGGCCTCGCGCCCCATCTCGCGCCGGCCTGGCTGCTGGCGCTCGGCAAGCTGCCGCTCGACCACCATTTGCGTGGCGATGCCGGCATGATCGGTGCCCGGCTGCCACAGCACATCCTTGCCGCGCATGCGCTCGAACCGGCACAGCACGTCCTGCAACGTGTTGTTGAGCGCATGGCCCATATGCAGCGAGCCGGTGACATTCGGCGGCGGGATGACGATAGAGTATGCGGGCGCTCTGGCCCGCTCGGGCCGGCCGGCCGTGAAGGCGCTCGCGTCTTCCCAGGCCTGCGCGATGCGGCCTTCGACCTCGGACGGCTGGTAATTCTTGTCGATCATGCTCGGGTTTTTCTGGGTCGTTTTATCCGGAATGGTGGGGTAGAAAGCCCGCCACGCCACAGAGAGTCAACTTTTGCCTGAAAACCCAGCCCCCCCGCGCGGCAGCGCCACCCGCGCCATCGTCATTTTGGCCTGCGCCGCCTTCGCCGCCCAGGCGATGGTGCGCTCGACCGATTCTCTCTTGCCCCAGATCGCCAACGATTTGCAGACGACAGTGGGCGCCGCCTCGGTCATCGTCACCTTTTACCTTCTGGCGCACGGTTCGGTGCAACTGATCATCGGCCCGATCGGCGACCGCTTCGGCAAATATCTCTGCGTCAGCATCGCCGCCGCCTGCTCGACGCTTCTGGTGATCGCCTGCGGCCTGGCGCCGAACCTGCCGACGCTGGTCGCCGCGCGGCTGCTCTGCGGTCTCGCCACCGGCTGGATCATCCCCTTCGCCATGGCCTTCATCGGCGACGTGATTCCCTACGAGCGGCGGCAGCAGGTGCTTGGCTCGTTCCTGTCGGGGCAGATCCTCGGCCAGATGTTCGGCCAGGCGGCCGGCGGCGTGCTCGGCGATTATTTCGGCTGGCGCAATGTGTTCTTCATTCTCGCCGCGCTGCTGGCGATCGCCACGATCGGGCTGTTCTATGAACTGCTGCGCAACCCGGTCACGCATGCACGCAACGCGCCGGTGCAGCAGGGCCACGGCTTCATCTCGGACTATTCCACCGTGCTGCGCTCGCCCTGGGCGCGCATTCTCATCCTGATGGCCTTCATCGAAAGCGGCGCGATGTTCGGCGCCTTCACTTACGTCGGCGCCGATCTGCATCTGCGCTTCGGCGTCAGCTTCACATTGGTCGGGCTGTTTGTCGGCTTTTTTGCGGTTGGCGGATTGATCTACAGTCTGTCGGTGCGCACCATGGTAGCCTGGCTTGGCCAGATCGGATTGAGCTTCAGCGGTGGCCTTGTGCTGGCGGCGGCCTTTGTCGCGCTCGCCATCGCGCCACATTACGCGATCGCGCCGCTCGCCATCACGGCCACGGGCCTGGGCTTCTATATGCTGCACAATACGCTGCAGGTGAATGCCACACAAATGTCGCCGCAGGCACGCGGCACCGCGGTAGCGATCTTCTCCTCGGCGCTCTACTTGGGGCAAACGGCAGGCGTCGCCGGCGCCGGCTTCATCTTCGACCATTTCACCGCGGTGCCGGTTTTTCTGAGCGCGGCGGCGGTGCTGGCGGGTCTGGGCTGGTGGTTGTCGCGCCTGCTGAAGCAGCGCGCCGAGGAAGGCGTTTAGCCTCTAGACGCGGCCGCGCGACACGCGCTCGATCTCGGCGCGCACGATGCGCTCGACCATGTTCGGCAAATTGTCGTCGAGCCAGCCTTTGAGCATCGGCCGCAGCATTTCCCTGACCAGATCTTCCAGCGTGCGCGCATTGTTGCCGAGCACGGTGTGCGCCAGCGTATTGAACGCGCTGTCGACCGCCGACACGGTCGCGTTCGAGATCAACCCCTGATAGTCGGACGCGGGCGGCGCAGGCATCGGCCGCGCGGGCGGACCCGCGTCAGAGGCTGAGTCGGTAAAGACCACGTCGGACGCGGCATCGATGGTGCGGAACGGCGGCGCGGCCGGCGCCGGCGACGGTGTCGCCATGGCTTCGGTCAGATCGAGGACATCCGGCACCGGCGCGGGAGGTGGCGGCGGCGCAACGGCCACCGGCTTCGGCGGCTCGACTTCGGCGAGCATCGCATCGATGTCGCTTTGATTATTGGCGGCGGGCGGCGCCGGTGGTTTTGGCGGCGGCGGCGGCGCTGGCCGCGCGGCGACGACCGCCGGCTGCGGCTTGGGCGCAGGCGCGGCCGGCTTGGCCACTTTGCCAGTGTCTTCGTCAGCAATGATGCGCCGGATGGAGGCTAGGATTTCCTCCATCGAAGGCTCTTGGGCCTTAGCCGGTTGATTCATTGCGCCAAATCCCGAACGCTGCCCCACATCCCAAATCGCGCCTTCAAGCCCGATCACGCCTCACGTCACGGCGTGCCCTGACCGACCGGCGACCGGACGAATCGGCGCGATGCTTCTTTTATACGCTAGAGCGATATGGCTGTGGCAGTTGAAAAGC
>CAITJJ010000100.1 GCA_903892675.1 uncultured Hyphomicrobiales bacterium | reverse complement strand
TCGAAATCCGGCCGATGATGTATCTGGCTTTGTCCTACGACCACCGCATCGTCGATGGCCGCGAGGCCGTCACCTTCCTGGTGCGCGTGAAGGACAATCTGGAAGATCCGGCGCGAATGGTGCTGGACCTGTAATCTTGCCGATGGCGCGTGCGGAGTAATCCTATGGCTACTTACGATCTTATCGTCATCGGCACCGGCCCCGGCGGCTATGTCTGCGCTATTCGCGCGGCACAGCTCGGCCTGAAGACCGCAGTGGTCGAGAAGAACGCCACCTATGGCGGCACGTGTCTCAACATCGGTTGCATCCCCTCGAAGGCGCTGCTGCACGCGTCCGAACTGTTCGAGGAAGCCGGGCATTCCTTCGCCAAGATGGGCATCGGCGTTTCCGCGCCGAAGCTCGATCTCAAGACAATGCTGAATTTCAAGCAGGAAGCCATCGACGGCAACGTCAAGGGCGTCGACTTCCTGTTCAAGAAGAACAAGATCGAAGGCTTCAAGGGCGCTGGCCGCATCGCCGGCCCCGGCAAGGTCGAGGTTAAAAGCGCCGACGGCAAGACCGAAGTGCTGGACGCGAAAGCCATCGTCATTGCCACCGGCTCGGACGTTGCGAAGCTCAAGGGCATTACCATCGATGAGACGCGTATCGTCTCGTCGACCGGCGCGCTGACGCTGCCTTCGGTGCCGAAGCATCTGCTGGTGATCGGCGCCGGCGTTATCGGACTCGAACTCGGCTCGGTCTGGCGCCGTCTGGGCGCCAAGGTCACCGTGGTTGAATTTCTCGACGGCGTGCTGCCCGGCATGGACGGCGAAGTGCGCAAACAGGCGCAGCGCCTGTTCGAGAAGCAGGGCATGACATTCAAGCTGTCGTCCAAGGTCACAGGCGTCGATGCGTCGAGCAAGATATTGAAAGCGACGGTCGAACCGGCGAAAGGCGAAGGCAAGGCCGAGACCATCGAGGCCGATGTCGTGCTCGTCTCGACCGGCCGCGTACCCTACACCGACGGGCTCGGGCTGAAAGAAGCCGGCGTCAAGCTCGACGAGCGTGGCCGCATCGTCACTGACCATTACTATGCCACCAGCGTATCGGGCATCTGGGCGATCGGCGACGTCATTGCCGGGCCAATGCTGGCGCACAAGGCTGAGGACGAAGGCGTCGCGGTTGCTGAAATTCTCGCCGGGCAGGCCGGTCATGTGAATTACGACGTCATCCCGGCGGTGGTTTACACGATGCCGGAGATTGCCTCGGTCGGCAAAAGCGAAGAGGAATTGAAGGCGGCGGGCGTTGGCTACAACACCGGCAAATTTCCGTTTACGGCGAATGGACGCGCCAAGGCCAATCAGCAGACCGACGGCTTTGTGAAGGTTCTCGCCGACGCCAAAACCGACCGCGTGCTTGGCGTGCACATCATCGGCTCCGACGCCGGCAACATGATCGCCGAGGCAGCGGTGTTGATGGAGTTCGGCGGCTCGGCCGAGGACCTCGCGCGCACCTGCCATGCGCACCCGACGCTGCCGGAAGCGGTCAAGGAAGCTGCGCTGGCGGTGGCGAAGCGTTCGATACATATGTAGCGCCAACGTGTCGACCCGATTGTTTATTTCCGTAATGGCCGGGCTTGTCCCGGCCATCCACGTCTTTATCTAGAGAAGCAAGGCGTGGATGCCCGGCACAAGCCCGGGCATGACGGAGTATTTAATGCGTCGCTGGCTTCGCCCGCTCTGGATTTTCCTCGCGCTGCTTTTCCTCATGGAAGCGTGGCTGTGGGATCATCTCGCGCCAATCGTCGCGCGCGTTGTCAATCTCATTCCGCTGGCGCGCTTCAAAGCATGGCTGGCGGAGACAATCGCCGATCTGCCACCGTGGGCGACATTGTTCGTGTTCCTCTTGCCCTTCGTCGCGATGCTGCCGCTGAAGTTTATCGAGGTCTATTTTCTCGCGACACATAATTGGCTTGGCGCCGCCGCCGTCATCCTGGGTGTGAAAATTGTCGGCCTGGGCGTCACCGCCTTCATCTTCGACGTGACGCGCGACAAATTACTGCAGATGGCGTGGTTTCGCCGGCTGTACGAATGGACGCTGCGGCTCCGGCAATGGGCGCACGACATCACCGAGCCGGTGCGCGAGCGCGTGCGCCAACTGCTTTGGTTGTTGAAGCCGCAACGAGCCGGCCGTTTCCTAAACCGCCTGATGCGTCTGCGCCGCCGCGCGTACCAGCGAAGCGCGACCTAGTGCCGAAGCGTTAGTGCGCTAGTGGCCGCCGCCGCCATGCGTGATGAAATCGAGTGCGTGCGGCGCCCACAGGCCTAGGCTGGTAAAGCCGAGCCCGGCGAAGCCAAGCAGGGCGGAAATCCAGCCGAGGAAAACCATGCCGGTGATGACCTGCGCCGAAGCCAGCACGATGCCGATCTGGAACAGCGCCGAGGCGAATTCATACATATGATAGCGCGCCAGCGCCTCGTCGCGGTTATGCTCCGCGTCCTTGGCGCGCGCGGCCAGTTGCTTGCGGCCTTCGTTGGTGGAAGGCTCATCGTCGTAGCGCTCAGCCGTCTTCTTCCAATTGTCGATGGTCTTGAGCAACCGCGCCTTGGCGGCTTCGTCGGCGGTGCCGTCGGCATTGGCCTGCGATTGTTCCGCCGCGGTGCGCAGCACGGTCATGCGGATGGTCTTGGCCTGGAAAAAGGCCCACAGGTCGTTGGACGTGACGTTCAAGGTGATGGCGGTGGTCTGCGCGCTTTTGCCGAGCGTTTCGGAAAATGCAAGAAACAGCGCCAGCACCGCAATCAGCAGCGCGATCCGCTTGTTGCCGCCATGCGAGGCATGTTCGGCGTGTTCGACGTGCTCAAGATTTTCGTGTGCGCTCATGGTTGCCCCCCGTGGTGACGAGGCACGATGATATCAAAGGACGCCTCGCGCAAGAGGCGCTACACCCACTTTACGACGTTATTGTAACGCCGCGGACTAAGCCTAAGCGCGCGGATGGGCGGTGGCGTAAACCTCGAGCAGACGTTCACTATCGACGGCGGTGTAAATCTGCGTCGTCGATAGCGAAGCGTGGCCGAGCAATTCCTGGATCGAGCGCAAATCGCCGCCGCGCGCCAGAAGGTGCGTGGCGAAGGAATGCCGAAGCGCATGCGGCGTCGCGGTGTCGGGCAGGCCAAGCGCGCCGCGCAGGCGGGCCATTGCCAGCTGTATGATACGCGGCAGCAGCGGGCCGCCGCGCGCGCCGACAAACAAAGGGCCGTCCGGCGGCAGGTCGAGCGGGCAAAGCGCGACATAATCGGCGATCAATTTGGCGACCTGAGGCAGCACCGGGACCATGCGCGCCTTGTTGCCCTTGCCGGTGACAGTGATGGCGTCGCCTGTGTCCGGGCGGGGCGCCTGCTCGCGCTTCAATGACAGCGCTTCGGCAATACGCAGGCCGGAGCCATACAGGAGGCCGAGGACGGCGGTATCGCGGGCGACGATCCACACCGTCTCGCCCTCGCGCATGTCCGTGGCGGCCATGCGCCGGGCGTCCTTGACCGCCAGCGGCTTGGGCAGGCTGCGTGCCAGTTTGGGGGTCCGGACAGCTGCGAGAGCGCCGACCTTGCCCTTGCCGTCGCGTTCGAGAAAGCGCGCGAAGGAGCGGGTGCCGGCGAGACCCCGCATCAGGGTCCGATTGCCGGCGCCGCTGGCCCGCCGCGAGGCCATGAAGGCCCGCACGTCCGCGGGAGTCAGTCTGGCCAGTGATTTGAGGCCCGGCGCGCCGCCGAGGTGGTCGGCCAGAAAGGCCAGGAACTGGCTGACGTCGCGCTCATAGGCTTCCAGCGTTTTTGGCGACATGCGCCGTTCGCTGCCGAGATAGGCCAGCCAGCGGCCGATTTCGGCGGCAATATCGGGGGCGATTGTCGTTTGTGCGCTCATGGCTATATCGAGCCTAAAGCGGCATCCTTAAACCTTCCTTCAATCCCCGGAATCGGACACACCAACCTTCATGGCAACACGCGTCGTCGATGTCCTGGTGCCGGTGGCGCTTGACCAGGCCTATTCCTACCGGGTGCCGGAGGGCCTGGAACTGGCCCCGGGCGACGTCGTGACCGTGCCCTTGGGCGCGCGCGGCGAGACCACCGGCGTAGTCTGGGCCGAGAACCCCAATCCCAACCCGCGTATTCACAACCGCATGAAGGACGTGGTCGGCAAGCACGATGTGCCGCCGCTCAAGAGCGAACTGCGCACGTTCATCGACTGGGTTGCCGGCTATACCCTGTCGTCGCGCGGCATGGTTCTGCGCATGGCGCTGCGGATGGGCGAGCATCTCGGCCCGGCGCGCGAACGGGTCGGCGTCCGGCTTGGCGGGCCGCCGCCGGCGCGCATGACCACGGCGCGCACGCGGGTGCTCCATTTATTCGCCGACGGTATGACGCGCGCCAAAGGCGATGCGGCGAAAGAGGCCGGCGTCAGCATCGGCGTCGTCGACGGCCTGATCGACGAGGGCGCGCTTGAAACGGTGGTGTTGCCGCCGGAAAAAGTGACGCTCCCGCCCGACCCGGATTTAGCCAAGCCGGAATTCTTCCTCGGCCAACTGGCAGCCGCCGATGCGTTACGCACGACGGTGAGCCAGGGCGGCTACACCGTGACGTTGGTCGATGGCGTCACCGGCTCGGGCAAGACCGAAGTTTATTTCGAAGGCGTCGCCGAGAATATCCGCAAAGGCCGGCAGACCTTGATCCTGATGCCAGAGATCGCGCTGACTGGCCAATCGCTTGACCGCTTCACCGCGCGCTTTGGCGTGCGGCCGGCGGAATGGCATTCGCAACTCTCACCGCGCACGCGCGCGCGGACCTGGGCGGCGGTGGCGTCTGGCGAGGTGTCGGTCGTGGTCGGCGCACGCTCGGCATTATTTCTGCCCTATGCCGACCTCGGGCTTATTGTCGTCGATGAAGAGCACGACGCTGCCTACAAGCAGGAAGACGGCGCACATTATCACGCCCGCGATATGGCGGTGGTGCGCGGCTCGATTGCCAAGATTCCGGTGGTGCTCGCTTCCGCAACGCCCTCGGTCGAGTCGGAAGTCAATGCGCGGCGCGGCCGCTACCGTCGTATCCATTTGCCCGAACGCTTCGGCGGCGCGCACCTGCCGACCATCGAGGCCATCGACATGCGGCGCGAAGGGCCGCCACGCGGGCGGTTCATTTCACCGAAGCTGGCGGATGCGGTCGGCCAAACGCTGGAACGCGGCGAACAGGCGCTGCTGTTTCTCAACCGGCGTGGTTTCGCGCCGCTCACACTCTGCCGCGCTTGCGGCTTTCGCCTGCAATGTCCGCATTGCGACGCCTGGCTGGTCGATCATCGCTTCAAGAAGCGGCTGGTGTGCCATCATTGCGGCTACAACACCGCGCAGCCGGAAGCCTGCCCGAACTGCCACGCCACCGAAAGCTTCGCGCCCGTCGGCCCCGGCGTCGAGCGTCTGCACCAGGAAGCCGCCGATCTGTTTCCCGACAAGCGCATTCTTGTTCTGTCGAGCGATCTGGTTGAATCGATGGAGCGGCTGCGTCAGGAACTGGACGATGTCGCCGCGGGCCGCTTCGATATTGTCGTCGGCACGCAACTCGTGGCCAAGGGCCATCATTTTCCCAAGCTCAATCTGGTTGGCATTGTCGACGCCGATCTAGGCCTGGGTAACGGCGATCCGCGCGCGGCGGAGCGCACCTTTCAGTTGCTGCATCAGGTCGTCGGCCGCGCCGGGCGCGAAGAGGGCCGCGGCGTCGGGCTTTTGCAAACCCATCAGCCCGATCATCCGGTGATGAAAGCCTTGATCCTCGGCGACCGCGAAGCGTTCTATTCGAGCGAAATCGCGCTGCGCGAGGCGAGCGGCTATCCGCCGTTCGGGCGGCTCGCCAGCATGGTCATCACCGCCGATGATCGTCATGCGGCGGAAGGTTACGCCCGCGCGCTGGCGCAAAGCGCGCCGCGTCACGATGACGTGCGCGTGCTCGGTCCGGCGGAAGCGCCGGTCGCGGTGGTGCGCGGGCGACATCGCTTCAGGCTTTTGGTAAAGGCGCCGCGCGACTTCAACCTGTCGGGCTATTTGCGCGAATGGCTGGTCGTCGCGCCGAAGGCGCGCGGCAGCGTGCGGATGCAGGTCGACGTCGATCCGCAAAGCTTCTTCTAAAACGGGTTCAGGCTCTCGGTACCGGCCGCCGGCCGCCGGTCAACAGCACACAGGCGGCGGCGCAGAAGATTAGCACGAAGCCGATGACGTCGTTGAGGGTTGGCCGTTCGCCGAGAACAATAATCGAGGCGATGACACCGACGACCGGCACCAGCAACGCGCCGATCGAGGCGGTCACGGTGGGCAGTTTGCCGACAATCGACCACCACAAAAAATGCGCCAGACCGACGCCGAACACGCCAATATAAAGGGCGGCCAGCAGCGTGTTCGTCTGCATCGGCCACAGGCGCGGATAGCCGTCGAACATGAACGTGCCGGCGGCGATGAACAAGAACCCGAACAGCAATTGCCAGGCGGCATTGGCCAGCGGCTCGACCGTGGTTTTCATCCATTTCATATAGACCGTGGCGAAGGCCCAACTCAGCGCACAGCCGAGCGAGAGAAAGACGGTCGCCGGTATGCCATGCGCGAACAGCGGCCAGACCAAAGTCGTGATGCCGGCCACGCATAGCGCGAAGGCCAGCAGGCGCACGCCGTTCAGCTGCTCGCCGAGCAGAACAAAGCCGAGCATGGTCGCCCAGATCGGCATCGAATAAGTGATGATGACCGCGCGCGACGTGTCCCCGGTCAATTGCGCGAAGGACGACAGGATCTGAAACGCCGCTACGTTGAGAAAGCCGGCGACCATGATGTGCTTGTACTCGCCGCGCGGCACCTTGAGACTGTTGCCGGTCAGAAGGGCCGCGACGAACAGGGTCACAGTGCCGAGACCGGATCCGGCGAATCGCACGCTCCATGGCGATATTTCGTGCATTGCGATCGCCGCGGCGATCCAGTTGAAGCCCCAGGCGAAGGCCAGCAGCAGTACCAGCAGCTTGGCGGTGCCGGGAGCGCCCGCCGGTGCGGCGTTTCTATCCAAATGCGCATGCGGCATTGTGCCGTAGGCTCCCGGCTGGTCGTTGTTCTTGAAGCGTTGCAGGGGACCAGTCCCTGTTTGCCGCAGCGATGCGCAAACTATAGGCGGGATGCTGGGCTGGCGAGGCATCTCTGAGATGCAGATTTGCCGCTGGCGGGTGCCGGTCGGAGGCGGCGTCTTCGAATCACGCCTTGTTGCACCGCAAGCGGGCCTGTGTTAGCTAGCGCCTCGATTTACCGAGGGTTTCCGGGCGCGCCCGCGACCTCTCCCAAAATCGGAATTCTTCCTTGGATTCCAATAGTTTGCGCCGCCCACTCCGCGACGGCGTCCGGCCTGTGAAGTAGCAACGAAAACGAGCGTGCAAGTGGCGGGCGAAGACCAACTCATTTCCGGAATGGCCGGCCGATATGCCGGCGCTCTCTTCGAGCTCGCGCTTGAGCAAAAAGCCGTCGATCAGGTCAAGAAGGACCTCGAGCAATTCGACGCCATGATCGTCGGCAGCGCCGATCTCAACCGGCTGGTGCGCAGCCCGGTCTTCGGCGTCGATGAGCAGCTCAAGGCGATCGGCGCCATTCTGGCCAAGGCCGGCATCGGCGGCACCGCTGCCAACTTCCTGCGCGTCGTCACCACCAACCGCCGGCTGTTCGCCGTGCGCAGCATTATTCGCGGCTATTGTCAGCTTGTGGCTCGCCACAAGGGCGAGGTCAGCGCCCAGATTACCGTCGC
>CAITJJ010000099.1 GCA_903892675.1 uncultured Hyphomicrobiales bacterium | reverse complement strand
GTTACCACGCTGCCGAATTACCAGGTGTGGGTGAAGGACGTGAACGACGCCGGCGGCATCAATGTCGGCGGCAAGAAGATGAAGGTCGAAGTCATCGAATACGATGACCGCAGCAATTCCGAAGAGATGATCAAGGCGGTCGAGCGCCTGGCGACGCAGGACAAGGTCGATTTCATCCTGCCGCCGTGGTCGACCGGCATGAACCTCGCCGCCGCGCCGATCTTCAACAAGCTTGGCTATCCGCATCTCGCCGTCACCGCCAACACCAACCAGTCGCCGCAGCTTTCCAAGCGCTGGCCGAACATGACGTTCTGGCTCGGTCTGCCGTCGCAACTAGTCGACGGCATCGTCGAGACTTTCAGCAAGATGCAGAAGGACGGCAAGATCGGCAACAAGATCGCCATGATCGCAGTCGCCGACCAGTTCGGCATCGAGCAGTCGACCGCCGCGCGCGAAGGTTTGAAGAAGGCGGGCTTCGAGCTTGTCTACGACAAGTCCTATCCGTTCGGTAGCCAGGACATGCAGCCGGTCTTGAAGGACGCGCAGGCCGCCAATCCCGACGTGCTGATCGCCTTCAGCTATCCGCCGGACACCTTTGCCATCACCGACACGATGAAGGTTCTGGCCTTCAATCCGAAGGCCGTCTACCTCGGCGTCGGCACCGCGTTCCCCGGCTACAAGGGCAAGTTCCAGGCGAACGCCGAAGGCGTCATGGGCGTCGGCGGCTCGGATGCCAACCTGCCGGGCATCAAGGCTTATATCGCCCACCACAAGGAGATCATCGGCCGCGAACCCGACCGCTGGGCGAGCCCGATTACCTACGCCAGCCTGCAGGTGTTGCAGCAGGCGATCGAACGTGTCGGCAAGATCGATCGCGCCGCGATCATTAACGAGATCAACAACGGCTCGTTCGAGACCATCATCGGCAAGGTCAAGCTGGAGGGCGGCCAGAACACCAACGTCTGGACCGTCGGTCAGTGGCAGGGCAACGACTTCTTCGGCATCTCGCCAGTCGCCAAGGCCGGCGCCAAGGCGCCGATCGACAAGCCGAAGTGGTAGCAATCGTCATTCCGGGGCGCGGATCATAAGCGCGTTTACGCGCGTCTTCGACGCGCTATGTCCGCGACCCCGGAATTCAGAGCTGGATTCCGGATCGCCGCCATAGCGCGACGACGCGCTGATGGCGGCGTCCGGAATGACAGCGGAAATTCATAAATGACCCTCACCCTCGATATTCTTCTCTCCGGGCTCGTGCTCGGCGGGATGTATGCGTTGATCGCCATGGGGCTGACGCTCCAGTACGGCATCGCCCGCATCATGAATCTGTCCTACGGCGAATTTCTGATCGCGGCCGCCTTCGGCGCGCTGTTTCTGTTCACCGGCATGGCGGTCAATCCGATCCTCGGCCTGCTGTTGATCGTGCCGGCATCGTTCGCCGCCAACTGGCTTCTGTACCGCGTCGTGCTGACGCCTTTGGTCAAGCGCGCGAAAAATCAGGGCATGCTCGAGGTCGACAGCATTCTCGGCACCTTCGGCGTGCTGTTCGTCATCCAGGGGATCATGCAGGTCGTGTTCGGCGGCGCCTTGCAGAGCTATTCGTATTTATCCGTTCCGGTCCGGATTCTCGGCACGACTTTGGCGGCGAACCGCATTCTCGCTTTGCTATTCGCGCTGGTCATCGGCGGGCTGCTCTATCTGCTGCTGACGCGCACGCGCTTCGGCACCGCCTTGCGCGCGATCGCGGTCAATCCAGTGGCGGCGCAACTGTCCGGCATCGACATCGCCGCCGCCTCTGGCCTTGCCTTCGCCGCCGGCGGCGCCATTGTCGGCGCCGGCGGCGTGCTGATCAGCATGTTCCTCACCTTCAGCGCGGCGAGCGGCGTCATCTTCACCATGAAAGCGCTGATCGTCGTCATCATGGGCGGCGTCGGCAACATGATGGGCGCACTGGTCGCCGGCCTTCTGCTCGGCATCGCTGAAACCGCGGTGGCGCGGCTGGTCGATCCCGGCCTGACCATCGCCGTCACCTATGCGCTGTTTCTCGGCGCGTTGTTGTGGCGGCCGACCGGCCTGTTCGGGAGGCCCGCGCGTTGAAAATCTCCAGCGTTTACACTGGCGCCGGCATTGCTGCCGTCATCGCCGTTTTGGCCGCGGTGCCGTTGTTGGCCAGCGGCTATCATCTCGCGCTCGGCATCAGCCTGTTGTATTTCACCGTGCTGGCGACGGCGTGGGCGCTGTTTTCCGGGCCGACGCATTACATCGCGCTCGCCACCGCCGCCTTCTTCGGCATCGGCGCCTACACAACCGCGATTCTGCCCGATCTGTTGCCGATCCCGCTGATCCTGCTGATCGCGGCGGTGGTCGGCGTGCTCATCGCGCTGGTGGTCGGCCTGTCGACGCTGCGCCTGTCCGGCATCTATTTCGTCATCTTCAGTTTCGGCCTGTCCGAGCTCATTCGCCAGCTCGTCACCTGGTACGAGGTCAATATTCACGGCTCGGTCGGACGCTATATTTTCGCCGAGACCACGTCGGAAGGCATCTACTGGCGTTTGCTGGCGCTCGCGGTCGCGGTGTTGTGCGTCGGCTGGCTGATCCGCCATTCGCGGCTCGGTCTGGCCGTGCGCGTCATCGGTCAGGATGAAACCGTGGCGCGCCATTGCGGCATCGACACGACGCGCGCCAAGTTGGCCTTGTTCGCGATCAGCGCCGCCTTCATGACTGTCACCGGCGCGATCATGGCGCCGCGCTGGACCTATATCGATCCGGCGATTGCCTTCAATCCGATGATCTCGTTCGAGGTCGTCATAATGGCGCTGTTCGGCGGCGCCGGCGCGCTGTTCGGCCCGCTCTTGGGCGCGGTGCCGCTGGTGCTGTTGTTCGAACTATTGATCGGCACGTTCCCGAATTATTTCAGCATCCTGCTCGGCCTCGTGTTCGTGCTGATCGTCTATGCCTTGCCGCAGGGCGTGTTCGGGCTGCTGGCGGCGCGCGTGCCGTCCTTTGGCCGCGCCGCGTCGGCCACCGGCATGTCCGCGCTCGCCGAAATTATCTTCGGCCGGGTCTGGTCGCGCGCCGCCAAACGCGAAGCGGCGGGTGAGGCGCCGGTGTTGCGGCTGACCGATGTGCGCAAGTCGTTCGGCGGCCTCGTCGCCGTCGATAACCTCAGCTTCGAACTGCGGCGCGGCGAAATTCTGGGTCTCATCGGCCCGAACGGCTCCGGCAAGACCACGGCGCTCAATCTGATTTCCGGCGCTATTCTGCCCGACAGCGGTGACATCCAGCTCGACGGCCGGTCGATCACGCGGCTGCCGGCGCATCGCGTCGCGCAACGCGGCGTCGCCCGCACGTTCCAGCTGGTGCGGGTGCTGGGCGCCTCGACCTGCCTGGAGAATGTGATCGCCGGTCTCGCCTTTCATTCTGAAGCGCTGTGGGGCGAGGCGGCCGACAAGCGGGCGCGCGAGCTGCTCACCCGCGTCGGCCTCGGCGACAAGGCCGACATGCCGGCCAGCCAGTTCACCTATATCGACCAGAAGCGGCTGGAGCTGGCGCGGGCGCTGGCGCTCGAACCGGACGTGCTGCTGCTCGACGAATGGCTCGCTGGCTTGAACCCGTCCGAGCTTCAGGTCGGCATTGCGCTGGTCAAGATGCTGCGCGACGAAGGCCTGACCATCATCATCGTCGAGCACATGATGGACGCGATCCGTTCGCTGTGCGACCGCTGCGTCGTGATGAACACGGGCGCCAAAATCGCCGAAGGCCCGCCCGCCGCGGTGCTTGCCGATAAAGAAGTAATCCGCGCCTATCTCGGTGACGCCGATGATTGAAATCTCCGCCATCTCCGCCTTTTACGGCAAGCACTGCGCGCTCGACGGCGTCTCGCTCACCGTGCAGCGCGGCGAACTGGTCGTCATTCTTGGCGCCAACGGCGCCGGCAAGACGACATTGTTGAAGGCGATCGGTGGGCTCGTGCCGGTGGCGCCCGGCGGGCGCATCGCGATGGCGGGCAAGGAACTCACCGCTGTCCCGGCGCACGACATTGTCGCGGCCGGTGTGGCGTTGGTGCCGGAAGGTCGCGGTATCTTCGGCGAGATGACGGTCCGCGAAAATCTGCTGCTCGGCGCCTATCCGGCGCGCGCGCGCAAGACGGAAGCGCGCAACCTCGAACTGGTGCTGTCGCTGTTTCCGCGCCTGAACGAAAGGCTGCGCCAGACCGTGCGCACCATGAGCGGCGGCGAACAGCAGATGGTGGCCATCGGCCGGGCGCTGATGACGGCGCCGGATATTCTCCTGCTTGATGAGCCGTCGCTCGGCCTGTCGCCGATCATGTGCAAGGAGCTGTTTCAGAGTCTCGGCCGCATCCGCGATGCCGGTCTCGGGATTTTGCTGGTCGAGCAGAACGCCAAGCAGAGCCTGAAGATCGCCGATCGCGGCTACCTGATCGAATCCGGCCGCATTGTCGGCGCCGGCACCGGCGCGGCGCTGAGCGCGGACCCGGCGGTGCAGCGCGCTTATCTCGGCGCTGGTTAATATCCGATTTCGGCTTGCGATGTGGGACAGGAGGCTTTCCAGCGCGCCGCCGGCGGCCTAGCATTGCCGTCAAGAGCCGCGAAGGCTCGCGATAACCTACGTGCGAAAACCAAAATAAGCCCCGGGGAGGCAATGATGGCGGATCAACCAGTCGTTCAGGTGTCACGTCTGCTGGACGAGCGCGGCCTAAGCTCGTTTCAGATCATGCTGATCGTCTGGTCGTTCTTCATCGTCCTCATCGACGGTTACGACATCGCCGCCATCGCCTTCGCCGCGCCCAGTCTCGCCAGGGAGTGGGCCTTGAAGCCGGGCGCGCTCGGGCCGGTGTTCAGCGCCAGCCTGATCGGCATTCTGTTCGGCTCGGCGCTGTTCGGCTTTGTCGGCGACCGCTACGGCCGCAAGGCGGCTCTGGTCTGGGCCAATCTGGTGTTCGGCGTGTTCACGCTCGGCGCCGCCTACTCCACCAATCTCGACCAGATGTTCTGGCTGCGCCTGCTTGCCGGCCTCGGCATCGGCGGCGTCATCCCCAATGTCGTCGCCATCAATGCCGAATCGGCGCCGCGCAAGTTGCGCGCGACTCTGGCGATCATCGCCGTCGGCTGCGTGCCGCTCGGCGGCGCCATTCCCGGCTTCGTCACGGCGGCCCTGGTGCCCACCCATGGCTGGCAGATAATTTTTCTGATCGGCGGCATCGTGCCGATTATCATCGCCATCGCCGCGCAGATCGGCCTGCCGGAATCGATCAAATACATGGCGCTGCATGAGAGTCAGCGCGGCAAGATGGAAAAGACCATCAAGGCGATCCGGCCGGACTATGTCGTGCCGCCCAATGCCAAATTCGTCATTGAAGATGAAAAGCAATATTCCGGCTTCAGCCCGGGCCATCTGTTCCGCGACGGCCTGGCGCTAATCACGCCGCTGCTGTGGCTTTTGTTCGCGCTCAATCTGATGGGCTATTTCTTCCTCATCAGCTGGACGCCGACCTTGATGACGGCGGCCAAGCTGCCGCCCGCCACCGCGGCGCTGGCCGGCGCCAGCCTGCAGATCGGCGGCACGGTCGGTGCGCTGCTGCTGTGCTGGTGGTTGCAGAAGCACCGCTTCCTCGCGGTCGCCATTATGTTCGTGGTCGCCGTGCCCGCCGTCGGCGCCATCGGTTATGCCGCCGGGCTGGCGTCGCAGACCATCCTGTTGGTGACGATCTTTTTCGCCGGTTTCCTGGTGCTCGGCATCCAGTCCGGCATCAACGTCATCGGCGCCATGGTCTATCCGACTTCACTGCGCGCCAATGGCTCGGGCTGGGAACTGGGCATCGGCCGCATCGGCTCGATCGTCGGGCCGCTGGTCGGCGCCTTGCTGATCGGCCTGCCGGTTGAGCGGCTTTATATGTGGTCGGCGCTGCCCTTCGCCGCCGGTGCGGTGATCTGCTTTATCATCCACCGTCTGAACACGGCGCGGCTCGCCGCGCATCCGGAACTGAAAGACGCGCAGTAAATCGTCCCGCTCGAACAAAAGCGCCCCCGGCCAACACCGGGGGCGTTAATCTTTTCGTCAGAACGGCTCGTAGTCGCGCAGCGCCGGGATCACTTTCTCGCCGAACAATCTGATCGAGCGCATCAGGTCGGCTTCCGGTAGATCGCTGAAATTGAACTCGCCGAGGAACACGTTGAACAGGCCGGCCTTGGCGGCGGCGTGAATCTTCGCCGCCACCGTCTCGGCTGAGCCGATGAACACCAGTTCGTGCTTCATCAGGTAATCGGCGTCGAACAGATTGGCCATGATCTCGGACGCGCCCGGTTCGCCACGGCCGATGAACTTCTTGGCGTGCTCGCGCACGCGTTCGTCGAAGGTCTCGCCGGGTTTCGGATGCGGCAGGAAGCCTTCATAGGCGCGCGCCGCGCGCTTGAGTGCGACGTCGAGCGCCTTCTCGTCGGTGTCGTCGACATGGACGATGGTGCAATAGGCGATGTTCGGCTTTTTCGGGTGGCCGGCCTTGGCCCAGTCCTCGAGAAATTTCACGTAGCGGGGCGCCGCGTCCTTGCGCGGATAAATCAGGAAATAGCCGGGATTGATGCCGTTCGTGGCGCAGAATTCCAAAGTCTGCGGGTCGCGGCTCATCATCCACAGCGGCGGATGCGGCTTCTGGAACGGCTGCACCGAGATTTCCGCCGATTCGGTCTTGTGATTGTCGCCGTGAAACGAGAACGGCTGCTTCTCGCCATAGGCCGCGCGCATGTAATCGACGAATTCCAGCGTCGGCGATTTGCGGAAACTGTAGTCGAGCCCGAACGGCTTGAAATATTCGGCGCTGATGCCCGGCACCAGGCCCAGTTCCATGCGTCCGCCCAGCATCTGGTCGACGATGGCGATTTCCTCGACCAGTCGCAGCGGGTGGTAAAGCGGCACGATGTAGCCCATCGGCCCGATGCGCATGCGCTTGGTGCGCGCGCCGGCGCCGACCGCGTAGAGGCTGGGCGAGGAAATCCAGCTTTCGTCGGGGCGGAAATGATGCTCGACGCAAAACGAATAGTCGAAGCCGAGGTCGTCGCACAATTCCAGTTCGCGCCAGAGTTCCTCGTAGCGCTGGTGCGGGGTCATGGCCGGTTTGGCCCAGATGTGCGAAAAATGCGCGAATTTCATCGTTTCTTCCCTGTGACGGTTTCTTATTGGCTCTGGAACGCAGCGACGGCTGCGCCTATCTTAGCGGACGGAACCGCGAAGGATACCGCTCATGACCGACAAGATTTCCGACGACAAGACCCGTACCGAACTGGAAGCCGCGGTATACCGGCGTCTGGTTGAGCACCTGCGCGGGCGCAACGATGTGCAGAACATCGATCTGATGAATCTTGCCGGTTTCTGCCGCAATTGCCTGTCGAACTGGATGAAGGAAGCGGCGGACGCCAAGGGCTTGCCCATGTCCAAGGACGAGAGCCGGGAGATCGTCTATGGTATGCCCTATGACGAGTGGCGCGCGCAGAACCAGAAAGAGGCCTCGCCTGAGCAGAAGGCCGCATTCGAGAAGTCGCACCGGCACTAGGCCCGCGACAATAAATATTTTCTCATCCGGCCATGTGAACAACGTGGATGACTTCACGGTTTCCTTGACCTGAGGCCCGGTAATTCCGAAACCTCAGTGCAATACTGGCGGCATGAATGCCGCGCTTGGGTAATCTGGCGGCGTTGACGGCCGCGTTCAAGTTTCAAGGAGTTCTCGATGCCTTCTTCCGCAGCGGCCGAACAAGAAGCACCATCAACCCGCTTCGCCAAGGATCAGCTCAAAGCGATCATCGAGCGCATCGAAAAGCTTGAGGAAGAAAAGAAGGCGACCTCCGAGGACATCCGCGACGTCTATGCCGAGGCCAAGGGCAACGGTTTCGACGCCAAGGCGCTGCGCGCCATCGTGCGCATGCGCAAGATGGATTCCGACGAGCGCCGCGAGCAGGAAGAGATCCTGGAAACCTACATGCACGCGCTGGGCATGTTGCAGTAGGCGACGGACGTATGTGCGGCTAGCGCAACGCCGCCGTTATCTGCTCGGTGAACGTCGCGGTCGCCAGGAATTCGACGGCCTGCCCGTCGAAACGGTCGGTGGTCATGCCGAGATGCGGGTCGTCCGCAAACGTCATCACCAGCGACTGCGCCGGCTTGTGCAAGAGTTCGGCCGTAGCCCGCAGGGGCGGCGCGCCCAGTTGCGTCGCGGTCATCGCGCCGCTGATGCTTGGCGCTAGCAGGACGGCGCGCAGCCACGGGCTGCCGGGGTTCAGGACGCCGCCGGTCAGCGCCGGCGCGAACGGGACCGAAAAAGCTTGCGCCGGCACGACGGCCGCCGTCGCGGGAAGAGCTGCGGCCTTCGTTGCCGTCAGTGCCGCGCCCATCGGCTTGGCGCGCACCGCCGGGATCGGCGCCGGCGGCTCGGCATAGGCCAGAGGCGTCGTGCTGGCGGTGATTTCGGGATCGGCGTCGGCAACCGCGAAAGGCGGCTGGGCGTCGATTGGCGCGGCCTCGGTCAAAGGCTCGAGGTCACTGCTTTCAATCTTGCTGTTCCAGACCTTCTTGCCGGTCCAGACATTGCTCTTGTCCGTGCGATTGTCCGTGCGATTGTCCGTCGAAGCCAGCGCAGCCACCGCGACCGGCCGCGCGGCCGGCAGAGGCACCACGCGCTCGACGACGACCTTCCTCGGACCGGCGGCCAGCGACACGGATGACGGTTCGCTGCCGCGGCGTTCGACATCGGCCAGAGCCAGCGCATAGCCCGGCAGCGGCTTGCCGTCGGACGGCACATGCACGGTGCGGCCGTCGGGGAACACTTTGGCCAGCTGGTCGTGGGTCATGCGCGGCCAGTGCCGGACCGTGCCGGTATCCATGTGCACGAAAGGCGAGCCGGAGGTCGGATAGAAGCCGACGCCGCCGCGCTGCAGGCGTAATCCCACTTCGCGCAATTTTTCCAGATCGACGCCGGGAATGGCGAAATCCATCGCCTGGCCGGTGACGTGATTGCTGTTCTCGGCGACGCCGCGCGAGCGGGCGCGCAGCATGGCGTTGGTGCCGGGTGCGCGATAGCCGCAGATCACCTCGATCGGCTTCTTGCCGCCAACGTCGCGATAGGCGAGCCACAGGATGTCGAACAGACGCGGGTCCATGCGGGTGGACTCCTCGCGCCGCCAGTCGCGCATGAACCAGTCGAGCTTCTTCAACGCGGCGTCGTCATAGCGGCCGTCGCGCTTGTAGGTGACGGTGATGGTCTCGCCGGTATGAAGGTGATGAAACGACAGGGAGCGGGTGTCGCCTTCGGCCGACGCGGTTTGCAGCGCGTCGTTGGCGCCGAGCAGGATCAGGCCGGCGAGGCCGATCGGCAGGCCCAACGCCGCGCACCGCCGCGCGGTCGCGCGCAGCATGGACAGCCCATACGATTGCCGACGAACGCCACGCGCTGTCAAAGATTCAACCCGTCGATACCGCTGCCCCAGGGACATCGCCACGCCTGATCGAGGCCGTCACGACGACGGCGTAGTGTTGTCGGGCTTTGGTTAACCGACCCTTTAACGGACGGCTTTACCCCCGGAAGAGGCAATGCCTACGGGGGGAAATGGGCGGAAAAAGGCCGCGCACGGGGCGGCCGTGCGGCACGGAACCGCGGCTTTCCCGTCGCCGGGCGCGGCCGCCGTCCAAAAGGCGGCGGTGCGCGCCGGGTGCGGTCCCGGCGCGTCCTACCGGAAGACGTGATCGAAGAACGTGAACGGGCCCGATACTTGGCGGCGCTCGACCCGGTTCAGGACTTCCTGGTTGCTTCGCATGGTACCGAGTTCGTTCTTCGGTTCCGGCGGCGGCGCCACATCGGCGACCCGGCGTTCGTCCGATTGCATGATGGCCTTGATGCGCTGGTCGAAGCCATAAATGTCGTCGCGGACCACCAGAGCGCCGGCATCGTCGATGTAAGCGGTCTGATAGGTCAGATGCACCATCGGCCGCTTGTCGAGCTTGAAGGTCTTCTCGTCCTGACCGACCAGGCTTTCGATCTGGCGTGCGTCCGGCGCGGCGCCGGCCAGCGCCATGCCGAGCATGACTTCGCCAAACTTGATCGGATTTTCCACCCGCATGCAGCCATGGCTGTAGGCGCGCCGCTCGCTGGCGAACAGCCGCTTCTCCGGCGTGTCGTGCAAATAGACCTGGAACTTGTTCGGGAAGTTGAACTTGATGCGGCCGAGCGCATTGGCCGCGCCCGGCGGCTGCACCACATTGATATGCCCGTCCGCGCCGCGCTTCACCTCGAGGCCCATGCGATCGAAGATCTGCGGATCGCTGGTGTAAGCTGGCAGCAACTCATTCTGGATGATCGACTGCGGCACGTACCACGACGGATTGACGACGACGTTGTCCATTGCCGCGGTCAAAAGCGGCGTCTGCGTCTGCGGTTTGCCGGTGACAACTTTGGTGCGCCAGACAATCTTGTCGTCACGCACGACCTTGAGCGTGTAGTCGGGAATATTGACCATCACATAGGACTTGCCGAGATCGCGCGGCAGCCAGCGCCAGCGTTCCATGGTGGCGGCGACGGCGTCGGCTTTCTGCGCGGCGTTCGGGCCGTTGATGGCGGCGAGCGTGCGGCCATCGATCACGCCGGTCGGCTTGATGTCGGCGCGCGCCTGCACGGCTTTGACCGCGTTGATCAACGCCTTGTCGTAAACCAGCTCGTCCGGTTTGCCGGCGTCCTTCTGAACCTTGACCAGTTTGATCTGGCCGGTGCGCTTGTCGCGCACCTTCATCGCTTCCTGCGTCGGAGCCGGCGCCGTCAGGCTGACATGGAGCCGCGCGCGCAACTCCGGCACGCGCGAATCCTTGTCGCCCGGCTTGATCGCGGCGCCGCTTGCGATGCGATGATCTGCGTCGGTGCGCGATCCGCCGGCGCGCAACTCGGCGAGCTTTGCCTTGAGCGCCTTGTACGCCTCATGCGGCGGATTGAAGCTGTTGAAGGCGGCGTTGACGTCGCTGGCCTCGGGAATACGCTTGAGAATGTCGGCCGGCTCGGGCGTATGCGAGCCGTAATCGACTTCCGCGACGACGCGGTTCGGCGCGATGCGGCCGGCCGAGAGGTGACGGGCGAAAGTCATGATCGATTGCGTCAGCCTGATATCGGCGGTGGCGAGCGCGTCGGCGCTGGCGGCGGCGGCAAAGTCGGGCGCCGGATAATCGCTGGCGTCGAGCGCGTCGACGCTGGCGTTCTTCAGGCGGGCAATCGCCGCCTTGGCGTTGCCGGTGAGGCGGTCGTCGCGAATCCAGATCGGCGCGAACTGGCGCACCGTGTAATAGCTTTCCAGCGCCTTGCGCTCGGCCGGATTTTCGATGCGCTTGTCGAGACGCTTGACCTGGTCGCGCAAACGGTCGGCGATCTGGCTGTCACTGGCGGCAAGCGCCTTTTCGAGCGGGGCGGCGGTCGGCTCGCTGGCGTTGACCGGCGCGGCGGGCTCCGGCGCGGCCGGGCTTTGTGCCAGCGGCTCCGGTTTCGCCGGCGTCGCGTCGTCACGGCTGGGCGGCTGGCCGCTCAAGGACGGCGGCGGCGGCGCGATTTGGCGAATGGCCTCGGGCGCGGCGGCCGAGATGCGCGGCGTTGCGACGATCAGGGCCAGCATGGTGCCGGCAAGGAAATGGTCGAGCCTTACATTACGCATGAACTTGAACTCCACACGCATTCAACTGAATGCTTCAAATGCCGGGCAGTGTCCTAGCCGGTGCGGCCCCCCGGCGCGTTAGAAACGCGGCGCCATTATGCGGTGGAACGCATGGGCGATTCAAAGATTTTCACCGTCTTGCGGGCGCTTACTTCGCATCAAAGCTAACGCTGAATCCAATCGTTAAAATTTTAACGATCACTCCGCCGCCACTGCTTCGTTAACCGCGACTTCGGCGGCTTCTTGTTCCAGACCGAGGCCTTCCAGCTTGCGATAGAGCGTCGAACGGCCGATTTTCAGTTTACGCGCAACCTCCGACATCTGGCCGCGGTAATGCGCGATGGCAAAGCGGATGGCGTCGCGCTCGATATCCTCAAGCGGTCTCACGTCATTGCGAGAATCGGTTAACGGCAGAGACGGCGCCACCATCGTCACGCTGGGCTTCAGCCGCGCCATGCGGTCGCTGATACTCTGCGGCGGCCCGGCTGGCATATCGGGCGCCATATCCGGCGCCGCTTCGCTCAATTGTTCCGGTTCCCCTTCTGCCAAAGGCTGGCCGGCGAGAAGCGGAAACTCTGCGATGCCGACGCTGTCGCCATCGGCGAGCACGACGGCGCGGAAGATTGCATTTTCGAGCTGACGCACATTGCCCGGCCAGCGGAAGGCGGCAAGTTGCGCCATGGTCGAACCGTCGAGCGCGCGCAGGCGCTTGCCCTGTTCGGCGGCGATGCGGGTGAGGAAGTGGCGCACCAGTTCGGGGATGTCTTCCGGGCGTTTGCGCAAAGGCGGGATCGTGATCGGAAACACGCACAGGCGATAGAACAGGTCCTCGCGGAAGCGCCCGGCTTTCACGTCGGCGATCAGATCGCGATTGGTCGCCGAGACGATGCGCACATCGACCTTGACGGTCTTGCGGCTGCCTACCGGCTCGACTTCGCCCTCTTGCAGCGCGCGCAGCAATTTGACCTGCGCGGCGGGCGGCAGTTCGCCGACCTCGTCGAGAAACAGAGTGCCGCCGTCGGCTTCGATGAACTTGCCGGTATGCTTTTCAGTGGCGCCGGTGAACGAGCCCTTCTCGTGACCGAACAAGATCGACTCGACGAGGTTCTCCGGCATGGCGCCGCAATTGACCGCGACGAAGGGCCGGGCGCGGCGCTCGCCGGAGCCGTGAATGGCGCGCGCCATCAATTCCTTGCCGACGCCGCTTTCGCCTTCGATCAGAACAGGAATAGTAGAGGCGGCGGATTTTTCGGCGGCGCCCAGAACCGGCTTCATCGCCGGCGAGCGGCTGATGACGTCGGACAAAGTCAGCGTGCCGTCGCGGCTGCGCTTGACGCGCTGCAATTCACTGGCCAGCGCCTTGGTGGCGAGCGCGTTGCGCAATGAGACTTCAAGCCGTTCGGGCGAGGCGGGCTTGACCACGAAATCGGCGGCGCCGGCCCGCATCACCGAGACGACATTGTCGATGCCGCCATGTGCGGTCTGGATAATGACGGGCGTGTCGAGGCCGGCCTGGCGCATGCGCGCCAGCACGCCGAGGCCGTCGAGGTCGGGCATCACCAGATCGAGCACGACGCAGTCGATCTGGGTCGGCTGATCGCCGAGGAGGAGGGCAAGGGCGGCGTCGCCGCCATTGGCGGTCAGAGCGCGGTAGCCGAAACGCTGCGCCATGGCCTCGACGAGACGGCGCTGGACCGGATCGTCATCGACGATCAACACCACTTCCGACATGAATCACTCCACCACCGACGCCCGCGCGAAAGCGCGGCTCACACCTGTGCCGATTTGGTGCAGTGTCGGCGATCCGGCTTAATGGGGCCTTAAATGGTGGCCGGGTGCGGCAGGGCGACGCGGGCCAGAATCACGGTCAAAATGTTGAAAAGTCGGCCCTCCGCCATCGCATCGCCATCTCTCAGCACCTAAATGGGTACGAGAGATATTGACCCCCGCCGCCCGTTTTCCCCGCAAAGTGACATAGCCCCCAATGGCCAAATCCGCGACCAAAGCCGCCGTCCGCAAGCCCTTGAAATCATCCAAACCCGCCGCGAAAGGGGTGAAGCTCGGCCCCCTGCCGGTCTGGAACCTGAACGACCTTTATCCCGGCATTGACAGCCCGGAGCTCAAGCGCGACCTGGAAAAGGCCGACGCCGACTGCGTCGCCTTTGAAAGCGATTTCAAGGGAAGGCTGGCGGACCTCGCCGCGGCGCCGGCCGCGCCCGGCCTGCTCGACGCCGTCAAGCGCTACGAGACGGTGGGCGATCTCCTCGGCCGTATCGGCTCTTTTTCCGGGCTGCTGCATGCCGGCAATTCGACCGACGCGGCGATAACCAAATTCTACGGCGACATGAGCGAGCGCATCACGCAGGCCTATTCGCATCTGCTGTTCTTCGATCTCGAACTCAACCGCATCGACGACGCCGTGCTCGACAAGGCCATGGAAGGACCGCTCGGCCATTACCGGCCGTGGATCGAGGATGTGCGCAAGGAAAAGCCGTACCAGCTCGAGGACCGCATCGAGCAGCTCTTTCACGAAAAGTCGCTGACCGGCTACTCCGCTTGGAACCGGCAATATGACGACACCATCGCCGCCTTGCGATTCAGAATCGGCGGCAAGGACATCTCGATCGAGCCGGCGCTCAGCCTGATGCAGGACGCCGACGGCAAGAAGCGCAAGGAAGCCGCCCAAGCGCTGGCGAAAACTTTCAAGGCCAACCTGCGTCCGTTCACGCTGATCACCAATACGCTCGCCAAGGACAAGGAAATTTCCGACCGCTGGCGCGGCTTCAAGGATGTCGCCGACGCGCGCCATCTGTCCAACCGCGTCGAGCCGGAAGTGGTCGAGGCTTTGGTCTCGGCCGTGCGCGCCGCCTATCCGAAACTGTCGCACCGCTATTATGCCTTGAAGGCGAAATGGTTCGGCAAGAAGAGTCTGGCCTATTGGGACCGCAACGCGCCGTTGCCCAAGGTCGAGCAGCGCACGATTCCCTGGGACACCGCGCGCTCCACTGTGCTCGATGCCTACGGCAAGTTCTCGCCGAAGATGGCCGAAATCGCCGACGGCTTCTTCACCAAGCAGTGGATAGATGCCGGCGTGCGCGAGGGCAAGCAGCCCGGCGCCTTCGCCCATCCGACCGTGCCGTCGGCGCATCCTTATGTGCTGCTCAACTACCAGGGCAAGCCGCGCGACGTCATGACCTTGGCGCATGAGCTGGGCCATGGCGTGCATCAGGTATTGGCCGCGCCGAACGGGCCCTTGATGGCGCCGACGCCTTTGACGCTGGCCGAAACCGCGTCGGTGTTCGGCGAGATGCTGACGTTTCGCAAATTGCTCGCCGGCACTACCGACAAGAAGCAACGCAAGGCCATGCTCGCCGCCAAGGTCGAGGACATGATCAACACCGTGGTGCGCCAGATCGCGTTCTATAGCTTCGAGCGCAAGGTGCATCTCGAACGCCGCAACGGCGAACTCACCTCGGACAAATTGTGCGAATTGTGGATGTCGGTGCAAAGCGAAAGCCTCGGGCCGGCGATCGAACTTAAAGAGGGCTACGAGACCTTCTGGACCTATATCCCGCACTTCATCCATTCGCCGTTCTACGTTTACGCCTATGCCTTCGGCGATTGCCTGGTGAACTCGCTTTACGCGGTTTACGAGAAGTCCAACGAAGGCTTCGCCGAACGCTATCTCGCCATGCTCGCGGCCGGTGGCACCAAGCATCACTCCGAACTGCTCAAGCCGTTCGGGCTGGATGCCACCGATCCCAAGTTCTGGGATGGTGGCTTGAGTGTGATTGCGGGGTTGATCGAGGAGTTGGAAACGCTGGGTTAACGCGCAACAATGCCTCCCACCGACTCCGAGAAAAACCGCTTCGCCGCCCGTGCGCGCCGCTATGCCAAAGTCGGCACCAAGGTCGGCGGCGTCGCCGCGCGCGTGGCGAGCCAGCGCTTCCTTGGCGTAAAGCCCGACCGCGCAGGTAACGCCTTCGCTTTGGCCGCTGCACTCGGCGGCCTGAAAGGTCCGATCATGAAGGTGGCGCAGCTGCTCGCCACCATTCCCGACGCGGTGCCGCCGGAATACGCCGCCGAATTGATGAAGCTGCAAAGCCAGGCGCCGCCGATGGGCTGGGCTTTCGTCAAGCGGCGCATGAACGCCGAGCTGGGCGCGGATTGGCAAGCGAAATTCAAAAGCTTCGAGCATCAGCCGGCGGCGGCCGCCTCGCTCGGCCAGGTGCATCGCGCCACCGCGCTCGATGGCTCGCCGCTCGCCTGCAAACTGCAATATCCGGACATGCAGTCGGCGGTCGAAGCCGACCTCAACCAGTTGCAGATGCTGTTTGCGCTGCGCAAGCGTTTCGATCCTGCGATCGACACCGACGAGATGGCGGTCGAGATCGGCGCGCGCCTGCGCGAGGAACTCGACTACGCGCGCGAGGCGAAGCATGCCGCGCTCTATCAGGTGATGCTCAAGGACGAAACATCCATCCGTGTGCCGAAGGTTTGGCCTGAACTTTCCAGCGGGCGGCTGCTGACCATGCAGTGGATGGAAGGCTCGAAGATGCTGTCACATACCGATGACAGTCTTGCCATCCGCAACAGGCTCGCCACCGCGATGTTCACCGCCTGGTGGTTTCCGTTCAGCCGCTTCGGCGTCATCCACGGCGATCCGCATCTTGGCAACTACACGGTGTTCGACGATGCGAAAGGCGACGCAGCCGGCATTAATCTGCTCGACTATGGCTGCATCCGCGTTTTCCCGCCGCGCTTTGTCGGCGGCGTCGTCGACCTCTATCGCGGTCTGTTTGAGGGCGACGACGCCCGCGTCGTGCATGCCTATGAGACCTGGGGCTTCAAGCGGCTGAGCAAGCCGTTGATAGAGGCGCTCAATATCTGGGCGCGCTTTATCTACGGCCCGCTGCTCGACGACCGGGTCCGCACCATCGCCGACGGGGTCAAGCCGTCCGAGTACGGCCGCAAGCAGGCCTTTCAGGTGCATCAGGCCCTGAAAAAGCTCGGTCCAGTGCAGGTGCCGCGCGAATTCGTTTTCATGGACCGTGCCGCCGTTGGCCTGGGCGCCGTGTTCCTGCATCTGGCGGCTGAGCTGAATTTCTATTGTCTGTTCAACGAGGCGATCGAGAATTTTGACCTCGGCCAGGTGGCGGCGCGACAGACCGCCGCGGTTGACGCCGTCGGCCTGAAATCCTCCACAGGCCCCTGAAGCAGGGTACCTCCCTGCCGCCGCCGGGCGTTGCCCTTGGGCCCCGATTGCGCTAACCCCTCGACCGCCAGGCTTTTAGAGACATTTCGGAGAGATTCCCCATGGCCGACCACGGCAACGTCGAATACGCCACCGCTCCCGGCAACGACTATCCGGCGCACGAAAACACCTACGAGACCTTCGTCAAATTCGCCTTCGTGGGGTCGATCCATATCATCAATCTTCTGCTCGGCCTGACCGTCGGCGGCGTGATGGGGCACTGGCTGACGTCGATTCCGGTCTTCCTCATCGCCATCATCGGCCTGATCCCCGGCCTGGTGACCGGTTCGAAGACCTCGAGTTATGTCGCTTTCGTGCTCTGCTTCCTGATCTTTGCCTTCACCGGCCTGTCGCACTAGCGCATAATTGCAGAGTTACCGAAACCGAGCCGGCCGGCGACAACCGGTAAAGCAGGGGCCGTGAATGCGAATTGCCGTAGCGCGTGAAACCGAAGCGCAGGAGCCGCGCGTC
Organism: uncultured Hyphomicrobiales bacterium; assembly: GCA_903892675.1. Taxonomy (GTDB): domain Bacteria; phylum Pseudomonadota; class Alphaproteobacteria; order Rhizobiales; family Xanthobacteraceae; genus Pseudolabrys. The sequence continues at coordinate 401 of CAITJJ010000099.1, read as the reverse complement.
GCGGCGACGCCGGAAACCGTCAAGAAGTTCAAGGCGCTCGGCGCCGATGTCGCGGTCGCCCGCGGCGCCGGCATCGCCTCCGGCATTCCGGACGCCGATTATGCGGCCGCTGGCGCGACCATTGGCGAAGACGTCGTCAAGGACGCCGACCTCGTCCTCAAGGTCCGCCGCCCGGCGGCCGGCGAACTCTCGTCCTACAAGAAGGGCGCGCTGGTCCTCGCCATCATGGATCCTTACGGCAACGAGGCCGCGCTCAAGCAGATGGCCGACGCAGGCCTGATCGCGTTCGCGATGGAATTGATGCCGCGCATTACTCGCGCGCAGTCGATGGATGTTCTCTCCAGCCAGGCCAATCTCGCCGGCTATCGCGCCGTCATCGACGCCGCCGAGCAATATGGCCG
>CAITJJ010000098.1 GCA_903892675.1 uncultured Hyphomicrobiales bacterium | reverse complement strand
TTCGACGACGTCGCCGACGTCATCGTCGAGGAGGCGGAAGAGGACATCAAGGCGCTCGGCGGCGTCAAAGCCGACGAAGAATTGTCCGACACGGTCTGGACCATCGCGCGCGGCCGGTTCAACTGGCTCTTGGTCAACCTCGCCACCGCCTTTCTGGCCTCTTCGGTGCTCGGGGCTTTTGAAGGCCAGATGGAAAAGATGGTGGCGCTGGCTGTGCTGGCGCCCATTGTCGCCAGCCAGGGCGGCAATGCCACCACCCAGACCATGACCATCGCCGTGCGCGCGCTGGCGACCCAGGAACTAAGTTACGCCAATGCCCGCCGCGTCATCATCCGCGAGCTTCTGGTCGGTCTGCTGAACGGTCTGGCCTTCGCCGTTATCACCGGTGTCGCCGCCTATGCCTGGTTTCAGGTGCCGGGCCTCGGCATCGTCATTGGCCTGGCGATGATCTGCAACCTGATCGCGGCGGCCGCCGGTGGCATTCTCATTCCCCTTGGCCTGCACCGGCTCGGGATCGACCCGGCGGTGGCTTCCAGCCCGTTCGTGACCACGGTCACCGACGTGGTCGGATTTTTCTCGTTTTTGTTCATCGCCACGCTGTGGTTCGGCCTGCGCTAACCTAATGAATAACAGCCATAAACCTGTGCTATTGGCCCCGGCCGGGGGGTAATTCTTACCCTTCGTTCACCTTCTTTGCTGACCCGCCATTAAGGCTGACTCCCTATCCCTAAAGGCTTGGGGACCGCAGCGTAGCGCGGGGAGTAGCGAGTGATCGGCGAAGCTAAGACGACAAAGACCCGGTACGCGCCGGGGCGCCAGCTGTTGGCCTGGGCCGGCAGCCTCTTTGGTGCGGGGCGGCAGTACGACGCCGCCGGCGCATCGCGGGCGCGCGCGCGCCGCACATTCTCGGCCTCGCGCATCATCGTCCTGCTCGCGCTGCTCGCGACCGGCGCCACCTTGATCAGTGCCGGCGTCGGCTATGGCCTGGCGCAACAGAGCGATGAGCGGCTGTGGTCGGAACAGCGTGGCGCCTTGCGCAATGCGATCGCCGAATTCCGCAATCTGTTTGGCCAGACCCGCGAAGTCGATCCGCGTTTCGTGCGCATGGTTGAGCAGAGCGCGCGGCTGCAGGGCCTGAAATTTGAAATCGAGCCGTCGGCCAGCGAACGCGAAATGCAGCCGGTGCTGGACGCGCAAGGGCGCATCGCCGGTTTCTTCACCTGGGAGAAAACCCGGCCGATGTCGATGGCGATGGACCGGCTGATGCCGTTCGTTGTCGGACTGGCCATAGTCCTGATCGGCTTTGCCGGATTTTCGCTGACGCAATTGCGCCGCGCCGGCCGCGATCTGGCGTTAAGCGAGGAGCAGGCGCGCCGCGCCGCCGACGAAGACAAGCTGACCGGTCTGCCCAACCACGCCAAGACGCTCGAACTGCTCGATCTGTTTCTGGCCGAACATGCCGGCCATGAGGCCACCACCTTCGCCCTGGTCGAACTCGACGGCATGGAAGACGTCACCGCGCATCTCGGCGTGCTTGGCAGCGACGAACTGATCGTCGCGGTCGCCGAAAGGCTGCGCGAAGCGGTGCCGCCGGAAGCCGTGGTCGGCCGCGTCGGCAGCGACGAATTCGCCGTGATGCTGACCGCCGACGCCAATGTCGATATCGAGGCGATCCTGCGCGCCGTGCTCGATAATATCGCGCGCCCGCACTGGTTCGACACCGTGGTGCGGGTCAGTGCTCACGCCGGCTTCGCCCAGGCGCCGCAACATGCCACGACGCGCGGCGAACTCACGCGCCGGGCCGAACTGGCCCTGCGCGCCGCGCATAAGAAAGGCCCCGGCAGCATCGTCGCATTCGACATGGCGATCGACACAGTCTCGACCGACCAGAAATTCATCCACCGCGAACTGCCGCGCGCGCTCAGCGCCAATGAACTCGAACTGCACTATCAGCCGATCATCGCCGCGCATGGCGGCCGTATCGTCGGCGTCGAGGCCTTGCTGCGCTGGACCCACCCGACGCGCGGCCCGATCGGCCCGGCGGTGTTCATCCCGGTGGCCGAGCAGATGGGCCTGATGGATACGTTGGGCGCCTTTGTGCTGCGCAAGGCGTTGCACGAAGCCAAGCGCTGGCCCGACCTCTACATCGCCGTCAATCTGTCGCCCTTGCAGGTGCGCGACCGCACCATCGTCGATCTGGTGCGCTCGGCGCTCGAGGAAAGCGGCGTTGCCCCGTCGCGCTTGATGCTGGAAATCACCGAAGGCGTGCTGATCGACAATCCGGAAGAAATGGTCAAGCGCATCGAGGATCTGCACGACCTCGGTGTGCGCGTCGCGCTTGACGATTTCGGCTCCGGCTATTCGAATCTCAGCTATCTGCAGCGTTTCCCGCTCGACAAGCTCAAGA
>CAITJJ010000097.1 GCA_903892675.1 uncultured Hyphomicrobiales bacterium | reverse complement strand
CCATCGCGGCGTTGAATTCATTCTGCTCGCCCGGTTTGAAGACGCCCGGCAGCGATGGCCGAGACCAGGGCGGCGCGCTCCTGTCGATGGTGAGCCCTTGCGTTTCGACGATGGCGACCCATGGATTGCGGTCGGCCGAATGCAGCCAGCCGCAGCCGAGATCGAGCGGAAAACCAGCCGCGTCCGCGACGGTCCACGCCCGGCCGCCAAGGCGCGATCGCGCCTCGATAACGAGACAGGCGACGCCGGCCTCACGCAGCCGCCGCCCGGCGGCAATGCCGGCCGCGCCGCCGCCAATGATCGCAATTTCGGTATCGCGCTTCGTCATGACGCTCCTTCGGCCTGCCCGACCGAATATCTAGGATTTGCAAGGGGCTTAGCAACAAAGCTGCGTCGAAGGGGGTAAGTTCTTGACCGCCCCCGGGGCGGCCTCTTTTTGCGTCTGGCTAGGATGTCCCTATCGAGGCCGATATCATATGATGATAGGATGAATGTGCCGGCGTCGGTCCGGCGACCAATGTTTAAAAGACCGGGGGAGAGAATGCTGACGAAACCTTTATTGCGATCCGATCGACGGACCACCGCTGCGGCGTTGGGCGGCTTCTTGGGCGTGATCTTTGGAATGGTGTTTGCGATGGCGACGGCGGAAGCGGCAACTTTCGTTTATGTTGGGAATTCCGATAGCCAGGATGTGACGGTCCTCGCGTTGAAGGCAAACGGCGATCTCGCACCGGTTGCGACCGTCGCCGTCCCGGGACCGTCAAAGCCCGGCGGATCATGGCCAATGGCGGTGCGCCCCGACAACAAGCGACTCTATGTCGGCCTGCGCAACGAGCCCTATTCGGTCGTGACTTTCACGATCGATCGGAAGTCGGGCAAGCTCACGCTCGCCGGCAGCGGGCCGCTCGCCGATTCCATGGCCTATATCGCGACCGACCGCACCGGGCGCTATCTGTTGAGCGCGTCCTATGGCGGCAACAAGGTCACCGTCAATCCGATCGGGCCGAATGGTGTCGTTGGCAATGCGCAGCAGACGATTGCAACCCAATCGAATGCGCATGCGATCATCACCGATCCATCGAACAAGTTCGTGCTACACACCAGCCTCGGCGGCGATGTCGTCTATCAGCAGAAATTCGACGCCAAGACCGGCACGCTCTCGCCGAACACGCCGCCGACCGTCAGCGTCAAGGCCAAAGGTGGGCCGCGCCATCTGGTGTTCTCGCCAGACAAGAAATTTGTCTATCTGCTCGACGAACTCAGCGGCGCGATTCATGTGTTCCCCTGGGACGCAAAGACCGGGACGATGAAGCCGGAAGTGCAGGGCGCGTCGTCTCTGCCGAAGGATTTCAGCGGCAAGCCGTGGGCGGCCGATATTCATCTGACGCCGGACGGCAAGTATCTGTACGCCTCGGAGCGCACGACCAGCACATTGGCGGCATTCAGCGTCGACAAGAAGACCGGCGCGTTGAAAGCCGTTGGCACGTATCCAACGGAGAAGCAGCCGCGCGGATTCAACATCGACCCGTCGGGCCGCTACCTGCTGTCGGCTGGCCAGCTTTCGAACAGCCTAACGGCTTATTCGATCGACAAGAAAACCGGCGCGCTCGTCAAGCTGAAAGAATATCCGATGGGCAAGAACCCGAATTGGGTTGAGATCGTCAAGCTGCCTTGACGGAAACAGAATCGGGCGGCGCAAGGGATGCGCCGCCCGGCTTTCACGGCGGCGGTTCGGTCAGGAGCTTGGGCGTCGGGCCGCCGCGCAGATCATAGACGCGCGCGAACACGACGCCTTCGCGTTCGATATCGACCATGATCGGCGCTTTCAGATATTCGCAGTAATAGGCGCCAACAGCCATGGCGAAGTCGGCCTGCTTTTCATTGAACGTGGTCTCGAACCCTTCGCCGAGCACGACTTGCGCGGTCGCCTGGGGCCCGCAAATGGCGACGATCCATTTCCGTCCCTTCGGCGGTTTCTCGGCGCTGTTTTTCAGCCGCTCCTTCAATTCCTCGGCGGCCTGTTTGAAAGCGACGCCCCAGTAATCCAACATGAAGTTATGTTGGGCGTTCGGCACACCGCCGGCGAAGGCATTGAAACTTGTATATTGGTACGGGTGCAGCCGCACCATTTCGATGACCGGCAGCGCGACGCCGCCAATGAAAGCAACGCAGACCGCCGCGGCCGCATATTTTCCATAGGCGTCGGCGCGGGCAAACAGCCAGCCGAAGGCGAGACCACCGGCGGCGGCGAAGGGCGGCACCACGAAGATAAAATGCCGAAGGCCATTGTAGAAAGCCGGATGCGAAATGATCGCCAGCACGACCGGTAACAGGACGGCAAGCGCGAGTGACAGCAGCGCGCCGCGCCGGTTCAGCGGCAGGCGGCCGCGGATCAGCACGGCGACGATACCGGCGAGTCCGCCGAGGCCGAGGATCAGCATGACGATCGGCAGCTTGTAGGCGAATAGATGCGGCAAATACGAAATCGGCATATCCGGCACCGAGATCAATTTGCCTTCGAACAATTCCTTCCACGGCTTCTCGAAGAACTTGTCGAAATATTCAGCCGCGTCGAGCGGATTGAGCGGCGAAATCACCGACCACGGCCAGAGCAGGCCCATGATCAGATAGCCGAGCGCCAGCGATGGCAGCAAGATCCAGATGAAATTGAGCGCATTCAGCGCGGTGGTTTTCCACGCGCCCATGCGCATGTTGGTGGCGACAATCAGGACCAAAGCGGCGATCGCATAGGGCGCCGCGACCGCGGCCAGGATGCGCGAGCCAAAAGCGATGCCCAATCCGACGCCTAACAGCGCCACGGTACGCGCCGACGGTTGCGGATATTCTTCGAGCGCACGGATGATGCCGAGCAGCAGCACGGCCATGGCGGTGGCGAAGGGCGCATCCTTCGGGTTGATGAACATGTGGCCAAAGAAAAGCGGACAGGCCGCCAGCAAAATCAGCGCGGCGCAGCCGGCGACCGGGCCACCCAGCCTGCGGCCGATCCGCCAGGTGACGAACAGGCCGGAAATGCCGATAGCAGCGCCGACCAGGCGGCGCGTCTCGAACAAATCGAACGGCAGAACTTTGGCGACCAATGCCGCCGCCATGTCGAAGCCGCCGCCGTATTTGTACAGATTGACGAATGACAGCGCGCGCGTATCGGCAAAGCCGGAGCCGTAAAGCCTGAGCAGCAGATCGCCATATTGCGAATGGGTATAGTCGTCCCAGCCGAGGCCGTAATCCCTGAAGGTGACGGACGCGACGAGCGCGACCGTCACCAGAATCAGGATGGCCAGAACATCGGGCAAACGATCGACCTTGCGGCCGGCCAAATTTTCAGCCGACCGCGTGCCGGACATCAGGGAATATCCGATAATGTTACTTGGTCGCAGCGGCGAACAGGGAGTCGACGTATTCCCAGTTCACCAGATGATCGAGGAAGGCCTTCATGTAATCGGGGCGGCGGTTGCGATAGTCGATGTAATAAGAGTGTTCCCACACATCGCAGCCGAGGATCGGCGTTGCGCCATTGACCAGCGGGCTTTCACCGTTCGGAGTCTTCGAAATCGCCAGCTTGCCGCCCTTGACCTCGATCCAGGCCCAGCCGGAGCCGAATTGAGTAACGCCTGCCTGGGCGAAATCGGTCTTCATCTTTTCGACGCCGCCAAGGTCGCTGTCGATCGCCGCCTTCAGCTTGCCGGGGATCTTGTCGCCGCCGCCGTTCGGCTTCATCCACTGCCAGAAATGCAGATGATTGTAGTGCTGGCCGGCATTGTTGAAGAGGCCGGCGTTCTTGCCGTGCGCGCCCTTGACGATCTCTTCAAGCGACTTGCCTTCGAGGCCCGAGCCTTCGAGCAGCTTGTTGCCGTTATCGACATAGGCCTTGTGGTGCTTGTCGTGATGATATTCGAGCGTCTCGCGCGACATATAGGGCGCCAGCGCATCGTAGGAATATGGCAGTTCGGGCAGCTTGAAAGACATCAGTTCCTCCTCGGTCCAAAAAATGATTGATGCGGAAATGCCGGTCGTTGATTGAACCCGGCGCGTCCCTAGCGAGTTCCCTCGGTTAAGTTAATTAGGCGCTGGCGCGGGCCGGGGCAACTTCCGCGGTTCGAAACCGCTGAAAAGGACTGTGGTCACGGGCGGCGATTTCGGTGGAGGGCGAATCAGGGGTCGATTTGGCTTGGCCAGGCCGGCCAGGCGCCGAATGTCCGTTAATGATGTTTGAAGGCATTATTTGGTATTTTAACATTAATAGTTGCCGTGTGCCCTGTAAAAAGGCGAGAATTCCTTGCTGGAATAACAGGTTACCTCTATTTTTATGGCTTTCAGCAGGGTCCCGGCGTAGCGGAGCAGCGAAACGGATATGCCGATTTTGTTATACGGCGTCGGAGCGGTGGCGTTTGTCATCGGCGTCGCGGCGATTGGATTTGGCATTCCGAACAATGAGTTCGGCATTGGCAATACGTTGATCGTGGCCGGCATGACCGCGGCTACGGGCGGGCTGATTGTTCTCGCGCTTGGCGTCGTCGTGACGCAATTGCAGCGGATTGCCGATACCCTGGGGAACCGGGCGCCGGTGCGCACCAGCCGGCCATTCGAGACGTTCGAGCAGGCTGCCCCTACCGCCCCCGCGCAGCCGCAGGCCGGCCCCGCGCGCGTGGCGTTTCCGCCGCGGCCCAAAGCCGAGCCCAAGCAGGACTTCAAGCAGGATTTCAGGCCAGAAAGCCGGCCTGAACAGCGGCCGGAGCCCCGTGCCGATTATCGGCTCGACGCCGCGCCCGAGGCCGGCGCGCGCGATCCGTTTGCGCCGGAACCCCGCATGGACGCGCCCGGCGCGCCTTTCAGGGATCGGACGTCCGAGTACTACGCGCCGTCTCTGTCTAATCCGGACGAACCGCCGGTGACGGTCGCCGACGAGGTCTACCTGTCGCCGTTGCATCCGGCCGCGCCGCCGGCGCCGGCGTTTTTCCGTACGCTCGATACCAATGCCAATCGCCGTCCGGCCGACACAAGCGCCGAACGCCGTCCGGGCGATTCAAGCGCCGATCGTGACGAGCACTTCGCTCCGCCGCCGTCCACCCGGCCCCCCAATACTTATTTTGACTCGATGTGGCCGGCCGAACCAAAATCTCAGGAGCCCAAATCTCCGGAGCAAAGGGTGCCTGAGGCCAGGCCGAACGAGCCGAAACAGCCGGTGCAGAAGTCTGCCGAGTTGCAATGGCCCGACGCCAAGCGCAGCGAGCAACTTCCGGGCAAAGCCAGAACACCGAACAAGCCGGCAGCGGCCGACGATACGCGCGAAGCGGCATCCGGGCGCGGGCACGATGACCATGCCGAACCGGCCGAGCACGACGCGGGCGCGCACGCGGTCGCCATTCTCAAGTCCGGCGTTGTCGACGGGATGGGCTATACGCTTTACGTCGATGGCTCGATCGAAGCTGAATTGCCGCAAGGAACTTTACGATTTGCGTCGATCAACGAATTGCGCGGCCACCTCGAGAAAACCATGTAGCCGATGCGCAGCGGCGCTGTGATACCTTCACGTATTCAATAACTTCAGAGCATAGTGCATAGTCTAGTTGCGCATTGAACGATGCTCGACTTGCGGTATCTCAATTGTAATAGTCCTGTTTAACTAGAAGAATCTCCGGCTGTATAATTGCTACTCGGACCGGCGGCTGCGTCATCCGCGGCTTTGCATTTGGTCTTGAGGCCAACGGCCGACATATAGCGGGGCAGGGTCGATGAGCGAGAACACGATAAGCGCAAACTTTATCGAACTGACCGCGGAAATCGTCTCGGCTTATGTCAGTAACAACACAGTCGCGGCAGCGGATATTCCTGGTCTGATCAATCAGGTTTATGGCGCGCTCAGCCGGGTTTCCGGAATGCCGGGCGACGCCCCCGCCGAGCCGTTGAAGCCGGCAGTGTCGGTGAAGAAGTCGATCACGCCCGAGCATATTGTGTGTCTCGAAGACGGCAAAAAATTCAAATCGCTCAAGCGGCATTTGCGCACGCAATACAACATGACGCCCGAGCAATACCGCGAGAAGTGGGGCCTCGGCGCCGACTATCCGATGGTGGCCCCGAATTACGCGGCGGCTCGCTCGCAACTGGCCAAGCAAATGGGTCTCGGCCAGCAGCGACGGCGGCGCGCGAAATAGGTCTTTCCACTTGTCGGCAAATTTAAGAAAATAATCCTTTACGCCGCGCCGTTTCCGTTGTAGGTAACAAATCCTACAGGAAATGGCCATGCCGTTCAACAAGAAATTTGCGACGAAAACCAGAGCGAAACCAAACGTCCCGCCGCGCCCGATCGATGGCGAGCCGGAAATCGACAGGTTCCGTGCGCAGCACCTGGCGCTGGCCGAACGGGTCATCAACACCGAGCAGGGCGCGCGGACTGTCACGTTGGATGACGCCGAAAGTCCGCTGGCCTGGCTGGCCCGCCGGCGCGGCCGCGATGGCCGGACCATGATAGCGTCGCATCAATTGCAGGCGGGCGAGCGGCTGCGCGCGGACTTCACGCGCGCCCATATGATGCCGCGCACCACTGCGAATTGGTCGAGCCCCATTTCATCCGGTCGCCGCGGCGAAGCCAGCAATCGCGCCGGCGATTTCACCGATGCGATGATCGCCTCGCGTCAGCGGGTCAACCAGGCGCTCGATGCGGTCGGCCCGGAATTTTCCGGCCTGCTCGTTGACCTGTGCTGCTTTCTCAAGGGTCTCGAGGAAATTGAGCGCGACCGCGGCTGGCCGGCGCGCTCGGCCAAGATCGTGCTGCAACTCGGGCTCGACAGTCTCGCCCGCCATTACGGCTATATGGCGCAAGCCAAAGGCCGCAGCGACGCGCCAATTCGGACCTGGCTGGCCGAAGGCGCCGCGTTCAAGGTCGAGCAAGGCTAGGCTGTGGCGGTGAGCGCCGCATTGGCCTCGGCGCGGATGCGTTCGACCATCGAACGCAATCCGTTCGAGCGTTGCGGCGTCAGGTTTTCGCGCAAACCGATGCGATCGAACAGGTCGAGAGCATCGGTGGCCAGGATTTCCCGCGCGCCTTTGCCGGAATAAAGCGCAATGAGAATGGCGACCAGCCCGCGCACGATATGCGCGTCACTGTCGCCCTCGAATGTCAGCACCGGACCTTGCGGGCCATCCGGTGTGACGTGGCTGATGAGCCAGACCTGGCTGGCACAGCCCTGCACCTTGTTGGCGTCGGTATGGGCGTCCTCGGGCAGCGGCGGCAAGGCGCGGCCGAGCTCGATGACATAGCGATAACGGTCGTCCCATTCGTCGAGCAGGGCGAAATCGTCAACGATGTCGTCGATCTTGGTCATCGGGCTCTGCCATCGTGGCGCATATATCTAACGGCGTCCGGCTTTGGCCGGCGCACCCGATATATAGGCTGATTGGCGCGGATGACAAAAATAATGGGCAAAACAATGGGGCAGGGCGCTAGCCGCCCATATCCCGGTTTTAGCGATCAGGGCAGCGCTATCAGGCTGCCGGCCGGTTCGCGCGGGCCTCGCGCCGCGGCGGCAAAGGTACCGGCGCGTGCCAGGCGGGCTGCAGATCCGCAGGCGTCAAATTGCCCTTCGGCGTACCGTGCCCAATGGCGCCGGTAGCCGAGACCGGGACCACCTTCGCAGCGGTATCGGTCGGCGGCGATTTCTCGTTGAGCTTGGCATTGATGAACTCGTAGATCGTGCGGGCGCCTGCTTCGGCCTTATGCCCGATCGCAGTGGCGACTTTGCCGCCGACGACACAAGCATCCGGCTGGCGGTCGCAAAACCCGCGTGCATCGGAAACCGCGGCGCTGGCCAGCGATACCGCTTGCGTCGCGTCGATCTGCGCATCCAGTGCCGGCGTCTTCGCGCCGCCGCTTGGCAGCAGCACGCATACGACGGTCAGCCAGAACCCCATTCGCAACAAAAAGAACATGACCCTACCCATTATCCCCGACGGCTTTTGCGCCGCCTTACGGAAAAAACTAGCAGACAGGCTTGAAGCTGTCGTTGGCAATGCCGCGCAGGTTTTCGCCAATATTGACGCAACTTCGCCACGTATTTTCGTCAAATGCGAGAAATTCAAAATTGAGTAAAATTGTATCGATCTGAAACATCGGGCCTGATCGCTGGCCTCGCGGCCTCTCCCGCATGGTTACCGCGGTGGTAATGAATAAAATGCGCGCGTCGATCGCGCGCCTGGCGGCAACACAAACTTCACCATGACTGGCAAATGGCGGCGCAATTCCGCCCGAATGAGCGCCAACGAGGCCGCGCGGCGCCGGTGGACGTCGCTCCTTAGCTTTCGCTTAATCGGCACTGCCGTAGTGTCGCGGAACGAATAATGGGGCGCGTCTGTAAAAAGCGTGAGACAGGGACCGTGAGTTTCCTCACACCAGTGTGGAACTATGTCGATGCGTTAGTGCATCCCGCCGCAAAGCAGGATGCGCTGACCGCTGCGCGGCATCGCGCCTTCATCGCGCCGCGGCTGGTGGGCAGTTTCGTCGCTCTCGCCAGCTTCCCGGTCTACATCGCGTTCCGCGGCGTACCGAGCGTTCTCGAAGTCGCCGTGTTCGGCTGGCTGGTGGCGCCGATCCTGATTGCCTACTTCCTGTCGCGCACCGGCCGGTATGAGAGCGCGCATATTTTGTCGTCGCTGTCGTTGACCGGAATGGTGACCGCGGTTGCATTATGCAATGGCGGTATCGGCTCGTTCGCGGCAATCTGGCTGGTGGTGGTGCCGCTGGAGGCCGCCCTGTCGGCCTCGCGCCGCGTCGTCGCCTTGACGTCGATTTTCGCGCTGGCCGCCGCCGGACTCCTCCTGGTGCTCAGCGCCGCCGATTTCCTGCCGCCGCCAACGAGCCTTGCCAACGGACACGGTGCGCTGGCCGCGCTCGGCATCGTATCGGCGGCGCTCTATGCTACCGGCCTCGCCTTGGGCGCCGAGTCGCTGGCGCGCACGAGTTTCTGGCTGCTCTATGCCGAGGAGGACCGCTACCGGCTGCTGGCGCGCAACATGACCGACGTCATCACCCGCCACGGCCGCAACGGCGCGGTGTTGTTCGTGTCGCCGGCCGCGGAGCAGCTCTTTGGCGTGGCGCCCAGCCAATTGTCCGGCCACGGCATGTTCGACCGCGTTCATGTCGCGGACCGCCCGGCCTATTTGACCGCGCTGGCTGACGCTGCGGCGCAGGGCGAAGCGCGCTCGGTCGAGTTTCGCATTCGCCGTGACGACAATATCGAGCACCACGCCGCCCGCTTCGTCTGGGTCGAGATGCGTTGCCGGCCGCTGGATCAGGCCGCCGATAAGGCGAAGCCAGGCGATCATGAGGTCGTTGCCGTATTGCGCGACGTCAGCGATCGCAAGGTGACGGAGCAGGCGATCGAAATCGCGCGCGCCGAACAGGAGCGGGCCAATGCGTCGAAGAGCCGCTTCCTGGCGACAATGAGCCATGAACTGCGCACGCCACTTAACGCGATCATCGGCTTCTCCGAAATGCTGACCAACGAGGAATTGGTCCTGCAACCGGCGCGCCGGCTTGAATATGCCAAGCTCATCAATGAATCGGGTCATCACCTGCTGTCAGTGGTCAACGGCATTCTCGATATGTCGAAGATGGAAACCGGAAATTTTGAAATCACGCCCGAGCCGTTCGCGCCGGCCCAGGCGACGGTCGGTTGTTGCGACCTTCTCGCGCTGAAGGCGCGTGACGCCGGTGTTGAAATCAAGACGCGGATTGCGCCGGATCTGCCCGAAATTGTCGGTGACCGCCGCGCCTTCACTCAGATCCTGATCAATCTCATTTCAAACGCCATCAAGTTCACGCCGCGTGGCGGCCGCATCACCGTCAGCGCGCAATGCGACGGGCCAAAGCTCGCGGTCGCTGTCGAAGATACCGGTGTTGGCATCGGCGAATCCGACCTGCCGCGTCTGGGCGAAGCCTTCTTCCAGGCGCGCGCCTCCTATGACCGCCGGCATGACGGTTCTGGTCTCGGCCTGTCGATCGTCAAGGGACTGGTGAAGTTGCACGGCGGCGATATCGATATCCGCAGCCGGCTCGGCGAGGGCACGCGCGTGACGGTTCGGTTGCCGATCGATTGCGAAGGCGGCAAGGTCGTCGATCCAATCAAGCTTGCGACCGAACGCGCCGGCGAGTTCGTCGCCGCCGCGAATGTTCTGGTGAAGAAAAGTGCGTAAGCGTTCGAACAGAACAGCAACCGCCGATTTTGAGGAACGCGCCGGCGGGCTCGGTTCTCTCATTAGCCGCTATCCGCGCGAATTCGTCGCGGTTGTGATGGCCAGCGCCGCGGTGCTGGCAATTTTCTCCAATGCCTTGTTTTTGCAGACCGGTCCTCACCCGGCGCCGATATTTGCCGCGCGGCCGTTGTTGACGACTGCGCAGCCCGTTGCGCCGGCTCGCCCGCGCAGCGCCGAGCCGGTCAATGCCGGTCCCGACGCCCCGATCCGCAATCGCGTGCAGTTGATTGCCGAAATCCAGCGTGAACTGACGCGCCGCGGTTTCTATGACGGTGTCGCCGACGGCGTCTGGGGCGCCAAGACCGACGCCGGCGCCCGAGATTTTTTGCAGGGCGCGGGCCTGCGGATCAACCCTGAGGCCAGTGACGAACTGCTGCGCGCGCTGCTCGCCGCCAGGTCGAAGCCGGCGGCCACCGCCGCGGCTGTCTCTGCGCCCGTGCGCAACGACCCTATTGCCGATCTGATTGCGCCATCCAAGCGTGTCCTCGCGATCCAGCGCGCTCTGTCGGATTTCGGCTATGGCCAGATCAAGGCGAGCGGCGCTTACGACCCCGAAACCCGCACGGCGATCGAGAAATTCGAGCGCGACCACAAGCTGCCGGTGACCGGCCAGATTTCCGATCGCTTCGTGCGCGAACTCGCCGCCATGACCGGGCGCCCGCTCGAATAATAGCGGTACCGGCCGGTGGTATGGTATCGATGGCGATGCGATTGAAATCCGGCATTTGGGTCGCGGCCTATGTGCGCCGCTGCCACGTCGAAGGCGCCTTCGCGGCTGTGCGAAAGCGTGGCGCGGAAGAAGCCGGTGCCGTTTTTATCAAGATCAACAATCTGGATGGGTCCGGTGTCTTGTATGGGCCGGCGCCGCAATCCGCATTCGACAGGGAATTGCCGCTGGATCGCATGTTCAGCGTTGTTCTCGGCCGGCAAGGTCCGGTGCCGGACGCCGATATCGAAGCGCGGTTGAAGCGCGAGATGGGCTTTGATCCCGACCTGTGGATCGTCGAGGTCGAGGACAAGGCCGGCCGGCATTTCCTCGATAACGTGGTGGCCTAGAGCCTTTCCGGCTTTGATGGAATCAAAGCCGGGGCTCTAGTTCTTTATTTTTTCGCGTTTTCTTCACGCGAACCGGTGCCCACTTCGCTCGAAAACGCTCTAGCGCGTTGACTTGAGCCGCGCCGGAGATTGACTGGGCACGATTGCGTCCCATACCGGGGCCAATGGGCGTGCCTGTCTCGACGGGCTGTCGCGATAGACCGGTTCATGGATTGCGGCCGGGCTGTCGCCGGCCGTGCGCCAGATTGCCAGCATGCGCGCGGCCGCCTCGCGCGGCAGTGCGTCGAACAGGTCGGCGAGGTCATAGACCTGCTGTACCGATTGGCCGACTGACGGGTTGAGGAACAACAGGATCCGTTGCAGCACGGCGGCCTTCATGCCGAGTGCCTTGGCGGCCACAACAATGGGTTCGCCGGATGGATCGCGCGCCACCCGTTCGGCAAGGTCGAGCGGAATGCCGAGCGAGTGCGCCAGGGTGCGGCTGAACTCCCGGCCATTGCGCTGCAAAGCCGCGGTCTCGAGTCGATCGATGACGTTGGCTGCGGCCGGCGGCGGCAAACGCGCCGAGGTCGCCGCCGCTGCGTCGAGGTTGAACAGGATGATCCGGCGATCTTCACCGCTGGCCGTAAAGAACAGTTCGACCAGATCGTCGGTATCGGCGGGCGCCGTCGCGACGGCTGATTCAACGGGCGGGGCGACCGGCGGCGCGGCGATGTGCCCGAGCCTGGCGAGAACGGCGGCTGGGGCCGCCGGGTATCCGGCAAGGCTCGCGGCAACGGCCGTGCGGGTCGCGTCGTCAACCGAGTCGATGAGGCCAAGCACCAGCTCGACATAGCGGGTGGTTTCTTCGCTGCTATGCGTGGGCTTTTGGACGTAGAGGTCGGTCAGGACGCGCAAAAGCGTCGGCCTGACATCGACGCCGTCGCGGCAGGCCAGATCGACCAGGCCATCGAGGGAGGGGTACGCAGTCGACTTCATCAAGGCACCAACGCTGGACAACAATCTAGATCGCCACATTAGTCCGGGCGCGTTAGCAGAGCGTTAACCTTGCCGCCCCTTTAATCGACCTTGCCGATCCGGCAGGTCCGTGTGCATGGCCCCGAGAAGTGGGGAACCGGTTCTCGTTAAAGAGGTCATGCAGTACCAAGTGCGGTTTTTGCGCCGGAACGGAAAGGGGACTGCAATGGGCGAAGTCATCCAATTTCCCGAAGAGGGCAGCTACAGCCGGACGGGCCGCTATATCGACGCCAGTTCCGAGCCCGCAACGGTCATCATCCTTCCGGTTGTCCGGATCGATCGCGGTCCGGACGGGACCAACGGTTCGGAACCGGATGCAGGCAACCGTTCGGGCCGCAAACGCCGCCGGCGCATCGCGCGCTAGAGCCTTTCCGGCTTTGATGGAATCAAAGCCGGGGCTCTAGTTTTTTGTT
>CAITJJ010000096.1 GCA_903892675.1 uncultured Hyphomicrobiales bacterium | reverse complement strand
TTTGCCTGGGCGCAGAACATGGCCATCCGCGCGGTCGCGTGGTGGGGGTTTGCACATTTGATCCGCGCCTCCTCGGTCGTGTTGTTCGGCATGTACGGTTCGGCGCCGGAATTGATCACCATCGATCTCGCCAACGCGCTGCTGTTTACCGCTTTCGCCATCAGTTGGACCGGCGCCCGCGTGTTTGACGGCCGTCCGGTCGAGCCGGTCTATCTGGTGACCGGCGCGGTGCTGTGGCTTCTGGTTTGCCGTCTGCCGGTGCTGGCGGATGCGATTGAAATGCGGGCGATGATCGCGTCAGGCATCGTCACCGCTTACACCTGGCTCACGGCTTACGAATTCTGGCGCGGCCGCGGCGAGGCCCTGGTGTCGCGCTGGCCGGCAATTTTCATGTTGTTCGCCCATGGCGCGCTGTTTCTGCTGCGTACGCCTCTGGTCTCCGTGCTGCCCTGGTCGCCGACCAACAACAACATATTCGGCAGCGTCTGGCTGACCGTTCTGAGTTTCGAGGCGTTGCTGTTCACAATTTCCATCGCCTTCATCCTGCTGGCGATGGCCAAAGAGCGCACCGAACTGCGCCACCGTACCGCCGCGATGGTCGATCCGCTCACCGGCATTGCCAATCGGCGCGCGTTTCTCCACGAGGCCGGCGGAATTGCCAAGCGTCACGCCGGCAATCCGCGTCCGACCGCTGTGCTTCTGATTGATCTCGATCATTTCAAGTCGATCAACGACCGCTTCGGCCATGCGCTCGGCGACCGCGTGCTCGAAATTTTCGCCGCGACCACGCTTGAATCGCTGCGGGCCACCGATTTGGTCGGCCGCATTGGCGGCGAAGAGTTTGCCGCCGTGATCTACGACACCAACAGCGAAAAGGCGCTGGCGGTGGCAGAGCGGATTCGCGATTCCTTCGCCAAGGCGGCGCAGGAAGTCGATGGGCGTCCGGTCTGCGCTACCGTCAGTATCGGTGTGGTCTATTGCGATGGCCCCGTCCTCGATATTGCCGAGTTGCTGGCGCAGGCCGACCAGGCGCTCTATTTCGCCAAGGAAAACGGCCGCAATCGGGTCGAGGTCGCGTCGCTGGAAATGATCTTGAAGCGCAAGGACGACCCGCTTGAACCGGCCGTACCGGTTCCCGGGAAGGCCGCCGCTCAAAACGCGGCCTGAGGCGGCCGCGCCTCTGTTCGCATTTTTCGGCGCGACAGACTTTTAATTTGCCGCTATTCATGAATCCTGTGCATGTCGGCCCTTTTTGGCCGTGGCGAAGGATGGCGTCATGCGGGTCGACTTCCTCGGGCTTGAGGCATTTCTCAGTATTGCTGAACGCGGCAGTTTTCAGCGCGCCGCCGCGCATCTCGGCCTGTCGCAGACGGCGATCAGCCACCGGATGCGCAAGCTGGAAGACGGGCTCGGCCTCAAACTGTTCGCCCGCACAACGCGGGATGTGACGCTGACGCGCGCCGGCATCGATTTTTTGCCGAAGGCCCGCAAGGCCGTCGATGTGCTCGATCAGTCCGTCGACGATCTCAGGCAACAAGGCGCGAAACGGCGGGAGCGTCTCGACATCGCGTGTATTCCGATCCTGGCCGTGAATTATCTGCCGCCAATCCTCGGCAGGTTTCACAAGATGCTGCCCGGCGCGCAGGTGCGCATCTTTGAAACGCCGTCGGCCGCCATTGCCGAATTGGTGCAGTCCGGCGAAGCCGAATTCGGTGTCAGCGTCTTTCAGACAAATCGCTGGGATCTGGACGTCGAGGCGATTTCGTCGGCTTCGCTCGTGCTCGCCTGTCCGGCGAAACATCCGTTGGCGAGGAAAAAATCGGTGACCTGGGCCGACCTGCACGGCGTGCCGCTGATCCGCGTCAGCCAGAAGACCGCTATCCGGCCGTTGATCGATGAAACGCTCGGCGGCGCGCGGATCGACGTCACCTGGCAATACGAGGTTCAGCATGTCGAAACGGCGGTCAATCTCGTCGAGGTCGGGCTCGGCTTCGCGATCGTTCTCAGCATCGACGTGGCGCTGCACCGCGGCAAAGGCGTGGTCGCGGTTCCGCTGCGCGGCCCCAAATTGACCTGCACCTACGGCCTGGTCACGCGGCGCGGCATGCCGCTGTCGCCGCCGGCGGCGATCCTGCGTGACCTGCTGGTCGAGGAGCTAAAAGCCAAAACGGCCATGCATGCAGAAAATGCATGAATAGCCATATTAAATTCATTTGATTAGGGGGCAGGTCACCGGCATCGTCGGCTGGCGCAGCAGGAAATAAGACGCAACCAGGCGAGGGACGAAAAAGGCGACAAGTAATTTGTAAAGAGTGTCCGCTCGGCAGGCACAACCGGGAGCACCCGAAGGCGGGCGCAGGTTGCGGCTTACCGGCCACTCATCGGCCTGCATGTACCAAAGTTCGGTACACGTGCTGTGCAGCATGCGTCGGCGCAGCAAGCGCTGCATTGACGGCAGACTCCGAACTAGTCCACCTTACAAAAATAACGGGACCGGACGGCTTTTCAGATTTGGTCTTTTGAATTAGTGGGATATCCAACTAATTCAGGAAGCAAGGGAGAAAACGATGAAGATTTTGGGATGGGCCGGCGCTGCCGCCCTCGCTGTCACCCTGGGCGCGACCGCCCAGGCTGAAAACATCAAGATCGGCGTCGTCGCGCCGTTCTCGGGCGCCAATGCCGACCTCGGCCAGCAGATCGACAAGGCGTTTGACCTCTACGTCAAGCTGCATGCCAAGGACATCGCGCCGCACACCGTGCAAATCATCAAGCGCGACGAAGGTCCGCCGACCGGCGCCAACGCCAAGACCGTGGCGACCGAATTGATCACCAACGACAAGGTTCAGATCCTTGCCGGCTTCGCGTTCTCGCCGTCGGCGATCGCGCTGGCGCCGGTCGTGACGCAGGCCAAGATCCCGATGGTGATCGCCAATGCCGGCACTGCCTGGATCACCAACCTGTCGCCTTACATTGCCCGCCTCTCGTTCAGCATGTGGCACCACGGTTATCCGATGGGCGCCTATGCCTTCGACAAGATCGGCTGCAAGTCGGCCGCGCTCGCCTATACCGACTTCCCGCCGGGCAAGGATTCGACCGAAGCCTTCAAGACCGGCTTCGAGAAGGTCGGTGGCAAGGTCACCGAGTCGATCCCGCTCGGCAGCCCTGTTCAAGTGCCGGACTTCACGCCGTTCTTCCAGCGCATCAAGGATAGCAAGCCGGACTGTATGTACGTCTTCATCCCGTCGGGCGCGCATGCGACCGGCGTGACCAAGGCTTACGGCGAACTCGGCATGCGCAAGGCCGGCATCAAGCTGATCGGGCCGATGGATCTCATTCCCGACAACAAGCTTCAGGACATGGGCGACGCCGCCATCGGCACCATCGTCATGGGCAATTATGCGGTCGATCTCGAAAACGCCGAGAACAAGGCTTTCAACGAGGCCTGGCACAAGGAGTACGGCAAGGACTCGTACCCGGACTTCATGTCCGCGGCGAGCTGGGATACCATGCACGCGATCTTCGACACGATTAAGAAGGTCAACGGCGACCTTTCGGATGGCGGCAAGTTTATCGACGCTATGAAGGGCTGGACCGGCAAGGGCCCGCGCGGCACCGTCTCGATCGACGCCAGCACCCGCGACATCGTGCAGGACGAGCATGCCATGGAAGTCATCCGCAAGGCGGACGGCAAGCTTGGCATCAAGGTTCTTGGCACCACCAAGGCGGTCAAGGACGAGTGCAAGGAGCTCAAGATCGGCCGCTGCGGCTCTTGATCGCCACGAATATTTGACACGGAAAGGCGCCGCCGCGCATAAAGGCGCGGCGGCGTTTTCATTAACTTGGGGTAGGGCTGGTGCCGCAATTTGCCATCATAGCCGTCAGTATTCTTTTCGACGGGCTGGCCTATGCCATGTTCCTGTTCATTACCTCCGTCGGCCTCTCGGTGACGATGGGGCTGATGGGTTTTGTGAACCTGGCGCATGGTGCCTTTGCCATGGCCGGCGGTTACATCGTCGTGTCGCTGACGCGAAATCTCGGCATCGGCTTCGCGCCGTCTCTGGCGATCGCCGCGGTCGTGGTCGGCGCGGTCAGCGTCGTGTTCGAGCGCGGGCTTTACCGCCGTCTCTATAAAGCGACGGATCTCGAGCAGGTGCTGCTCACCATTGGTCTTGCTTTCATGGCCATTGCGACCGCCACTTATCTGTACGGGCCGATCCCGAAATCGGTGCCGCTGCCCAACTGGCTGCAAGGCGACATCAGTTTGGGCTTCCGCGCATTCCCGACTTATCGCGCCTTCCTGATCGTGCTCGGAGTCGCGCTGATCTCGGTGCTTTGGTACGGTTTCGAGAAGACCAATATCGGCGCGAAAATCCGCGCCGCGGTGGATAACCGGCGCATGGCGGAATCGGTCGGCATCAATGTCGATCTTCTGTTCACGCTGACCTTCGCGCTGGGCTCCGCGCTTGCCGCGCTCGGCGGCGGCCTGGCGATCCAGTTGTTCGGCCTGTCGCCGAGTTTCGCGGTGCTTTACCTCGTGCTGTTCCTGATCGTGGTCGCCGTCGGCGGCCTCGGCAGCCTGAAGGGCACGCTGCTGGCGGCGCTGGTGATCGGCGTCATCGATACAGCCGGCAAATATCTTTACGCCGAGGCCGGCGGCTTCTTCATTTACGCCATCACGGTGATTGTTCTCTTGATCAAGCCTGCGGGGTTCTATGGCCGCGAATGATACGACAGCCGCCGCCATGACGCCGCCGCGCGATCCGGCGGCGACCGCGGCGCGCGACCGCGCCGCCGAATATCTGGTCAGCCGCCACCGCTACCGCTGGGCGGAGGCTTTGCCGTGGCTTGCCTGCATCGCGGTGTTTTTCCTGTTTCCCGATCGCCTGACCTTCGGCAGTCAGGTTCTGGTGATGGTGCTGTTTGCGCTGTCGCTCGATTTGATCCTCGGTTACGCCGGCATCGTCACGCTCGGCCACGCGGCGTTTTTCGGCATCGGCGCCTATACGGTTGGCCTTGGCGCGGCCAAGTTCGGCTGGACCGAACCGGTCAGCGGCCTGTTCGCCGCGTTCGTCGTGGCGTCGTTCGGCGGTTTCATCTCCGGCTGGTTCCTGCTGCGCTACCGCGGACTGACGCTGCTGATGCTGACATTGGCGACCGCCATCATGATGCAGGAGGCCGGCAATTTGCGCTCCGATCTGTCCGGCGGTTATGATGGTCTGCCGGGTCTGGTGTTCGATCCGCTGCTCGGCCGTTTCGACTACGACCTCTATGGCCACACCAATTATGCCTACGCGCTGGTCGTTCTGGCCGTCGTGTTCTATTTCGTCCGCCGCATCGTCTATTCGCCGTTCGGGCAGGCGTTGACAGGCATCCGCGAGAACGTGCGCCGCATGCATGCGATCGGTTCGCCGGTGCACTGGCGTCTGGTCACGGTCTACACGATCGCCGCCGGTATCGCCGGCATTGCCGGCGCGCTGTTCACGCAGACCAATGCCTATGTGACGCTGACGGTGTTCGACTTCGAGAATTCTGCCAAAGTGATGGTGATGCTGATCCTTGGCGGCACCGGACGGCTGTATGGCGCCTTCCTCGGTGCCGCGGTTTATATGGTGCTGGAGGATTATTTCTCGAAGCTGTCGCCAACGTTCTGGCAGTTCGGCATCGGCCTGCTGCTGGTGCTGGCGGTGCTATTTGCCCGGCGCGGCGTGCTTGGCCTGGTCGAACAGGCCGGCGTCTATTTCGCCAAAAACAAGAACAAGGGGGCGAAGTCGTGACCGCCGCTCTGCAAGTTCTGAATCTCAATCGCAGCTTCGGCGCGCTTAATGTCACCCGCGACGTCACCATGACGCTCGAGCGCGGCGCGCGCTGCGCGCTGATCGGGCCGAACGGCGCCGGCAAGACCACCTTGGTCAACCTGATCACCGGCGTGTTGCAGCCGTCGTCCGGCAAGGTGCTGCTCAACGGCGTTGACATCACCACCTCGTCGCAGGCGGCGCGCGCGCGCGGCGGCCTGGCGCGCACCTTCCAGATCAACCAGCTGTTTCGCGGCCTGTCGGTGCTGGAAAACATCTGCATGGCGATCGGTGAGCGCGACGGCGAAAACAACAATATGTGGCGTTCGGCCGGCGCCAAGCGTTCGGTGATCGACGAGGCGCTCGACCATCTCGACTCGCTGCGGCTGGTGGACGACGCACTTAAGTTGGTGCGCGAACTCCCCTATGGCCGCCAGCGCCTGGTGGAGATCGCCATTGCGCTGGC
>CAITJJ010000095.1 GCA_903892675.1 uncultured Hyphomicrobiales bacterium | reverse complement strand
CCGCCTCCCCGCCTTCGTTTATACCGCTAGCGCGGGCCAATCGGATAAGATCATCGCAGTGTGACGAGCGCGTAGCTCAGCTGGTCGAGCACACGACTTTTAATCGCGAGTACCTGGGTTCGAGTCCCAGCGCGCTCACCAGCCCTCCAAACAAAGGTTGCCTTCGTTTCGCTGAATGGTCTGGCCTCCATGGTCGTTTCGCGCCGCGCGCGAAGCGATGAGACCGCTCGCGCCCCGCCATTTCAGCCAAAAACCACAAACTAGTTGCTCATTTGCTTCGCTCCCGCGCGCGCAGGAATCGGATACCTCCGCGGTTCGCCTCACAAAGGGAGCGAACATGATCGACAAACTGCTCGGTTTTCTCGAAATCGACGCCGCCGCCAAAAGGTCGGGCAAGATTCTATCGGACCTGATTGCGCCGCAGCTCGACGGCATCATTGATCGATTTTATGCGCGCGTGCAGGAATTTGACATCAACCCGCACGTCACCGACAAGGCCATCGCATCGCTCAAGTCGCGGCAGAAGCAGCACTGGATCGAATTGTTCAACTCGCAGTTCGGCGAGGAATATCTGCGCAACGTGCGCCGTATTGCCGTGCGCCATCGCGATGTCGATCTCGATCCGATGTGGTACATCGCCGGCTATATGCGGATTAAACTGGCCTTTATCGAGGTCATCATTCGCTCGAAAATCCCCGTCGAGACCAAAGGCCACTTGATCAAGGCGCTCGACCAGTTCATCGCCGTCGACATGGCTCTGGCCTTGGGAACCTACGACACCGTCGTCCTCGATTGACCGGAAATGCCATCGCAAGGGGCCATGCCGGCCTGCCAACGGGCATTTACCATGCTTCGCAGCGGCGATGCGCGAGCGGAGCCGCGGCAACGCGCCGCCCTCGCCTCGCCTCTTCCATCGAACCGCGCCAATCGCTATCATGCCCTCTTTGCGGTCGGTGCGGGGGATGTCGTCGTGTCAAAACTGGTTCAAGAAGCGGGCGACGGCAATATTGACGCTATTTATTATCGTGATGGGGCTTCGTTGCCGACAGCGGGTTATTTGATCCGCAAGGCCCGCGAGGAAATGTTCTCGCTGTTCATGACCGAGTGCAAGCCCACAAGTTCAACAACCGTTCTGGATCTCGGCGTGTCCGACGAGGAAAATTCCGAAGCCAACATCCTCGAGAAACAATATCCGTTCAAAAACAAACTTACCTGCGCCGGATTGGGCGATGGCCAGCTTGTCCTCTCCTCATATCCCGGCATTGAATACATCAAGATTTTTGCCGGCAGGCCATTGCCGTTTAAGGACGGCGCATTCGATATTGTTTATTCCAATGCCGTGCTGGAACACGTAGGCGGGCCGGAAGAACGCCGCCACTTTATTCAGGAAGCGTTGCGCATCGGCCGGTCCGTCTTTATTACCGTGCCCAATCGCTGGTTTCCGATCGAACACCACACCGGCATTCCTCTGGTGCATTTCAATAAAAATCTATTCCGGTCCGTCCTGCGCCGGACGCGATTGAATCATTGGACTGAGACTCGCAATCTGGAATTTCTCGACAGGCGGCTGCTGCTGGACGAGTGGCCGGGTAAGCGCACACCAAAAGCCGCCTATACGGGCATCAAGCTGGGTCCATTCAGTTCGAACATTGCAATATACGGCGAATGACCCGGCCGGTCACGCGACCAAGCGTTTTATCAATCAGCCTGATCGTGTGTAGGTGAGATGATCGGCTCCATTGTACCTCCGGCACCCCGTTTCGGGCGCAAATTTCTTGTTGCCATCGTTATATTCGCGGCAATCCTTAGGCTTGCTGCTGCTCTTCTTTTGCCCGACCAGCAATTTCCCGACGCCATCGGTTATCGCCAAATCGGGCGTGACTTGTGGTCGACGGGCGTACTTGGCACGACCTATTGGATGCCGCTCTATCCGGCGCTCGTCGGGTTGACCGGAGCCGGCTGGGGCCAGATGACCCTGGACATCGCGTTGTCCACTATAGCCGTGTGGTTGATTTATCGCCTCACCTTGACGGTGTTTGTCGATGAAATGGCGGCACTGCTGGCTGCATTTATGGTTTCGATCTATCCCTACTTCGTATTCTACGCGGTCGTCGGCCTGACCGAGAGCCTGTTCATTGCCCTACTGCTGGGCGCATTCTTTTGCTGGTATCGCGGCTCATTCGGTATTGCGGCCGTCCTCGTCGTTCTTTCAATTCTTACCCTACCATCGATCGAGCTGCTGGTTCCATTTCTTATCTTGTATTTCGCAGCAGTCGTTCATCGACTGCCGGCTGCGATGGTCGTCCGTCACCTCGCCGTCTATGCGATAATCTACGCCGCGTTGATGTCGCCCTGGTGGCTGCACAATTACCGCGCCTATGGCAGTTTTGTCCGGCTAAACCTTGCGTCGGGCTTCGTGTTCTATTCCGGAAACAATCCGCTGAACAAATCTGGCGGCGGCATCGCTGGCCAGGACTTCGATCAAACGCTTTTCAGCACTATTTCCGATCCGGTCGCGCGTGACCGGGCAATGTGGAACGCCGGCGCGTCTTTTGTTACCGAATATCCCCGGCGGGTTGTGGAGCTCGCGGGTCTGAAGTTCGTTCGGTTTTGGCGGCTGTGGCCCTATGTGCAGGAGTATGCAACCCCGCTGTATGTAGTTCTCTCGCTTGTAAGTTTCCTTCCGGTACTCATCCTTTCCATTGTCTATTTGATCGGTTGGGGATGGCGGGACCGCGTCCGCATTGCGCCGATAATGGCCTGGGGAGCCTATCTGACACTCATCCATATGATTTTCATCGGTTCGCTGCGTTATCGATTGCCGCTCGAACCCTTTATCATCATGTTCGCCGCTGTGGCGGGTATACGTCTTGGCCGATGGCAGTTGACCCGACATAAGGGGGATTTGGCCTGAGCAACATGCGCTGAATCGCCGGCTATAGGTAGACCACGCTCGCCTCATCGAGGTCGCTATTCGCACGAAAATCCCGGTAGAGACCAAAGCCTGGGAAGTGTCATTGCACCGTTTGCCGCCCCACGCCGAATACGTCGATTTTATAGTTTCCGATTTGTTAATGAATTTCCGGCAATGAAGGAGCATCCCTCCGGGGGGGTCGGAGATCAACATGCAGTTGAACGAAGAGACCTGTCCTGTTCCCGAGAGCGTGCTGGGCCAGCTATACCGCGCCAGCCCGCACGGACTTGACGCCCTGATCGATACCGTACCGCCGCAAACACGCGCCATGCTGGCGGTTTATTGCTTCCGCCGCGCCCATCTGGCGTCGGTCGGCCTGGCCATCGCGGCCAGCTGCGAGGAAGACGATCTGGCGCAATATGGCGGCAATCTCGGCGCCGACCTGTTCGTCAAATCTCGGACCGCCGAAACCGTCGCCGAAACCTACCTCACGCAGCGCCGCAAGGTCAGCCTGTCGACCGGCCCGATCCGGCAATTGCCGCCGCTCGAAGATATCGAAGACTGACGGCTTTGCTCAGGCCTCACCGTGGCACCATCAGTCGCGGATGGAACGCCTTTAGACTTCCGGCATTTATTGTGACGCCGGGAGTCACACGCGATGAATACCAATCTATCCGCCGCCGAACTGCGCCGCTGGGCCGCTCAATGCTATGCCCGCGCCAAGGATCCTTTGGCGAGCGGCGATGAATATGAGCGCCTGGTGAAAATGCGCGACGGTCTGCTGGCTGTCGCCGACCAGCAGGAATGGCTCGAAGGCAATGTCGCCGCGAAGGCGCGAGCCTCGGAATGCGAATGTTAGAATCGGACCACTAGCCACGAATCATCTTGTTGCGCCGCATCATGATGGCGGCCGCACCGCGAGATAGATTCCTAATTGATCGATCGATTTTAACAAAGCCGGCCAGACCTTGTTCACCATCGGGCAAAGCGGCCATTGTCCCATGCGGCAAAGACGCGAAAATGGCTGGCGAAGGCGATAAAACGCCATGGCCGCAAGCGCGACACGTTTGACGCCGTCACGAAACTTTATCCAGGCGGCCACGACAGTTTCACCAAAGCGTCTCGCCGCCGCCATGGTTGGCCCCTACGACGAATGCTACGGACGACGTTCCAACAGAGGAGGCCCTGACCATGCAGCTTCATTGCACACCGGCCACACAGTCCTCTCTCCGCGCCTTTGCCGCACCATTGCAGTGTCCGACCTGCGGCGAGGTGATGATTGCTCCGTTCATGTCGGAATTCGTCGAAGGCGGCGAAATCCGCCATCATTGGGTCTGTGACGGCTGCGGTGGGACGGCGACCACCTCCATCGGTTTGGCGCTCGAAGAAACGGCGCAAGTCTAATTCGCAGTGGGTCTAATTCGCTGGCCTCATTCGGCGAAGGAATACAGCGTCTGTTGCGGTGTTTACTCTTCCGGTTGCACGCCAACAATTGCCAGGAGCCTCAAACATGACCTCGACAGTCCTGCGGTCTACGCTGGCCGCCGTCACCTGCACCCTCGCCATCGCTCTTGCCGGCCCGGCTTCTGCCGAAATGGTCAATCTGAAGGCCGCCCTCAACGGGGCTTCGGAAGTGCCGGCAAACGACACCAAAGCCAGCGGCACCGTCACCGCGACCTTCGACACCGCCAGCAAGAAGCTGACCTGGAAAGGCAGCTATTCGGGCCTCAGCGGCCCGGCGACCGCCGCGCATTTCCACGGTCCGGCCGAAGCGGGCAAGAATGCCGGCGTCGCCGTGCCGATCTTTGCCGCCGCCGCCGCCAAAACCCCGTTCGAGGGCGAAGCAACCCTGACCGACGCCCAGGCAGCCGATCTTCTCGGCGGCAGGTACTACGCCAATATTCACACCGAGGCCAATAAAGGCGGCGAAATCCGCGGCCAAGTAACCAAATAAGTGACCAAGTAAGCGACGACGCACAGCCCCCCGCGACGAACTATAATTCTCTTAGCAATAGGCCCGCCGGCTTAAAACCGGCGGGCTTTGTTATGGCCGGTACCGCCTGACCGATCCACACGCCAGACGCGCTTTGCGTCCTGGCCTTGGGCGCTTTATCGTTGCGCGCGAAATCGAATTTTTTAACGCGACGAGGCACGGCATGGCGGCGGCGAACGGCAAACCCATTCTCATTTCCGGCGGCGGCATTGGCGGCCTCATCACCGCCTTCGCGCTGGCCCGCAATGGCCTGCCGGTGCGCGTCTTCGAGCAGGCCGACGAGTTCCGCGAGGTCGGTGCCGGCATCCAGCTCGGTCCCAATATTTTCCGCGTGCTGGAAAAAATCGGTTTGAAGGACGAAGTCCTCGCCGACGCGCACATCCCGCCGTCGCAGGAAATGCGCAACGCCATCACCGGCGATCTCATCACCAATATTCCGCTCGGCGCCGAATTTTCCAAACGATTCGGCGGACAGCCTTACGCAGTCATCCATCGCGCCGACATCCACGGCCGCTTTCTCAAAGCCTGCCGGTCCAACAATCTGATCACGCTGGAAACCAGCCGCCGCGTCGACTCCTATGTCGACAGCGCCGATGGCGTCACCATCACGCTGGAAGGCGGCGACAAGGTTGAAGGCCGCGCGCTGATCGCCTGCGACGGCATGTGGTCGAAGATTCGCGAGCGCATCGTCGGCGACGGCAAACCGCGCGTTTCCGGTCACATCGCCTATCGCGGCGTGCTGACGCGCGAGCAGGTGCCGAAGGATTTATGGCGGCCCGATGTCGTGTTGTGGGCCGGACCTAAATGTCATTTCGTGCATTACCCGCTGCGCCGCGGCGAGTTGTTCAATCTCGTCGCCGTGTTTCACTCCGACCATTACGAGGAAGGCTGGAACGCCGAAGGCAGCAAGGAACTGCTGTTCAACCACTTCAAGGGTCTGCGCCCGGAAGTGACGCGGCTCCTGGAGCTGATCGACACCTGGAAAATGTGGGTGCTGTGCGACCGCGAACCGGTCAAGAACTGGACGCAGGGCAACGTCACTTTGCTCGGCGACGCCGCGCATCCGATGCTG
>CAITJJ010000094.1 GCA_903892675.1 uncultured Hyphomicrobiales bacterium | reverse complement strand
TGGATCGTGGGGTCTGCTGTTCACGCCGCAGGCCATGATCATCGCGCAAACCTTGCTGGTGTCGCCGATCATCGCCGCGCTGACGCGGCAGACCGTCGAGGACCTGTGGGCCGAATATCGCGACGAACTGGCGGCGCTCGATGTCGGCCCGATTGGCCGCGTGGCGACTTTGGTCTGGGACGCGCGGTTTTCACTGGTGACGGCGCTACTCGCCGGCTTCGGACGCGCCGCGGCGGAGGTGGGCGCC
Organism: uncultured Hyphomicrobiales bacterium; assembly: GCA_903892675.1. Lineage (GTDB taxonomy): Bacteria > Pseudomonadota > Alphaproteobacteria > Rhizobiales > Xanthobacteraceae > Pseudolabrys. The sequence continues at coordinate 1,758 of CAITJJ010000094.1, read as the reverse complement.
ATCATCATCGTTGGCGGCAACATCGAGGGCTTCACCCGAACCATGACCACCGCGATCGCGCTGGAGACCTCGAAGGGCGATTTGCCGCTGGCGATCGGACTTGGCCTCGTTCTGATCACCATTATCATCGTCATCAACGCACTGGCCTGGGGCGCGCGCCGGGCCGGCGAACGCTACGCGGGATGACCATGCGAGCCCCTCTTGCCGATCTGCCGGTTGTCCTTGCCAACGCAACTGTTGTCGCCGGCGCGGTGACGATCCTAGACGGCGTTTCGCTGACACTCGCCGCCGGCCCGCCGACGGTGCTGATCGGCCCGAACGGCGCCGGCAAGACCACGCTGCTGCGCGCGGCGATGGGGCTGACGCCGCTTACGCAGGGCGAGATTACCTGGGGCGGCCGCGCCGACGCGCCGCCGGCGCGCCGCGCCATCATGTTTCAACGGCCGGTTATGTTGCGGCGCTCGGCGTCCGCCAATATCGACTACGCGCTCGGGACGACCGACACGCCGCGCACGCAGCGGATCGACGAACTGCTGGCGCTGGTAGGCCTTGAAGGTTTCGGCCGCCGGCCGGCGCGAAGGCTGTCCGGCGGCGAACAGCAACGCCTGGCGCTCGCCCGCGCGCTCGCCCGCGACCCGGCCATCCTTTTTCTCGATGAGTCGACAGCCAGTCTCGATCCGGCGGCGACCAAGGCGATCGAAGACATCATCCGCGCCGTCGCCGCGCGTGGAGTCAAAGTTGTCATGTCGACTCACGATCTTGGCCAGGCCAGACGGCTTGCCGGCGACATCGTGCTTCTGCATCGCGGCCGGCTGATCGAACACACGCCGGCAGCGGAATTCTTCGCCGAGTCGCGCACGCAAGAGGCGCGCAAGTTCGTTGCCGGTGAATTGCTGGTTTAACAAGAACACACATATGGAGGGTCTCACATGCTCAACCGCCGCGCATTGATTGCCGCATTCGCGCTCGGCCTCGCATCCGTTGCGCCTGCGACAGCTCAGGAAAAATCCATCGTCGTATCGTCGACCACTTCGACGCAGGATTCGGGCCTGTTCGGCCATATTCTGCCGCTGTTCAAGGCGAAGACCGGCATCGAGGTGAAGGTCGTATCGCAAGGCACCGGTCAGGCGCTCGACACCGGCCGGCGCGGCGACGCCGATGTCGTTTTCGTGCATGCCAAGGCGCAGGAAGAGAAATTCATCGCCGATGGCTTCGGCGTAAAGCGCTTTCCGGTGATGTACAACGATTTTGTGCTGGTCGGGCCAATCAGCGACCCAGCCGGCATCAAGGGCAGCAAGGACATCGTCGCCGCGCTCAAGGCTATCATGGCCAAGGGCGCGCCGTTCATCTCGCGCGGCGATAAATCCGGCACGCATGCCGCGGAACTCAATCTCTGGAAAACCGCCGGCGTCGACATCGAGAAAGACAAGGGCTCCTGGTATAAGTCGATCGGTCAGGGCATGGGCGCGGCGCTCAACACCGCGTCGGCCGGCAATGCCTATGTTCTCACGGATCGCGGCACCTGGATCTCGTTCAAGAACCGAGGCGAACTGGTTATCGCGGTGGAAGGCGACAAGCGGCTGTTCAACCAGTATGGCGTCATGCTGGTGAACCCGGACAAGCACCCGAGCGTAAAGAAAGACCTCGGCCAGGCCTTCATCGACTACCTGATTTCACCGGAAGGCCAAAAGGCGATCGCCAATTACAAGATCAACGGCGAGCAGCTATTTTACCCGAACTCCACCGACGCTGGTGCGT
>CAITJJ010000093.1 GCA_903892675.1 uncultured Hyphomicrobiales bacterium | reverse complement strand
GTGCCACGCCATGAACCGCTCCTTCATCTCGGTGATCCTCGGAGGGTTCGGCGGCGAGACTGCGGCTGCGGGTGGCGCCGCCGCCGAAGCGCGTCCTGTGAAACTCGGCTCGGCTGACGATGCCGCTTTCATCATGAAGAACGCGCAGAAGGTCATCATCGTGCCGGGCTACGGCATGGCGGTGGCGCAGGCGCAGCATGCGCTGCGTGAAATGGGCGATCGTCTCAAGAAGGAAGGCGTCGAGGTCAAGTACGCCATTCATCCGGTCGCCGGCCGCATGCCGGGCCACATGAACGTGCTGCTGGCCGAAGCGAATGTGCCTTACGACGAAGTGTTCGAACTGGAAGACATCAATTCGGAATTCGCCCAGGCCGACATCGCCTTCGTCATCGGCGCCAACGACGTCACCAATCCGGCGGCGGAAGAAGACAAGACTTCTCCCATTTACGGCATGCCGGTGCTGCAGGTCTGGAAGGCGGGCACCGTGATGTTCATCAAGCGGTCGCTCGCGTCCGGCTATGCCGGCATCGACAACCCGCTGTTCTACCGCGACAACACGATGATGCTTCTCGGCGACGCCAAGAAGATGACCGAGACCATCGTCAAGTCGTTGTAACTTTAAGCCGTCCTGGCAAACCGTTCGATCGCCAGCATTTCGGCGGTTTCGGCCTGCGGGTCGGCCGGCGGCGGCACGTAGCGGAAGCGGTGGCCGTGCAGGGTCACGGTCAGGCTGTCATCATCGTCGCGATTGCCGAAGACAGCGACACGGCGGTCGAGATCGTCTTTGGTCACGGTCTGCGGCACTGCGCGCAGTTCCTCGTATATTCGCCGCGTCGTCTTGCGGCCGCTCCAGGCCACCGGCACCGTCGCCAGCGGTTCCTCCCGGGTCAGGGCTTGCGCCAGATTCCAGAAAATCCGCGCCAGCGCGACAAAGGCCATCTGCTCGAGTCGCTGCGCCGTTGTGTTGGGCGGAACGCAGAACATTTCGACGCCGACGATCGGTCCGGCGTCGACTCGCTCGAGCATGACATGGGCGGTGACGCCGAAGGTCGCGACCTCGTCATAGACCGCGAAGTGCGCCGGGCCCCAGCCGGGATAGCTCGGCGGGCCGGGATGGAAATTGTAGGCGCCATAGCCAAGCGCGTCGAGCACGCGCGGCGGCACGATGACATCGGTCGAGAAGGCGATCAGCCGCGCCCGCGCCAGTCCATCGGGCGTGAGGGCGTCAAGTTCTTCCAGCGAGGCGACGTGGCGCACGTCGATGCGCGGATCGCGAATGCCGAGCACGCCGGCCAGCGCGGCGGCTTCGATCGGGCCGGTCAAAAGAAGGATGGTGTCGAAGTCGGGGAGGGCGCTCATGCTTTGCCCCGCGAAGGTGCGGTGGCTTTGTCCATGGCGGCGTTGCTTGCGAAAGCCAATGTCACGCTGTCCAGCACCATCACAAGTCCCTGCCGGGATACTTCCCGCGAATGAATGGCGTTGAATGCCGCCATCCGGCCCGCTCATCGATAGCGAAGTATGGTTTGGATTTGGTTAAATTAGCCCGCCGTTTACCTTAATACACCTTGTATTTACGGGCGTTCCGCGTGATTAGCGCGGTGAAGCGGCGCGACGTTTTCAATCCGCAGCCTTCTTCGGCAGCGGCACGGTGCCATGCACGCGAATGCCTTCCGGACGGTAATCGATGCTGACCTTGGCCTGGATCTGCCCCGGCAGCACGAACTGCAAAAGACGCGAGCCGAAGCCCTGCCGCGTCGGCAGCGTCACCGTCGGCCCGGCGCTTTCCACCCAGTCGAAATCCAGCTGTCGGTTCGAGGCCGTGATGGTCTCGCTCCAGGTGACGTCGACCTTGCCGCCATAGACCGATAAGGCGCCGTATTTGGCGGCGTTGGTGGTGAGTTCATGCATCGCCAGGCCGAGCGGCACCGCCGTCTGCGCGGTGATCTCGACCGGCGGCCCGGTCAGACTGACGCGGCCATCGCTGCCGTCGTCGAAGGCGTCGAGCTCGCTGTGCAGGATATCGCCGAACGATACCGGGCGGCTGTCGTCGCTGAGCAGGACGTGGGTCTTGGCCAGAACGCCGATGCGCCCGATCAAGGCGGTCTGGAATTCCTCGATGCTGGTGGCGGTGCGCGCGGTCGAGCCCATGATCGCCTGCACGGTGGCCAGTGTATTTTTCACGCGGTGGTGCAGCTCGCGCACCATCAGGTTCTGCCGTATCTCGGCGCGTTTGCGTTCGGTGATATCGACCAGCATATTGACGGCGCCGACCAGCCGCCCTGCCTCGTCATGCAGCGGCGTCGGATAGGGGATGAAGGGCACCCGGGTGCCGTCCGGCCGCTCGCAGATTGCTTCCATGCCGCGCACCGGCCGGTCCTCGCGGAGTGCCACCGCCATCGGGCAGTCGCCATGCGGCAACGGCGTGCCATCCGGCCAATAGAGCTTCCACGAGCCGCACCATTCGGTAGAGCCGGGCGTCGGCCGGTGGCCCCACAATTCGGCGGCGGCTTCGTTGTAATAGGTCAGGCGGCCGGCGGCGTCGGTGGTGTAGACGGCGGCGGGCAGGGCGCCGAGAAGTTCGCGAAAGCGCCGCTCGCGCTCGCGTAGCGTTTCCATAGTGCGCATCGCGCCGGCCATCGGCACGACGGTGTCGTCAGCCGTCGCATGTGCGCTTATGGCGCGCTCGAATTCGCTCTCCAGAAACCCGGCCTGCTTATCCATTTCCCCACGATATCCAGTCTCTTGCACGGTCCGGCGTTAAGGGAATTGCCGGGACCTGACAGCCCCAATGCCATTAAAGCCGCCAAAACACATATGGTTCCGTGAAATTGTCGATATCGTCCCAACATCGTGAAAAGGGTTAAGGGCCGCCTTCCCGCGAGCGCCAAACGCAAAAAGCGCGGGACCTTGCGGACCCGCGCTCTTCAATCTGAAATCTTGAATATCGACTAGAAGCGCGAGCCGCCGCCGCCGGCGCCACCGCGGCCGCCACGGCCACCGGCGCCACCCGGACCGCCGGCACCCGGGCCAGCAGCGCCCGGAACGATCCGCGGCTTCATCGGCAGCAGGCCTTCGCGCTGCATCTTCTTGCGCGCCAGCTTGCGGGCCCGGCGGATCGCTTCCGCCTTCTCCCGCGCCTTCTTCTCCGACGGTTTTTCGTAATGGCCGCGAAGC
>CAITJJ010000092.1 GCA_903892675.1 uncultured Hyphomicrobiales bacterium | reverse complement strand
TCGAAGTCACCAAATGGCTCAAGGACGATCCCGAGCTCAAGCACATTCCGGTCGTGGCTGTGACCGCCTTTGCCATGAAGGGCGACGAGGAGCGCATCCGCGAAGGCGGCTGCGAGGCCTATCTGTCCAAGCCGATCTCGGTGGGTAAGTTCATCGAGACCATCCGCCATTTCCTTGGCCCCGCCTGAGGGTGCAGTAATGACCGCGCGTGTTCTCGTCGTCGACGATATTCCGGCCAATGTGAAGCTCCTGGAGGCGCGGCTATCGGCCGAGTATTTTGATGTCTCGACGGCCTTTAGCGGCACCGAAGCGCTGACTTTGGCGGAGCGCGCCGAATGCGACATCATCCTTCTCGACGTCATGATGCCGGACATGGATGGCTTCGAGGTCTGCCGCCGTCTGAAGGCCAATCCACTTACACATCACATCCCGGTCGTGATGGTCACCGCGCTCGATCAGCCGTCCGACCGCGTGCGCGGCCTGGAGGCCGGCGCCGACGATTTTCTCACCAAGCCGGTTACCGACGTGGCGCTGATCTCGCGCGTGCGCTCGCTGGCGCGGCTCAAGATGGTCACGGACGAATTGCGCATGCGTGCGCTGACCACCAAGGAAATCGGCATCCAGAGCCCGGAGCGTGACGCGGTGGCGGAAACCGGCCGCAACGGCCGCATCCTCATCGTCGACGACCGGCAATCGTCCTATGAGCGGGTCGTGCAGACCTTGCAGACCGAACACAATGTCGACGTCCAACCCGACCCGAACGAGGCTCTGTTCAGCGTCGCCGAAGGCGATTACGAGCTAGTCATCGTCTCGCTCGGCCTCAAGGATCATGACGGACTGCGGCTGTGCAGCCAGATCCGCTCGCTCGAGCGCACTCGTAATCTGCCAATTCTGGCCATTGCTGAGGCCGATAACAATGCGCGGCTGGTGCGCGGGCTCGAGATCGGCGTCAACGATTACCTGATCCGGCCCATCGACAAGAACGAGATGCTGGCGCGCGTGCGCACCCAGATCAAGAAGAAGCGCTACACCGAGCGATTGCGCGACAATGTCGCGATGTCGATCGAGATGGCGATTACCGACGCGCTGACCAGCCTGTTCAATCGCCGTTATATGGAAACCCATCTGGCGGCCTTGACCGAGCAGGCGGCGCAGCGCGGCAAGCCTTTGTCGGTGCTGATCCTGGATATCGACTTCTTCAAGGCGATCAATGACGGTCACGGCCACGACGCCGGCGACGACGTGTTGCGCGAATTCTCGCTGCGCATTCGCAAGTCGATCCGCAATATCGATCTGGCCTGCCGCTACGGCGGCGAGGAATTCGTCATCGTCATGCCGGAAACCGATATGGCGGTCGCCGGCATGGTCGCCGAGCGCATCCGCCGCCGCATTGCCACCGAGCCGTTCCCGATCCAGCAAGGGACCAAGAGCCTGGAAGTGACAATTTCGATCGGCATCGCGGCGCTGGGCGGCGAGGGCGACACCGCCGCGGCCATGCTCAAGCGCGCCGACACCGCGCTCTATCGCGCCAAGCGCGACGGCCGCAATCGCGTCGTTCAGGACGCGGCGTAATCCTCGTCAGGCGTTTTACGGCCGGACGATGGTCCAGCCTTTTTCGTTCAGTTCAATCAAGGTGACCACGCCGGCGGTGACGCGCTTGGCGTTCTCGACCAATGGCGGCTCCTTGCCTTCGGCCTTCGTCATCGATTCGAGTGTGTTCTCGCAGGCCATGAAGGCGACATTCGGCATGCCCTGCTTGAACGATTTGAGGCGGTCGAGAACCGGCGACTTGTCGGCGCGCAGCATGTTGAGCCCGGCATTGAAAGCGACGATCTGGATGTCGACCTCGTCGCCTTTATCCGAATAATACTTGGACACGTTGGCGGCGACATTGAGCACCGCGTTCATCTTGATCGGGTCGTTGTCGCTGATTTGCAAAGCGAGCTTGTGCTCGGCGGCTTGCGCGCCGGACAGAGCGAGCGGCAACATGAGCAGGGCGGCAAACAAGGCGCGCATTGCGATCGGCGATTTCTTTGGCATGTCGTTCTCCCGGCAATGGTGACTGGACGGTAGCAGCTTCCCGCCCGGCGGAAAATTCCCCCCTCGGCCCGGTGAGCCGACATGCGAAAAGCACACATGTAAAAGGCGGATATGCAAAAGTAAAAGGCGGATATGCAAAAGGCGCCCCTGGGGCGCCCTCGCATTCAGTTTCGATAGAACCGGACCTACTTGATCTTCGATTCCTTGTACTCGACATGCTTCTTGGCAATCGGGTCGTACTTCTTCTTGACCAGCTTGTCGGTCTGCGTGCGCGAGTTCTTCTTGGTGACGTAGTAGTGGCCGGTGTCGGCGCTCGACACGAGCTTGATCTTCAAACTGACGGCTTTAGCCATTGTGACTGTCCTTAAAAACCTGAAT
>CAITJJ010000091.1 GCA_903892675.1 uncultured Hyphomicrobiales bacterium | reverse complement strand
CGTGCTCTTGCCCCAGCGCGCGGTCGAGCTGGCGAAGGAGACTTGCGCCGAAGCGGGCGGTGAGGGGGCTGCGTGGCAAATCGATAATGTCGCCGACGCGCTTGAGGCCGACGCGCGCCAGCGTGGCAATCGTCGCTGGCTCCAGCCGCAGCGCGGCGAGTGGCAGCGGATTGAGAATGTCGCGCTCGCCGCCGGCGGCATAGGCGGCCGGTTCGCCGAAGTGCGCGGCGGCATGCGCCGCGCCGATGGTGCCGGCAATGGCGACGCGATAGCCGAAGCCGGCGCCGGCAATGCGGCGGCCGAGATCGGCGACCAGTTCCTGCTCGCCGCCATAAAGATGCGCGCAGCCGCCAATATCGAGCAGCAGGCCGTCCGGCGCCTCGCAGGCGACCAGCGGCGTATAGCGCAGGCACCAGTCGGCGATGTTGTCGAGCAGCGCGGCGTCGGCGGCGGCGTCCTCGGCGATGGCGTCAATCGCCGGATGCATGGCGCGCGCCTGCGCCAGCGCGAGACCCGCGTGCAGGCCAAGACGTTCCGCCGCCTCATCGACGGCGGTCAGCACATCGGCATTGCCGCGCTTGCCGTAGACGACGAGCGGCGCCAAGTTCTCGTTTGTGTCCTCACGCAACCTTTTGACGCGGTCGGTGGCGAGCCGGGGCAGCCACAGGCTGAGCAGGCGTTGCGAGGATGAAGCGCTCATCTTGGTCTCTCCATTCCAGAATCCAGGACCCGAGCGGGCCGCGGCGGTTGCGAATAAGGTTGGCGGCAAAGCGCGGTGCGCCGGGGCCGAAGGGCGTTTGTTCGGCGGCCGGGGCGGCGCCGACGATCCAGCGCGTCGCGGCGGTGGAGGCATCGTCAGCAGGCTGCGCGCGCAGCAGCAGCGCCAGAGCGCCGCTTGTCCCCGCCGCCAGCGACAACCGCCGCACCGCCACGGCATCGAGCGTACCGCCGCGCAATTCGCCGATCACGGCGCCGAGCGCGCGGCAGCGCAGCGCTTCCTCCATCGCCCATAACAGGTCGCGTTTGTGCGCGACCGCGGCGGTCAGCAGCCGTTCCGGCGCAAGCGTGAACAGGTCGAGACCGGGGCCGTAAGGTGCGCCGTTCTCGGTGAGGGCCATGTCTTCGGCGATCCAGAGCAGGTTGCGCGCGCCGGAAGCCAGCCCCAGTGCGAAGCCGGTGGCGGCGGCGAGATGGGCCTCGCCCGGCGCCGAGATTTCATGCAGCGCGCCGCGCGCCAGGCCACCGCCGAGCGCGTCGTCGAGCGCCTCGATGCCGAAGGGCACAATGGCCTCTTGGGCCTCCGCCGCGCCGGGCGCGAGCCCGGTGGTTTTCTGCAAAGCCCGCAGGCGCTGGCGCAGTTCCTCGATCATTCAAGACAAGCCTTTGACGAAGCGACGTTATCGGCGATTTTCAACGGCGAGGCCGTTAAAATCGTTCCTTATTTGTTCTAGTGTGCCCAACGCCGGGAGAACCGTCAAGCCGCAAGGGGCGTGGTGCCCACCGAGGGTGAGGCACCACGCCTAGGCGTGAGGTCCGGCTCATGCGCAAATGCGACCGACTCAAAGGGCGCAAAAAACATCAAGTCCAAAAAAGAAAAGCCCGGCGCAAAGGCCGGGCTCGTCTCATAAATTAAATACGGAAGCTTTACGCCGTCGTATCGACAACAGTGCCGGTGCCGGGTGCCGGCGCGGCCTGCACGGGAGCTTCGCTGCCCGAAGCTTTCGTCGTCTCGTCATTGCCGTCGCCGTCATTGCTGACGGAAGACGTGGATGCGCTGGTCTGGGTCATGCTCACCGGCGGAACCGGCGACGATCCAACTGCTGAAATACTCATGTACAATTCCTTTGTATGCCCCCACCCACCGCGATAGG
>CAITJJ010000090.1 GCA_903892675.1 uncultured Hyphomicrobiales bacterium | reverse complement strand
ATCCTCGGTCACGGTGGCCTGCACGCGCATCTTGATGCCCTTCAAGTCGGCGACTTTCTCCACCGGCTTCTTTACGTACATGTGGCGCAGGCCCTGCGAGCCCAAGCCCAGCATATGCGCGCCCTTCATCTTGGCAGCGTACAGCTCCTTCATCGCCGCGATCACGGCCGGATCCCCGAGCACCTTGATGGCGTGGGCTTCGTCGCGGAAGATGAAGTGGATCGAGAAGACGCCGGATTCCGGCTGCGCGGTCGATGCGTTCGCGGTCGACAGCATGACGAAGTCGATATCGCCGGTCTGCACCTTCTGCAGGGTCTGCGCTTCGGTGCCGAGCTGGGCGCCGGGATACTGATTGATCGAGAGCGTGCCCTTGCTCAATTCCATCAACTTCTTGTTGAACATCTCAGCGCCGACGCCATATCCGCTGTTCTTCGGCTGGTCGTAGGCGAAGGAGAAAGCGCGGCTTTGCGCGAAGGCCGCTGTGGACGACATCGCCAGTGCGACGCCGACCAAAATGCCGCGCGTAAGCGGCAGGTACCGTGAAACGGACATTATATCCTCCCGTGTGATTGCCGCTGTTATCGGCTCTTATTTTTCGTGCCCGCGAAGGCGCGACGCGACATTATCACCCAGCCCCATTTTGTTCACAAGATAGTTTTTAAGATTGTATACTATTCGAGCGGGTGGCAATTTACGGTCCATGGCGACGTCGAAAGCATCGAGAAAGCCGGCTGCGCGCAAAGTCGCGGCAAAAGCGCCCGCCGAAGTCCCGGCAAGGCTCGATAGCGCGCGCGAGCCGTCCATCGTCAGCCGCATCACGCGGAAGCTGGAAGAAGACATCGTGCTCGGCCGGCGCCATCCGCGCGAACGTCTCGTCGAGCAGGATCTGTGCGTGCATTTCAACACACATCGCGGCGACATCCGGCTGGCGCTTTTCGAACTGGAGAAGAAGGGGATCGTCCAGCGCATCCCCAATCGCGGCGCGATCGTTCGCGATCTCACCCCCCGGGAGGTGACGGAGATATATGGCGTGCGCGAAGAACTTGAGGTCATGGCGGTACGCATCCTGCCGTTTCCGGTGCCGAAGGATGACATCGAGCGGCTCGAGGCTTTGCAGCGCGAGCACAGCAAGGCGGTCGATGCCGGCGACCTGCTCGGCGTATTTTACAGCAATGTGCATTTCCATCGCGCGCTGTTCGGTCTGTGCGGCAATCGCTGCCTGATCGAGACGATCGAATATCTGGCGCAGAAGGTTTCCGGCATTCGCTCATATGCGCATGCCAACCCGGCGTCGCTGAATGCCACGCGCCGCGACCATGTCGAGATGATCGAGGCGCTGCGGCATTCCCGCCGCGACGACCTGATCGCACTGACGCGGCGTCATCTCGGGCCCGCGGCGCAGGCCTATATCCGCGCCTACCGGCAGCGCTTCGGCGACAACGCCTAGCGTTGGCGCGAGCGTGATCCTATATCCTTCAAAAGAAATTTGAGCCGCTGCGGCGTCACCGGCAATGCGGAGACCGCGCCGGGGCTTTGCAAGGCATCGTCGATGGCTGACGCGATGACCGCGCCAACCGGGTTGGCGCCGCCTTCGCCGGCACCCTTCAGGCCCATCGGATTGAGCGGGCTCGGCGCATCTTCGGTAATGAGGATGGACGACGCAGGCACCTCGCGCGCGGTCGGCATCAAATAATCGGCGAAAGTCACCGACAGCGGTTCGCCGTTGTCGTCATAGACGAACTCCTCGAGCAGCGCGCCACCGAGCCCTTGCGCCAGCCCGCCGGCAATCTGGCTTTCCACCAGCCGCGGATTGACGGCTTTGCCGACATCGTAGCCGATGACGTAGCGCTCGATCGCCACCGCGCCTGTGTCGGCGTCGACCTGCACCACGGCAATATGAACGCCGTAAGGGTAGACCATATGCGATGACAGAAAGGTGTCATCGGCGGTGAGTTCGCCCGGCCGCGCCTGCGCCAGTTCGGCAAGCGTCATCGACGGGCCCGTGCCGCTGCGGCGGACGATCTCGCCGTTGACAATGTCGAGTGAGCCGGCGTCGGCCTGCATCAACTCGGCGGCCAGCTTGACCGCCTTGTCGCGCAACTTCACCGACGCCATCCGCGTCGCCTCGCCGCACATCACGGTGACGCGCGAGGCAAAGGCGCCGGAGCCTGTGGCGATGCGGTCGGTCTGGCCATGGACGACGTTGATATCGGTGTAGTCGACGCCAAGCGCGTCGGCGGCGATCTGCGCCATCGCGGTCTCTACGCCCTGACCGATGGAGGCGACGCCGGTGACGACCTCGATCTTGCCGTCGCGCTTTACATCGACACGCACAGTGTCGGAGGGCCCGAGCCCGCTTTTCTCAACGAACATAGCGACGCCGGCCCCGACCCGTTCGCCAGCCGCACGGCGCGTCGTCAGGCTCGCCTGCAAATCCGTCCAGCCAGCCAAGGCAAGCGTCTTGTCGAGCAGAAGCGCGTAATCGCCAGAGTCGTAGACAATATGCGTGCCGAGCGTGTCGAGATGCAGGTCGTAAGGCATCTCGGCCTTGCCGATCAGATTGCGGCGGCGGACTTCGACGGGGTCGATGCCGACTTGCGCGGCGATCGCATCCATCAGCCGCTCGCGCACGAAGGTCGACTCGTAGCGCCCCGGCGCGCGATAGGTGCCACACGGCGTCTTGTTGGTGAGGCGGATGTGACCGGCGGCGCGATAGGCCGGCACGCGATAGGGGCCCGGCAGCATGGCGGCGGCGAGATCGGGCACCGTCGCCGCATGCGTGCGCATATAGGCGCCGTTGTCGTGGAAGAATTCGTTGTCGATGGCGAGGATGCAGCCATCGGCGTCGATGGCGGCGCGGATATTGTGCTGCTGCTGGCGCGAATGATTGGCGGCGATCAGATGCTCGCGGCGGTCCTCGATCCATTTGACCGACTTCTTGAAGGCGAGCGCGGCGGCGCAGACCAACACATCTTCCGGATAGATTTCACCGCGAATGCCGAAACCGCCGCCGACATGCCCCTCGTAGAGATGCATGTTGTCGCGGGTACGGCCGATCATTTGCGCGATGTGGTCGCGGTTCCACCACGGCACCTTGGCGGCGCCGTGCATTTCCAGAATATCGCGGCCTTCGTCGTATCGGGCGATGGCGCCCCGCGTTTCCATCGGCACGCCGGAATGGCGGCCAGTCGATAATGTCAGCGAGACGATGGCATGCGCCGCCTTGAACACCGCCTCGACGTCGCCATAGCCTTTGCGGATCACGCTCGGCTCGGTAGTCAGGCCCTCGTCGAACGGCCCGGTATCGCCCGAGGCATCAAGTACCGGCGCGACGTGCTCGATGTCCAACTCGACCAGTTCGGCGGCATCCTCGGCAACATATTGATCGTCAGCAAGCACGACCGCGACCGGCTCGCCGACATAGCGCACATAATCCTTCGCCAGCACGGTCTGCCGATAGGGTTCGAGTTCCTTCAGCCCGGTGAGGCGAAACGGGATCGGCGGAATGTGTGCGACATCTTTGTACGTCCACACCGCATGCACGCCGGGCAATGCCAGAGCGGCGCTGGCGTCGCTGCCGCGCAGTTTTCCATGCGCTATGGGCGAACGCACTACGCGCATGTGCCACTGTCCGGGAAAAGATACATCGGCGGCGAAGCGGCCCTGGCCGGTCAGCAGCGGCCGGTCTTCGAGACGCGCGACGGAGCGGCCGACGAATTTTTGGGCAGGCTCAGACATTGCGGCAAGTCGCAGTCTGCCCCCTCCCCCCTTGAGGGGGAGGGTTGGGGAGGGGGGTAATTGGCAGTGTGACAGATACCCCCCTCCCGACCGCCGTTGCTAACGCATCGGCGGTCGACCTCCCCCTCAAGGGGGGAGTTGAAGAAAAAAAGCGTGCGTCCCTTCTCACTTCCGCATCTCTTTCGCCGCCGCGCGCACGGCCTTGATGATGTTCTGATACCCCGTGCAGCGGCACAGGTTCGACGACAGCACGTCAAGCAAATCGTCGTCGCTGATGTCCGGCTCACGCTCCAGCACGCCGACCGCCAGCATCAGGAAGCCCGGCGTGCAGAAGCCGCATTGCAGGCCGTGATGATCCATGAAGGCCTGCTGCATGACGTGCAGCGTGTCGCCATCGGCCAGTCCTTCGACTGTGCGTATCTTTTTGTTTTCCGCCTGCACAGCGAACATCAGGCAGGAGCGTACCGGTTCGCCGTCAACTATCACCGTGCAGGCGCCGCAGATGCCGTGCTCGCAACCGATATGCGTGCCGGTCTGCCCGCAATCCTCGCGGATCGCGTCGGCCAATGTGCGGCGCGCTTCGACGGCGATGGCATGGTCGCGGCCGTTGATGGTGAGGGTGAGGGCGGTCTTGTCGGTCATGCTTTTTTCTTTGCGGCTTGCTCGGCCTTGCGCAACGCCGCCCGTATCCGTTGCGGCGTCGCCGGAATGGTGTCGATCTCGACGTTAAACGGCGTCAGCGCATCGTTGATGGCATTGAGCACGGCGGCCGGCGCGCCGATAGTGCCGCCTTCGCCCAGGCCTTTGGCCTTGGTGATCGACTGCGTTGAGGGCGTTTCCATGTGGTGCAGCTCGATAGGCGGCATCTCATGCGCGGTCGGCGGCATGTAGTCGGCGAGATTGGCGGTGAGAATGCCGCCATCGTTGTCGTAGACGATTTCT
>CAITJJ010000089.1 GCA_903892675.1 uncultured Hyphomicrobiales bacterium | reverse complement strand
GTCGCCGGTCAGCCCCGCGATGTTGCGCACGAAGTTGCGCAACAGTTGCGCGCCCTGCGGCGTGTGCATCACTTCGAGATGGAATTGCGTGGCGTAGAACTTGCGCGCGTCGTCGCCGATGATGGCGATGGGCGAATTCGGCGCCTTGCCGAGAACGCGAAAGCCCGGCGGCAGTTCGGTGACGCGGTCGCCATGGCTCATCCAGACCGGATATTTCTCGCCCTTGACCCAGACGCCCTCGAAGATCGGACTGTCGGCGATCACCTCGACTTCGGCGCGGCCAAATTCCCGGTGGTGGCCGCCTTCGACCTTGCCGCCAAGCTGCTGCGCCATTGCCTGCTCGCCGTAGCAAATGCCTAGGATCGGCACGCCGGCGTCATAAATCGCCTTCGGCGCCAGGGGCGCATTGGCGTCGAGTACGGAGGCCGGCCCGCCGGACAGGATCACGGCCTTCGGCTTCATCGCGCGGAAGGCTTCCTCGGCCTTCTGGTACGGCACGATCTCGCTATAGACCTTTTCCTCGCGCACCCGGCGGGCGATGAGCTGGGTCACCTGCGAGCCGAAGTCGACGATCAGCACCTTGTCGTGATCTGGCAAATGGCCGGGATCGAGGGCGGTGGTTTTGGGGCTGGGGTTCATGCCCTGAATTAAGCGAGTGCGCGCGCCACCGCAACAGGCAGCGCGCACCGTCCACCTATCTTTAGCCGCCTTGGCCGGTCACCCAGGGCGGGGCCCAGAAAAGCCCGTTACAATTGTGCCCGCACCTGCTTTGCCGCCAGTTCGCCGGTGCGGATGGCGCCATCGATAAAGGACGGCCAGAGCGTCGAATTCTCGGTGCCGGCCCAGTAGAGCGGCCCGACCGGATCGCGCACCGCCGAGCGGAACAGGGTCGTCGCCCCCGGCGTCAGGAAGCCGGTGAAACAGCCCCTCGTCCACTGCTGCATCGACCAGTTCATCTCGTGATATTCGATGACGTTGGCGGCCTTTGGCCCGAATTTCTGCACCATCTCGTCGAGCACGATCTTTTTGCGCTCGGCCGCCGGCAGTGCACTGGCCTTGCGGGCTTGCGCCGAATAGATGAAGCCGGTCATGATGCCTTTGCGGGAATATTGCTCGGGCACGCCGCTGTCCGCCGTCTCGCCCACCATGGTGCGGTAATCGAGCGAAGCGCCGTTGAGCCCATCGGCGCGCCAATAGGGCTCGTCGTAAATCATCTGCACCTTGATAACGAGGCCCTGCGGCCAGCGTTGCGTCAATTGCACGCGGGCGGTCGGCGGCGACGGGTCGTATTCGATGGCGCCGGCAAGATGCGGTGGCGTGCAGATGATGGCGAAGCGCGCGCTCACCGTGATGTCGTCGCTCGCCACCTCGACGCCCTCGCCGTTCCAGCGGATGCGCCGCACCGGCGCGCCGAGCTTGACCGTATCGCCAAGACGTTTGGCGACTTCCCGGGCGATCGGTTGCGTGCCGTGAATGACGCGGTCCTGCTGCGCGCCGCCGGCAAAGCCGAACAGTTTGTCCAGCCCGTTGCAGGCCTTCACCAGATAGGCCATTTCCAGGATCGAGATTTCCGACGGTGAGGCGCAAGCGACCGAACTGGTGACGCCGCCGACCAATGCGCGCGCGTTCTCGTTCGGCACATTGGCGGCGAGCCATTCGGTGAATGTCATGGCGTCGAGCCGCTCGGCGTCGGGCGCGGCCCACGGTCTGTTCGGGTCGATGGTGTTGGCGAGCGCATCGATTTTGTCGTAGGCGGCCTTGAGAATGTTCGAGCCGGGATATTGATCGCCGCTGAAACGGTTGAGCACGTTCGGATCGAGCACGCTGCGCTCGATCGACTTGCCCGACGCATAGGACGGATAGGTCTGGCCGCCCATCTCTCTTATCAGTTCGTAGAAGCGGTCCTGCGTCGGTCCGACCCATTGGCCGCCATAGTCGATCCAGCCGCCGCCTTCGAGCGGCCCGGTCAAGGTGCGGCCGCCAACGCGGTTGCGCGCCTCCAGCACGATGACATCGACGCCGGCCTGCTTGAGCCGATACGCCGCCGCGAGCCCCGCATAGCCGGCGCCGACGCCGCAGACATCGGCGGTCAGACGCCCACGGCCCGCCGGCGGACCTTGCGTCCCCTGGGCGTCTGCCTTGCCATCGAGCCCGGCGCCGATCAGCAGCGCCGAGCCGCCGCCCAGAACATGCCGGCGAGAAATTCTGGCCATCGGATTGCCCCCCGTTTTACCGCGCCGTCGGCGCGCCCACGGCTAGCGTATCGCACCGAAGAAGCACGTTAAACGGGTATTTATTGGATTACCAACCTGAGGGGGTGTCGGGTCCCATTAACGGCTCCCTCACCTTGGGCAAATCCGGCGAAATCGGGCCTGTTCCCCTAACGCTCCGTTAGGGCTGCCATGGCAAAACCGACGGACAAACAACGCCTTCCCGGAGCGCCGCTTTGGCCTTTCACGCCGACCGCCTCAGCCTGCACCCGACCGGTGGCGCCTCGCGCCGCGAAACCCTGTTTCGCGAGCGCCCGATCGACACCGCCGAACGCTGGGCGCTGGGTCTGGGCTGGGCGCTAATGCCGGCCCGCATCGGCGGCCTGCCGCACCTCGCCCGTCTGTGTTTCGATGAACTGCTCGCCCCCGATTATGCGCTGCCCGATCCCGAGCGCGCGCTGGCTAATCCGCCGGGTCTTGCCGGCATCGTCCACGACCTGTCGCTGCCGACGTTGCTCGCGGCGCACAAGCGCGGGCTTTATCCCTTCGCCCATATCGGACCGATCAAGTGGTGGTCGCCGCCGGCGCGCTCGCTGCTGTTCTTTAACGAACTGCACATCGCCAAGCGCCTGCGCCGGCAGATGCGCCAGGGTCAGTACACTGTCACCTTCGATCGCGACTTCGACTCCGTCATCAAGGCCTGCGCCGGCGCCCGCGATGGCCGCTGGCACGTCACCTGGATCACGCCGCGTATC
>CAITJJ010000088.1 GCA_903892675.1 uncultured Hyphomicrobiales bacterium | reverse complement strand
CGCGCTTGTGGAAGACATAGGCCAGCGCCGAGGCGCCGCCGCCGAGAAACACGAAAGGCAGGAACGGAATGCCGGGCAACAGCGCCATGATCAGCATGACGCCGCCCGACATGCCGAGCGCCTTCGGGTAGCCGGACAATTGCTTCATCATCGCCTTGTCGGCCGAGCCGGCGATGCCGGCCTTCGACACAAGCAGGCCGGCGGCGGTCGAGACGATCAGCGCCGGGACCTGCGTCACCAGGCCGTCGCCGACGGTCAACAGCGTGTAGGTGCGCGCGGCCTCGGCGAAGGGCAGACCCTGTTGCGCCATGCCGATGATCATGCCGCCGATGACGTTGATGAACACGACCATCAGGCCGGCAATGGCGTCGCCGCGCACGAATTTGGAGGCGCCGTCCATGGCGCCGAAAAAGCCGCCTTCGGCTTCCAGCGTCTTGCGGCGGGAACGGGCTTCTTTTTCGTCGATCAGGCCGGCCGACATGTCGGCGTCGATCGCCATCTGCTTGCCCGGCATGGCGTCGAGGTGGAATCGCGCGGCGACTTCGGCGATACGGCCGGAGCCCTTGGTGATGACGACGAAGTTGACGATCACCAGGATGGTGAACACGATGATGCCGATGACGAAATTGCCGCTCATCACGAAATTGCCAAAGGCTTCAATGACGTGGCCGGCGGCGCTCGGGCCTTCATGACCGCGCGACAGAATCAGCCGGGTCGAGGCGAGATTGAGCGACAGCCGAAGCATGGTCGCGATCAGCAGCACGGTCGGGAAGGCCGAGAATTCGAGCGGCGTCTGGATGAACAATGCCGTCATCAGGATCAGGATCGACAAGATGATCGAAACCGCCAGCGCCATGTCCAGAAGGATCGGCGGCAAAGGCAGGATCAGGATGACGAGGATGAGCAAGACGCCGACGGCGAGGCCCATATCGCCTTTTCGGATCGCCTCACCCATGGCGCTCAGGCTGGGGATATTGAAGCCGCTGGTCGCGGGGGCCGGAGCGGCGGAAATGTCGGTCATTGCTTACCCGGGTGTGCCGCTTCAAAAACGCGGACGACAGGACGCGGGGCGGACGCCCCGAACCCGGCAAAGTTTGCCCAGTTTATGGTTAGCGCGAGGTTAACGGACGCCGGGAAGTGCCCGCGGCTCAGACGCGCATGAGCTGCGCCAGCCGCTTTTTCACCCCGTCGCCGACGATGTCCATGAAGGCGCGAACGCGCGCGGTGTCTTTCAGCGAACGGTGGGTCACCAGCCACAGCTCTGTCCTCAGATCGGCGAGCGGCGGCAATATTGCCACCAGACCGGCGTCGCCGCCGCCGAGATAAGTCGGCAGCAACGCCAGGCCGATGCCAGCCTTGGCGGCCATGAACTGGTTGACCAGGCTGCCGGTGCGATAGCCGACGCTCGCCGCGCCCATGTTCCTGGCCAGCCAGGCGGCGGCCTTGGTCGGCTGCGTCGCTTCGCCCCAGCCGATCAGCGAATGCTTGTCGAGATCGCGTAAGGCGCGCGGCTTGCCGCGGTCGGTGAAGTAGGCGGGGGCGGCGTAGAAGCGCCAGCCGATGTCGGCGAGTTTGCGGCCGAACAGGTCGCCCTGCGCCGGGCGCGCCGCGCGCAAGGCGACGTCGGCCTCGCGCCGCGACAGATCGAGGACGCGGTTATCGACCATGAGCTCGACGGCGATGCCAGGATGCGCTTGGCGGAAGCGGGCGATTTCGCCGGTGAGCACGCCGAAGGCCAGAGTCTCGGAGGCGGTCACCTTGACCGTGCCGGTCAGGCGCGTGTCGCGACCGGACAAATCGCGGTCGAGCGCCAGCGCCTCGGTCTCCATCCGCTCGGCGGCTTCCAGAAGGCGCTGGCCGCTGTCGGTCGGCCAGTAGCCTGTGGCCAGCCGCTCGAACAGCTTGGAGCCGAGTCCGGCCTCAAGCGCATTGAGGCGGCGAAACATGGTGGAGTGATTGACGCCGAGCGCGGCCGCCGCCTTTTGCAGATTGCCGGTACGCGACACCGCCAGCACGAAGCGCAGGTCGTCCCAGGCGAACATCGGCAGGTCCTTTGGCGGGCTTTTGCAAAATTGCAAATACAGAAGGCAATAATGCTTATCGCATTGCAAATGTGCGTCGTCTAGATGTGTCGGGACAGAGATTGATCCGGGCCGCCGCGAGCGAGCCGACGCCCCCGGTCCTGATGAACGCCCGCACAAAGAGAAATATCATGAACCGCCCGACCCAGAATAACGACTACGCCGCCACCGCGTTGCGCGTGACCCTCGGCACGATCTTTCTTTCGCACGGCCTGTGGAAGCTTCTGACCCTCGGCCTGCCGACGACTGTCGGCTTCTTCGAGTCGCAGGGTTTCCCCGGCTGGACCGCCTATCTCGTCGTCGCCGGTGAAATCGGCGGCGGCGCGCTGATGATCCTCGGCGTGCAGACCCGCGCCATTGCCTTGCTGATGCTGCCGATCCTGCTCGGCGCCCTGAAGGTGCATCTGCCGAACGGCTTCGTGTTCTCCTATCCGAATGGCGGCTGGGAATATCCCGCCTTCCTGATCGTCGCCTCCGGCATTCAGGCCCTGCTCGGCGACGGCGCCTTTGCGCTCGGCCGTCTGTTTGCCGGCAACACGCGGCAGGCAGCGGCGCATTCTTAAAGGCAATCGTGCATTAAAAAAATCGAGCCCGCCGCGGCGACGCGGCGGGCTCTTTTTTGTTGCCAGGGCTGTCGGGGATCAGCCGGCCGGCAACAGCACGGTGTCGATGACGTGGATGACGCCGTTCGACTGCGCGACGTCGGCGATGGTCACCGTCGCGGTCTGGCCCTTCTCATCGACGATCTGCAGCTTGTCGCCGTTCATCTTGACGGTGAACACGCAGCCGCCGACGGTCTTGACCTTGTGCGCGCCGCCGTCGTCCTTGATCATCTTGTTGATCGCGGTCGACATCGCATTCGCGGCGACAACGTGACAGGTCAGGATCTTGGTCAGCTTGGCCTTGTTCTCGGGCTTGAGCAGCGTCTCGACGGTGCCGGCCGGCAGCTTGGCGAATGCGGCGTTGGTCGGCGCGAAGACCGTGAACGGGCCCTTGCCGGACAGCGTCTCGACGAGGCCCGCGGCCTTCACCGCCGCGACCAGAGTGGTGTGGTCCTTCGAATTGACGGCGTTCTCGATAATATTTTTGGTCGGGAACATTTCGGCGCCGCCGACCATCTTGGTCTGTGCGAAAGCGGTGGCACTGAGGGCGAGCGCGAACGCTGCCCCGGCGAGGGCTGTCTTGCTGAGAATTTTCATTGTTGCTCCGTCCTTGGTTGGTGTCCCCTTCCTGCTGGCGGAGACATCAAGTGATACGGAGGCGCTGGCGATTTAGATGTGCCGCGCGCGGTCACGCTCACGTGAGCCCGGCGCGATCAGCCGCACGGAATTTAATTTTACGGGCTGTGCCGGTCGTCTTGCGTCAACAGATGCATTTCACCGCAGGCGGCGCAGCGCAGGCGCGCCGTGGGCCGCTCGAGCGCGGCCAAGGTCGCGTCATCGGTCACCAGCACCAGGCTGTCATTGTGGGGACAGCGATAGCGTACCGCGCCGCCCGGGCGCGGCGCGGACTCAGTGACGCGCAGCGGGCCGGCGGCGCTGTGAAACACCGAACGGTGAATGCTGGCCCAGAACGGTGACGGGTTGGTCATGCGATACCTTTGGCTGTACCGGAACAAACCGTCAGCGCCAGGCTTGTTCCTTGATGGAAATGCAAAGCCGGTATTCAAAGACAATCAGACTAGCGGCGGAAAGAGGTGCTTGCCATCCGTCCCCAGCGGCAGCGGCTCGACTTTGCTCACCGCAGCGACGGCGAGATCGCCGTAAAGATGCGGAAACAGGGCGCCGCCACGCGATGGCTCGAAGCGTAGACGGTCGCCCAGGCGATCGCTGTCGACCTGCACCAGCAGCAGATCATTCTGCCCGGCAAAATGCTTGGCCGCGGTCTCTACCGCCTGTTCGGCGGTCGAGAAATGGATGAAGCCGTCGGCCAGGTCAACGGCCGAACCGCGAAACACGCCGTCTGATTCCGCGGCCCGCCACAGCGTTTCCGGGCAGATTTTATAAATGAACCGGGTTACGGCGCTCATTGTCATAATATTGCGTCAACGACATGAATTTTGATTGTACGGCGGGTTGCATACACGGCGCAGGCTCTCATATGCGGTGGTGAAGATATAGGGACGTTATGAGCAACACTGAACACTACCTGATCGATACCGCCGACCAATGCGTGAAGTTGGCGCGTGCTGGCCGTGCCATGGCCGATCAGCTCGAGGCGATGAGCAATCAACTCATGGCCAAGGCTGTCGAACTCGATACCGCCCAGCAGCGTGACGATGCGAAGCAGCCTAATACCGTTAAGAAGGCGGCGCGTAAGTAACAAACGCGATGACGCATGACAAACTAAAGCCCGGCGGCAGCGCCGGGCTTTTTGATTCTCGCAGCACAGAACAGCGCCGAATATTCGCCCTGCTTACGCCGCGCCGCGCATTTCGCCGCCATGCGGCGGCGGGATCGGCGCGCCGTCGGCGGAATATTCGTTCAATTTGTTGCGCAGCGTCCGGATCGAAATGCCGAGGATGTTGGCGGCATGGG
>CAITJJ010000087.1 GCA_903892675.1 uncultured Hyphomicrobiales bacterium | reverse complement strand
CACCTTGTATTGCCCGCGCGCCGCAGCATTGCCGAATGTCGGCTCGTAATAGACATCCTGGCCAGTGGCGAATTTGTGGGTCATGGGCGTGCTCGCATTCCTGATTCTTAATTCGCCATTGATAACGAAAACGCCCGGCGCAGAGGCCGGGCGTTCCGCCGTTTAATCAGCGACGAGGTGGCGCCGGTCAGCCGTTCTGAAGGTTGGAAGCGGCCTGCTTGCCGCGCTCGGTGACGATTTCGTACGACAGGCGCTGGCCTTCGTTGAGGGTGCTCATGCCGGCGCGCTCGACGGCGCTGATGTGCACGAACACGTCCTTGGAGCCGTCGCTCGGGGTGATGAAGCCGAAACCCTTTTGGGTATTGAAGAACTTGACCGTACCTGTCGCCATCGTGGCACCTTTGCGTTATGCGCTGCTTGCGTTGTGATGCGCCCAGGCGATGGTCGCCAGTGCGATCGAAACACCGGTTTTGGGGGTGCGTTGACAAGCGCCCAAACGGGCAGCGCAGCAAGGCCTAACCGAAAACTAAAGTTTCAACGGTTTTTTCATATACGAAACGGCGAAAACCGTCAAACCCCGCGCAATTGCGCGGGATTTCCGATTTAGCACTCAGGCGTCGGCAACCGCTTCGGCCCGCGCGGCGACGGCCGCCTTCGGCAGCGGATAGCTGTCGCAATCGTATAGCGCACGGATGTCCTTATGGCCGAGGCGCGCCTCGTTGATCTCGATATAGGCGCCGAGGAGCAGCGGCTCCGGCAGTTCCTCGACCGCGAAGCGAATGGCGTCGGCGGCGGTGTCGAAACGGCGATAGCGGACCTTGCTGGCGATCTTGCGATTACGCGACGGAAATAACTCCGCCGGAGCGGAAAAATCGAATGGTTTCACGATAAATCTCCGAAACACCCGGCGACCGGGCAGAATGAGGGGTTGCCTCTATATAGGCGCGAATTCGTGGCTTTACAGGGGCGGGGCGCGAATATGCTTAAACCGAGTCTACCGCATTCGATGGCCATTTGGCTACATTTCATGCGCCGCGTTTCACCCGGCCGCGCGCAATGCTGGTCCCCGATATCAGGCATTCCGGGCGTCGGCGAGCAGCATGTCGGCGCCTTTCTCGGCGATCATGATGGTCGCGGCATTGGTGTTGCCGGAGACGATGGCCGGCATGATCGACGCATCGATGACCCGCAGGGCGGAAAAGCCGCGCACGCGCAGCCTTTCATCGACCACCGACATCGGATCCGGTCCCATCCGGCAGGTGCTGACGGGATGATAGACGGTCGAGCCGCGCCGGCGGATGAAGTCGAGCAAGGCCTCGTCGGTATGGCAATCCGGGCCGGGCTCGACCTCCTCGGCCATGCGGCCGGAGAGCGCCGGTGAGCGGAAAATCCGCCGCAGCGCGCGAGCGCCTGCCACCAGCGTGTCGCGGTCCTTCGGCGTGGCGAGATAATTCGGATCGATCGCCGGCGCCTGGCGCGGATCGCTCGATTTGATCCGCACCGAGCCGCGGCTTTCCGGACGCAGCAGGGTGATAATGCCGCTGACGCCGGAAAAGGTGTCCAGGCTGTCACCAAGATTGCGCATGGAATAAAGCGCGAGCGACAGCTGGATGTCGGGGGTCTCCGCCGATGGCAGGGCGCGGGCAAAGCAGCCGGCCGACAGCGCAGGAATCGCGAAATAGCCGCGGCGGAATAGCGCGTAGCGCAGCACCGCGGCGGCGCCGCGCCGCCAGTCGCGCACCGCGTCGTTGAGCGTGATCGGCTCATTGCTGCGATAGATCAGCCGGCCGAAATAATGATCACTCAGGTTTTCGCCGACACCGGGCAGGTCGGCGACGACCGGAATGCCCAGCGCGCGCAGGCGTTCGGCCGGACCGACGCCGGACAATTGCAGGAGCTGCGGCGAATTGAACGATCCCGACGCGACGATGACCTCGCCGCTGGCAAAAGCTTTCACGGTTTCGCCGCCCCGCAGATATTCGACGCCGCTGGCGCGCTTGCCGTCGAACAGAATGCGGGTGGCGAGCGCCTCCGGCACGACGCGCAGATTGGCGCGTCCGCGCGCCGGCTTGAGATAGGCCGCCGCGGTCGATGAGCGCACGCCGCCGCGCATCGTCGTCTGGTAATAGCCGGCGCCTTCCTGCGCCGCGCCGTTGAAATCGTCATTGCGGCGATGGCCGGCTTCGATGGCGGCGGCGATGAAGGCCTTGGCAAGCGGATGCTCGTCGCGCACGTCGGAGACGCCGAGCGGTCCATCGCCGCCGTGGAATTCGTTGGCGCCGCGTTCGTTGCCTTCGGCCTTGCGGAAGTAGGGCAGGACATCGTCGAAGCTCCAGCCGGCATTGCCGAGCTGACGCCAATGGTCGAAGTCGCCGGCCTGGCCACGGATATAGATCAAACCGTTGATCGAGCTTGAGCCGCCCAGCACCTTGCCGCGCGGCGCGATGACGTTGCGGCCGTGACATTCAGCTTGCGGCTCGGTCTGGTAGCACCAGTTATAGCGCCGGTCGGTGAACAACTTGCCGTAGCCGAGCGGGATGTGCAGCCAGGGGTGCAGATTGCGCGGGCCGGCTTCCAACAACAGGACGCGATAGCGTCCCGAGGCGGTCAGCCGGTTGGCCAGCACGCAGCCGGCGCTGCCGGCGCCCACGACGATGTAATCGTAAGCCTCGGGATCGTCCGCCATTGCTGTGACTGTCCGTGCCCGGCGCTTTGAAGGCGCGGCGGAAGTGAAGGGATTGGCAGCGTAAGGCGCGGCCGCGACATTATCAAACCGCGCCATCGAACCTGGCCGGCGGCAATCCTCAGCCGCGCGCGGCCATAGGCCGTCCGGTTTGCTCAAGGGGCAATTCCGAATGCCGCTCGCTTGCCGGCGGCGGTCCGTTGACCAGTTCGGCGTAACGCTCGATCGGGAACGGGCGGCCGGCCAGATAGCCCTGGATCTGGTCGCATCCCGCCGTCACCAGGAAGCCATGCTGGTACTCGGTTTCGACACCTTCGGCGAGGATCGGAATCTCGAGGCTGTGACCGAGGCCGATCACCGCGCGAACGATCGCCATCGAGTGGTGATTGTGTTCCAGATCGGAAATGAAGGCGCGGTCGATCTTGATCTTGTCGAAAGCGAAGGCGTGCAGATAGGACAGCGACGAATAGCCGGTGCCGAAATCGTCCAGCGCGATCTGCACGCCGAGCGATTTGAGCCGGCGCAGGATCGACACTGCGCGCGAGAAGTCGTTGATCAGCACGCCCTCGGTAATTTCAAGTTCCAGCCGCGCCGGCGCCAGCCCGGTCTCCAGCAGGATGGTGTGAACCAGGCCGGGCAGATCGCCGTGATGGAACTGGATCGGCGAGACATTGACTGCGATGGCCAGCGGTTCGGCCCAGGTCGCCGCCTCGCGGCACGCCTCGCGCAGCGCCCATTCGCCCAGCGGAATAATGAGGCCGCACTCCTCGGCTATCGGGATAAAGGTCGAGGGCGGCACCAGGCCGCGCGTCGGGCTATGCCAGCGGGCTAGCGCCTCAAAGCCGATCACTTCGCCGGCGATGTGGAATTGCGGCTGGTAGTGCAACAGCAGTTCGCCGCGCGCGATTGCCTGGCGCAGATCGAGTTGCAGATTGTGCCGCTCCTGCAGCTGGAAGCCCATTTCCGGCTGGAAGAACATCAGCGACATCTGAGGCGCCGCTTTCGCCTGATAGAGCGCGGCGTCGGCATTGGCCATCAGCGTCTTGGCATCGGTGCCGTCAGCCGGATAGACGGCGCCGCCGATGCTCAGGCCGATCTGAATCGATTTTCCATCGATCACGAAGTCATCGATAAAGGCGGCGAGCAGGCGTTTGGCGACAGCCTCCGCCGCCGCCGGCTGCTCACCCGTGGTGATAATGAGTGTGAATTCATCGCCGCCGATACGGGCGACGAAGGCCTCCGGCGCGGCGGCAAGCATGCGGCAGGCTACACCCTGGAGCAGCATGTCGCCGGCGGAATGGCCTTAGACATCGTTGGCTTCCTTGAAGCGGTCGAGATCGATGCTGAGAACGGTGAAGCGCCCGCCGTCCTTCGCCGCTTTGGCGATCGTGTCGGCGAAGCACGCATTGAAGGCCGCCCGGTTCGGCAAATCCGTCAACGTGTCGTGATGCGCCATATGCGTGATGCGCTGCTCTGCGCGGCGCTTGTCGGTGACGTCCTCGATAAGTGTGAGCAGGTACAGCGCGGCGCCGTTGTCGTCGCGAATGACGACTCGCTCCGACGTCACGATTCGCACGCCATTTTTGGCCGTCAATGGATATTCGATCGGGACGGTTGGGGTGGCAGAATACAGCGCATCGTCATCCAAAGCGGTTATAAGGTCCACTGACTCTCCTGCGTAGAACTCGCGCAGAGATTTGCCGATCAAGTTTTCCCGCGAAAACCCGGTGAAGTCCTCATAGGCTTTGTTGAGAAGCGTGATTCGCCAGTCTTTGGCGCTTTGCGCCGGTCCGTGCGGCGCTTTTACCAAGATCGGCAGAGGAATGTTCTCAATAATGGTGTCGAGAAACACCTTGGTGCGCGCTTCCTCGGCCTGCGATTGACTAAGCTTCCGGTTCAGTTCGTCGATCGCGGCATGCTGGCCTTGCAGCGACTGCGCGGTGGCGTTGAGCTTCTGCATCAGCAGGCCCAGTTCGCCGCTCGGATACGGCGCGGGTATGCGCACGCCGAGATCGCCGGCGCCGAGCGCCTTGGCCATCGCCGCGATGCGGCCGACCTGACGGCGAACGCCGATTTCCGCGAACAGCCAGACGCCGGCGAAGAGCACCATGGCGACAATGCCGATGATCATGAGATCTTCGTACAGCCGCTTGTTGGCGGCGGCTACCAGGCCGTCTCTCGGCATGCCGACCATGACATAGAGGCCGGCATCGCGAATGGCGGGGGTCTCGGCCGTGGCCCAGAACTGTTTTTTGCCGTCGATGCCCGTCACTTCACGGACGGGGCCGCCGGATTGCGCGGCCGCGAACCGGAACAGATCGGAATCCGCGATCGACGCGCCGTTCGGCTTGGTCCAGGTTTCGGTATGCGGCGACACCAGAACGGTGCCCGCCTTGTCGACCAGCAAAATATCCACGGCGCCGGACAGGCGCAGGGTATAAAAATCGACGAACTTCTGCAGGTTGACGGACGCCAGCAAGACGAATTTCAGATCGCCGTCCGGCGAGCGCGCGGGATAGGCGATTTGCAGCACCGATATTCCGGTGAGCCTGCCGACGGCCGGCTGTATCGTCACGGCACCCTTCGTCACCAGCGCCCGCTTGAAATAATCGCGGTCGTTGAGATCGAGGTCGCGGTTGCTCTGCAACGAATCGCAAAACAGCTTGCCGTTCGGCCTGATCGTCAGAATGCCGGTATACTGCGTATATTCCTCCCGCACCGCTGAAAGGAACGCCGAGCATTCCGCCCGATCGGAGTTGTCCAGATTGACGGCGCGCGCCAGCCCGAAATGCAGTTGCGCCGTGCCGAGGATTTTCTCGTCGAGATCGTAGCTGATGTTGTTGGCGAGCGTGGCCAATCGCGCCGACGCCGCGTCGATTTCGGCCGCGCGATTGTGGAAAAAGCGAAGCCCCAACAGGATCGCCGGCACCAGAGTTGCCAGCGTGACGAGCAAGAGGAGGCGAGCGCGTAAACTCATCGATCTGACGTGCTGCCTGCGCTGACGGCTCCGGAAGCGCCCGGGCCGGCATGCGGGAGCCATTCTTGGCCCCCGTTCCAGCGCCCATTCAAGCAATTAAAGATAAAGGCCGGCTGTAGGAACGTGGTTACAAAAGCCCGCGCAAAAGGGGCTGGAAAGCGTATTAAACTGGATTATGGAAAGGTCGAACGCGGGCCAGGTTCCGGTTCCGGAACCATAGGTAGCGGGATGCGCCGGCGTGGTGATCTAGCCGGTGAAGCTGACCGTGAATCGGGTGCCGCGATTGTCATCGCCGGCCGAAAAGCACAACTGGCCGCCGATCTGGTTGACCAGCGACAGGATAATGCGCATCCCGAGGCCTTTCGATTTGGCGGGGTCAAAGCCTTTCGGCAATCCCGCGCCACAATCGGACACTGAAAGGGTGTAGCCGTTGCCCGGGTCCGCCGCGACGCGCACGGTAATCTTGCCAGCCCCGTATTTGGCCGAATTTGTCACCATCTCGCTGACGATAAAGCCGAGCGGAATGCCGGTGGTGCTTGGCACTTTCAGCCGCGTGCCTTCGACCGTGAGAAAATTTCCCTCGCTTGTGCCGGCCAACATGCCGGAAATATCCATGCAGAGGTCCTTGAGATAGGCAGTCAAGTCCACGCTTTCGATGTGATCGAGGGCGTGCAGGCTGCGGTGGACGCTGCCGATGGTGGCGACCCGGTTGGACGCGATCTGTAATTGCGCCGCCGCTTCCTTGTCCTGGGTCAGCCGGCTCTGCATCGACAGCAGGCTGGTCACCATTTGCAGGCCGTTCATCAGCCGATGATCGGACTCGCGGCCCAGCAGATCCTTGTGGCGGATCATTTCGTCTTTCTGTTCCACCAACAGACGCTCGCGCGCCAGCGACGCAGATAGATCGGTTTCGGCCTGCTGGAGCCGCTCCAACTCGGCCGTCCCGTTTCTGAGCGCGGCGCATGATTCGAGAGGGCAATCCGCTGGCTGGTGAAACATGGTCCCCGACATTGCGACTGCCAATTGATTCACGCGATCGCTGAGCGAAATGGCGCGCATGACGGCCTCCGACGCTTGTCGCGTCCCCTGATGGCAAGGCTAGCAGGTGCAAATTGGCGAAACTGATCTAAACAGGACACATTGAAACAGCTGCGTCGTCGCGACGCATCGCCTGTGTGCCTTTGCCATCGGCCGCGGATTGAAAAAAGGCCGCCCGTACGGCGGCCTTTTTTGTCGTTTGTTTAGCCGTCCAGCGGCGCTTTAATTGGCGCGATTGCGGTGATGCCGGCGATGATGCCGCTTGTGCCACCGCCTGTCGTCGTTTGTGGCGTAGGCCGGATGCGCGACCGCCTGGACCACGAAACAGGTGGCGAGAACGGCGCCAACGACGATGGCCGCGACGACCAGACCGTTGGCGCGGCTCGGCGTTGGCGCGGCGACGGTGCCGATTGCGATCACTGCCGCGGCGGCGACGGCCAGGAATGTTTTTCTCATTGTTTCCTCCAATTGACTCCACTGATAGGCGCGGAGGCTAGAGGAGGGGCACGAGCAATACTGTGCGAATTCGCTCACTTGGTGATTTCGCTCACTTGGCGATTCACTCATTAATGTGCGGTTGCCGCCCGCGTCGCGCTTATGGCGTCGGTGCGACGGATCGTCCCTTGTCGGCCAGCACCACGCTGAGCAACGAACTATGGACGTCGATGTTCCCGTTGTAGGTGATGAAACCGAGCCTGCGAAATTTGTTCATGAAATGACTGACGCGCGAGCGCGTCGTGCCGATCATTTCCGCCAGCGTTTCCTGGCTGATCTTGCCGAGGATCGGCTCGGGCCGGCCGGTCTTGCCGAAGTTTGCCAATAACAGCAGGACGCGCGCCAGCCGCTTTTCCGTCGAATTGAAAAGCTGATCGACCAGGTCTTCCTGAATTCGTGCGTTGCGCGCCAGAATATGCGTGACGAACATTTGCGAAAAAGTCGCCTTCTGCTTCAGCACCCTTTGAATTTCACTCTTGGCGACGAGCATGATCGTGCATTCCGTCATCGCCGAGGCTGTCGCCAGCCGCTTCAGTTGGCCGATCAGGCAGCCTTCGCCGAGAAACTCATCGGCGCCAAGAATGGCGACAACGGCTTCATTGCCTTCCGCGGAGAGGACCGTGACCTTGACCTTGCCGGAGCGGATATAGATCACGGAATCGGCGTCGTCGCCCTGCTTGAAGATGAGGCCCTTCTTCTTGTGCAGCGAGATCGTCCGGCCCTTGGCCACGGTTTCCAGATAAGTCGCCGGATCGAACGGCGTCTTCATGCCGCGATCGCTGCGTTTGCCCGGCGCGCGGGGCTTCGCCTTCGGGGTGCGAGATATCACAGTTTCCGCTCCTTGACCGTGGGAGCACAGACTGTCTCTCAGTCACCGCGCCGGCCTTTGCGCCGCCGGTGATTCCGCAGTGTAGGCTCCCCGACATAGGACGTCTATGGCGGCGATAGCCGTCGGGGTAGTCAGAGACGTCTTCAAGAAGAACTAACCGCAGGCCACCCCGTCATTGTGGCGCGTTGATGCATGTCAAAAACTGGAAGCTGGATTTGAATTATCAAAGTGCCCATAAGGGTGCCGACCAGCCAAAAAGCAATCGGGAAAGTTGGAATTTGCCAGATGAAAGAATGGCCCGATTTCGTGAAGGATTTGACCGGGCCGCTGCGCAATCTTCGGGGCGGCGCTCCCGAGGTTATGAAAGCCTTTGCCGATATTGCTCAGGCTGCGTTATCGGGGAAGGCCCTCGACAGCAAGACAAAGGAACTTATCGCACTCGCTATTTCAGTCGCGGTGAGATGCGATGATTGCATTGCGTTTCACGTCAAGGCTGCCTTCGAGCAAGGGGCGTCCCGAGATGAAGTCGCCGAGGTTCTTGGCATGGCTATCTATATGGGTGCCGGGCCATCAGCCATGTATGCAAGTCATGCGTTCGAGGCGTATTCGCAATTTGAAGCGCGGAAGGCTGCGCCCCCCGCACCGCCGTCCGCCTGACGCGACGGACGTCAAGTCCGGCGCTTAAATGCTTCTCACGGTCTTCAGCCGCGTTTTACCCTCGCCGCGAGAATTTTAAACTTCTCTTGAAAAACTGAAAAGGCCTGTTCCGGTGGCATTGAAATCGAGCGTTCTCTCATAAGGTCCAATGAAAGAATGCCGGATTTGATCCCAGACTCAAGCCAATCAATGTCTTTCTCTCGCCAAGCAACCAATTTTGCCAGTGCGATGTCGTTTACGTCCGGCAGTATTGCTGTGACACCCGGGGCCTCCGGCGGATTGTATAGGACCGCCCGCGTTAGCCAGTCGGTCGGCATCTTGGCAGTTTCCGGGGAGACGCCATCAGCGTAATAGCCAAAGGTCGAATGAAAAAGAGAATCTTGCCCGATATTCGCGTCGATCATATCCGACAGATCTTCGACATTTTGAGCGTCGAAGGCATAGATGTCCACTTCCGCTGTCATTGTCATGGGTGCGGAAATATTGCCATGAAGCCGAGCAATAACCGCCGATGCACCGACAATAACGAACGTTTTATGATTGGTAATATTCGAAACGGCCCGCAAAACGTGATTGATTTGGCCGACGTGCATTCAGGTTAGCGCTTGGCGTGACTTGTTGAGTATGGCCGCACGTTCTGCTGCTTCGATTACATAGAAGACCGGCCGGGTATCTCTCAGCAAGTCGCCCTCAGGGCTTTGAGCAACCAGTCGCGAGGCGATCTCACGCGGCTCCAAAGTCAGCAACTTAGACCACATCTCATAGTAACGCCGCTGGAAAGGGCTGCACTTAATGTGACGTTCGAGATGTCGGCGGCCGTGCTCAACCAAAGACGGGTCTTCGATCAGCTTGGCAGCAATTAAACATGCCAGCTCATAATTATGCCGCTTGTTTCTGTCTGCCGAACTAATCGCCAATCTGCGACCTCCCGTTATTAAAGTCCATTGTACGGCAAGGTGGTACGGGATAAAATAGCGTATTTTTAAGATTGCCGCAACGGATGGAAGTTATGCCGGCGACAACCCTTAAATACTCCCCACCGTCTTCAATCTTGCGCGCGGGTGAATCTCGCTTTGCGAGATCACCGGCGTTTGCGCCCGGAAGCGCTCGACGATGCCGCGCACGAACGGCCGAATGCTGGCCGAGGTGACCAGCACCGGCGCTTCGCCTTCGCGCGCCGCCGCCTCGAAGCGTTCGCGCACCGCGGTGATAAACTCCGACAACCGCGACGGCTGCATCGCCAGATGTCGGTCGTCGCCCTGGCCGACGATCGACTCGGCGAAGGCCTGTTCCCATTTAGCCGACATGGCGATGAGCGGCAGATAGCCGTTGTGGCTGGTGTATTGCGCGCATATCTGGCGCGAGATGCGGGCGCGGACGTGTTCGGCCAAAGTGGTCGGATTGCGCGACGAGCCGGCGCCTTCGGCGATGCCTTCCAGGATGGTGGAAAGATCGCGGATCGAGACGCGCTCGCCGAGCAGGATCTGCAGCACGCGCTGGATGCCGGACGTTGTAATGAGCGTCGGCACCAGGTCCTTAAGCAGTTCGCTCTGTTCCTTCGGCAGGTCCTTGAGCAGCTTCTGTACCTCGCCGTAGGACAGCAGGTCCGACATGTTGCCTTTGAGCAATTCGGTCAGATGCGTCGACAGCACGGTGGCGGCGTCGACCACGGTGTAGCCGCGCATCGCCGCTTCTTCCTTGATGCTGGCGTCGACCCAGGTCGCCGGCAATCCGAAGGTCGGCTCGGTGGTGTGCGTGCCCGGCAGGTT
>CAITJJ010000086.1 GCA_903892675.1 uncultured Hyphomicrobiales bacterium | reverse complement strand
GCGGCATCGATGCCGAGCCGGCGGCCCGTATATTCGGCGATGCGCGACTTCTTCTTGATCGGCTTTGTGGCGAACAGCCCTAAGCCCGTGAGCGAGCGGCCGAGGCGGTATGGTCTTCGGGACATCGTGCGCTTGTCGATTCCAATAGAGGCAAAGAAAGCCGAGATTGCAGATGACGCGCGTTACGTCAATGGTTTGCGGCCTATACAGGGCGGTTTGCATAAGCCGCCTGTGGAGTGTGGCCGCTTCCGCCGTTAAAGTGGCTGTCACACCGAAGGATGAGCCATGAACGATACGCGCTGGCCCGAACTGCCCTTTATCGCCTGGGCCGACACCGCCGCCACCTTGCATCTGTGGACGCAAGTTGTCGGCAAGATCAGGCTCGCCCGCACGCCCTGGCTGAACCATTCCTGGCATGTGACACTTTATGTCTCGGCGCGCGGGCTGACCACCGGGCCGATCGGCGACGGCGACCGCTCGTTCCAGATCGACTTCGACTTCATCGATCATAAGCTCAGGATCGCGACCAGCGACGGGCAAGAGCGCCAGGTGACGCTCAAATCCGAAGACGGCAAAGGCGTGTCGGTGGCGAAGTTCTATGGCGAGGCGATGGCCGCGCTGCGCGATCTCGGCATCGACGTGACCATCAACACCATGCCGTGCGAACTGCCCGAATGCACCGTGTTCGAAAAAGACGTCCTGCACCGCAGCTATGACGCCGAGGCGGTGAGGCGCTTTCATCGCATTCTCGTTTCCGTCAACGACGTGCTGGCGCGCTTCCGCACCGGCTTTATCGGCAAATCGAGTCCGGTGCATTTCTTCTGGGGCTCGTTCGATCTCGCCGTGACGCGCTTTTCCGGGAGACGCGCACCGCAACATCCCGGCGGCATTCCGCATCTGCCCAACAGCGTGGCGCGCGAGGCTTATTCGCATGAAGTCTCCAGCGCCGGCTTCTGGCCGGGGTCGAAAGGGCCGGTGAATTTTCCGGCGTTCTATTCCTATGCCTATCCCGCGCCGCCCGGCTTCGATCAGGCCAAGGTGAAACCGGACAAGGCGTTCTTTTCCAAAATTCTCGGCGAATTCATTTTGCCTTATGACGCGGTGCGGCTGGCCGACGATTCGGACGCGACGTTGATGGAATTCCTGCAAAGCACCTATGAAGCGGCGGCGGAATTGGCGCAGTGGGACCGCAAGGCGCTGGATTGCAAAGTGGGGGAAGCCGGAAAGGCGAGGGCGGTGTAAGGCCGCCGCAATCGCCAAATATCGCTGGAACTTTTCGGCGCGACGGAACTTGTCGTTTCTCACAGGGAGGCGACATTCATGCGGAAAATTGCACTAGCGACTTTGGCGGCGGCGGCACTTTTGGCCACCGGAGGCGTCGCGTCGGCGCAGATCTACTATTCGGGTCCGGGTTACGGCGCCCACATCGGGCCCCGCTACGAGGAGCCGGGCTATCGTCCCGGCTGGGACCGCCGCTATGAGCGGCGCGCCTATCGCGTGCGCGGCGGCAGGTGTCCGCGCAACTACACGGTTCAGGACGGCGTCTGCAAGCCGTATCGCGGCTACTAGCCTTTGCACTTACGCTGACGAAACGGAGGCCGCCTGTGACAGGGCGGCCTCTGGCGTTTTGCGGGGTCATAGCGTCCTGGCGCGGGATGAAGGCAAGACCGGCTATTTTGATGTGAATTTGATGGAATTTCTGCAAAGCACCGACGACGCGGCGGCCGATCCGGCGAAATGGGACAGGAAGGCGCTCGGCTGCGCGGTCGGAGAGGCGGAACGGCTGCGCCCGGTTTGAAGCTTTTTTGCTTTTTCTCGCCCCTTCATTTGCTAGGGTTACGGCTTAGACGTAAAGCCAAATTTGGGGGGCTTGCTGTGAACGCGTTGCGGGTGAGTGCTTTTGTTGTTGCGTCCGCTTTTGCGGCCGTATTCGCGAGTGAGGCGCGGGCCGCAGGCGGCGCCTATCAGGTCGACACCGCCGATGTCGGCGAGCCGGGTGGCTGCAAAGTCGAGAGCTGGATTTCAGCCGCCGGCAACCACGATTTCATAGGCGCGCTGTCGCCGTCCTGCGTGGTCGGCTCCCCGCAGCAGCCGGTGGAAGCGAGCGTGCAACTGACGCGCACGCGCGCCGACGGCGAATGGGGCAGCGGCGCCACGCCGAAGCTCAAGACCAACCTGATCCCGACGGCCATCGGCAACTGGGGTCTCGGGCTGTCGGGGCAGGCGAGCTACGATCTGATCACGAAAGAGACCACGTCCTACGCCGCGACGCTGCCGGCGACGCTACGGCTGTCGAACGTGATGCGCGTCAATCTCAACGCCGGCGTGCTCAACGACAAAATCGCCAGGCAGAATTATTTCACCTACGGGAGCTATCGCCTAAAGTTGGTGACGGCCTGATCTTTTAGGCGGCGGTTTCGTCCTGAAGGTCGCTCGCCTTGG
>CAITJJ010000085.1 GCA_903892675.1 uncultured Hyphomicrobiales bacterium | reverse complement strand
GGCGTCTTTTGTTTTGTCGCGTTTTCTTCACGCGAACCGGTGCCCACTTCGCTCGAAAACGCTCTAGATCCGTCTTAGCGGGTTGGTCAACGCCAGAAAGAAACCGCCGGTGGTGAACAGCGCCATCAGCAGAAACGCGGCGCGAAAAGCCGATGCGATATCGCCGGCAATCGCCGTGCGCTGATCCGGCGAAAGCGTCGCGCCGGCATTCCTGGCGTGCTCGACCATGGCTGCGAACAGCGCCGCCGCGTCGGGATTTCTGATCGCCAGCATGCCGAACAGCAGGGTCGCCACCAGCGCGGTGCCGAAAGCCGCGCCGATCGAGCGCGAGAACTGCACCGAGGCCGCCGCCTCGCCGAGCCGCATTTGCCCGGCCGCGCTTTGCACGCTGACCTGCACAACGCCCATCACCGTTCCCATGAACAGGCCGGTGAGCAGCAACAGGACGGCAAGCCCGGTGGTGCCGAAATCCGACGCCCAAAACGCCAGCACGATGAAATTGGCGGTGCACAAAGTGAGCCCGACGGTTGGAAACACCGCTGTCAGCCCGGTGGTGTTGACCAGGCGGCCGGTAACCAGCGAGCCGGTACCGATGCCGATTGTCAGCGGCACCAGCAAGAGCCCCGTCGTCGACGGCGTAAAGCCGCGCACCACTTCGAGATAGACCGGCAGAAAAGTGATCAGCGACACCAAGGCGGCGCCGTGGCAGGCGGCGAGCGCATCCGAACGCCAGATCGCAGGCTGGCGCAACAGCGTCAGCGGAATAAGCGGCGATGCCGCGCGGTTCTCCTGCCGCACCAGCAGCAACAGCGCGACGATGCCGGTGACGAATAGAAGGCTGCCGAGCGGCAGGCTCGCCAATTCGGCATGTTGCACCTGCTCGAGCGCCAGCAGCGTGGTGGCGACGAACAGCGTGAAGAAAAACAGCCCGCCCGGATCGGCGCGCCATGGCAGACGCTCGGCCGTCGAATTTGGCAGCCGTGTCGTCAGCGCCAGCGCGCCAAGGCCGATCGGCAGATTGACCAGAAAGATCGACTGCCAGCCGAAATGCTCGGTGAGAAAGCCGCCGGCGACCGGCCCAAACGTATTGGCGCAGACGGCGACGGCGGCAAGATAGCCCTGGTAACGCGCCCGCTCGCGCGGCGGAATCGTTTCGCCGACCAGCGCCTGCGACAATGTCATCAGGCCGCCGCCGCCAAGGCCTTGCAGCACGCGCGCCAGCGCCAGGAGTTCGATGGTCGGCGCCGCCGCGCACAGCAACGATGCGACCATGAAGACGCCTAGCGCCGTGAACATCACTTTGCGGCGGCCGAATGAATCGCCGAGCCGGCCATAGATCGGCGCGGCGACGGTCGCCGCGATCAGATAGGAGACCACGATCCACGACGCGCGCTCGACCTCGCCGGTCGCCGCGGCGATGGCCGGCAACGCGGTGGCGACGATGGTCTGATCGACCACCGCCAGGAACATCGGCAGCATGATCGACGGAAAGATGGTGAGAAAGGCGGGCGGCTTTACGCCGGGCGAAACAGCGGGCTGTTGCGGCTGATCGGTCTCGTTAGGCAATGCCGCGTATCCTGGCTTGACTGACTTAATGCGCCATCAGGACTGGCACGGCCGCGTTGGCAAGAATATGGCGGGTGGCGCCGCCGAAAATCATCTGCCGCAATCGGCTCTGCGTATAGGCGCTCTTGACCACGAGATCGCAACCGAGCGACGCCGCGTGTTCGAGCGTCAACTCGCCGATGGCCTCGCCCGAGCTGCGCTCGGTTTTCTGAAGCGTCAACGCCTCCGCCTTGACGCCGTTCCGCCGCAGGTGGAGCGCCGCGTCCTCGCCCGAGGGCCCGGTCGTCGCGCCGCCTTCCGCCATGAGCACAGTCACCTTTTCGGCGCGCTGCAATAAAGGCAGCGCAAAGGAATTGGTATGCGCCTGCTCGGTGCTGCGGTTCCAGGCGACCAGGACGTTGCGGCCGATAATTTTCGGCACCGCCTTCGGCACGATCAGTACCGGACGGCCCGCATCGAACAAGGCCGATTCGAGCGGCGGCATGCGCGGGTTTTCCGGCGCCGGACCGGGTCGGCCGAGCACGATCAAATCGAACACCCGACCGTAACTACCTATATACGCGTCCTCGGCGGCGTCGGCGCGCGGCCAGCCATATGAATAGGTCGCCGGCGCCTGCCCGCCCGGCGGCACCTTGTGCGCCTGCATGAAGGCGTCGAATGCGGCCTTGGCCTCCCTGGCGGTGTCCGGCTCGAAGGCGCCCGATATCGCCAGACTGGAGACTGGCTCGACCGTGACATAGGTGCCGGGTGACGGCCGGACCGCGAAACCCTCCATATAGCTGTCGAAAGCCGTCGCCATCAGGCGCGCCGCTTCCAGCACCGCCGGCATGGCGTCGTGGTCCTCGGTCGGGATAAGAATGGTTTTCATGGCAAACTATCCGGTTGCTGCGCCAAGCCTGGGACAGGCCCTGTCGGATGGCCGGTCCTGGCCCGCCTGCCCAAGCTTAAATGCCGTCGCGGCAATAACCAGCGTTTATTGCGGATGCGTGCCGACATCGGCACCGCAGAAAATGCCTCCAAAACGGGCTCTTCCCGGCCGATTGTGCCGGCGTCACCCCTAAACCGTCCGTTAACGCCACCCCGGTAGCCTGCAACCGAACTGGTATCGGGCGGGACGCCCGAGGCCCGGGGTGCCATGGTCCGGATCGATTTCAATCGGCTGCGTTTTCTCGTCATCGACGACAACGCCCACATGCGCCGGATGCTGCGCACACTTTTGCACGGCTTCGGCGCCCGCGAAGTTTACGAAGCGGAAGACGGCGCGGCGGGCCTGGAAGCCTTCACGCACTACATCCCCGACATCATCATCACCGACTGGGCGATGCCAATTTTCGACGGCCTCGAGCTGGCGCAGATGATCCGGCAACCCGGCGCCAACGCCAATCCCTACGTCGCCATCATCATGCTAACCGGCCATTCCGAGAAAAAGCGCGTCACCGCCGCGCGCGATGCCGGCGTCACCGAATTTCTCGCCAAGCCGATTTCCGCCAACGCGCTCTATGAGCGGATCCTGAGCGTCGTGGCCAATCCTCGGCCCTTCATCAAGACCAAGACATATTTCGG
>CAITJJ010000084.1 GCA_903892675.1 uncultured Hyphomicrobiales bacterium | reverse complement strand
CTGACCGGTTTGAGCGAGCGCGAACCCGCCGCTGCCGAAAACGGCCAAATTCG
The DNA here is from genome assembly GCA_903892675.1 of uncultured Hyphomicrobiales bacterium. Lineage (GTDB taxonomy): Bacteria > Pseudomonadota > Alphaproteobacteria > Rhizobiales > Xanthobacteraceae > Pseudolabrys. The sequence continues at coordinate 9,622 of CAITJJ010000084.1, read as the reverse complement.
TGGCCACGAAAGCGATCAATCGCTTGAGCACCAGCATTTCTTATGCGCTCCTCGACGAGAAAAACGGCCTCGGACAAGGCCCCTTTTTGCGCCCCTCTTTGCCGTCCCGCCAAAGGCTGGATGAACGGCTTAGCCCTACACCGCACGGCATCTTGCCACGGGCGTGGCGGCTTTGGCGGTGCAGCGGGACGGGGGGAAATCCCGGCCTCTCAAACCACAATTCGGAGCCTGCCGCAATGCACCTCGTCATAAGTCGCATGCGACAAACGGCTTATCCTCAGCAGCATGTTTGATGCGGTATTTACGGCGCCTCTGGCGGCCCTCTACCGGCGCAGGCGCAACCGGCGGCTTAACCCTTGCCATGTTTGACGCTTGCGTGATGCCAACAGCCGGGGCATGACGCTGCTGGACCAAATAAAAGGGCGGCGCGGCGGTGATTCGGGGACGCGACCGTCATTCCGCACGATCTGGCGGCGTGGGCTAAGGGATTGAACCATGGGCATTTTCGAGCATGGCCGGAAAGCGTTGACGTGGGTGGGACGCCTGCCGGCGCTGGCGCTGGTTCCTGCGCTAGCCGTCACCTTTGTCATGGGCGCATCCGGCCAGGCGCTAGCCCAGGGCGCGGTCAAGTCGGTCCATAAAGACTGGCAAATCCGCTGCGATACCCCGCCCGGCGCCAAAGCCGAGCAATGCGCCCTGATCCAGAGCGTCACCGCCGAAGACCGCGCCAATATCGGCCTGACCGTGATTGTGCTGAAAACCGCCGATCAGAAGAGCAAGCTGATGCGCGTGGTGGCGCCACTCGGCGTGCTGCTGCCGTCGGGGTTAGGCCTCAAGATCGACAACGCCGATGTCGGCCGCGCCGGCTTCGTGCGCTGCCTGCCGAATGGCTGCATCGCCGAGGTCGTCATGGATGATGAACTCATCAAGAAATTGCGCACCGGCAAAACCTCGACCTTCATCATCTTCCAGACGCCGGAAGAAGGCATCGGCTTTCCGATGAGCCTCGCCGGTTTCGGCGAGGGCTACGACAAGCTGCCGTAACGTCGTCGCCTGCGCGGCAACGCTTCCTTCCTTATCCCTCCCCGAGTTCGGGGAGGGTGGCCCGCCGTAGCAAATAGCGAAGGCGGGTCGGGTGAGGTTGTCCCCTCCGTTGAAAGCGCGCATCGCCCCACCCGGCTCGCGAGCGCTCGCCACCCTCCCCCGTCGCCGGGGAGGGATAAGAAAGCGCTAGCTCTTCATCACCGTTAGCGAATAGCGGCCGTCGGCCGCCAGGCATTCCGCCTCCGGCAGGCCCAGTTCCTTGCGCACGATATTCGTGCCGAGCACCATCGACACCATTTTGTAGCTGGCGTGACGGCGGCCCATGCCCTCACGTCCCATGCCGCAGTCGGACGAAATGATCAGCCGCTCCGGCGGAATATGCTTGAGCGCATGGCGGATCAATTCCGCGATTTCGTCCGGCCGCTCGACCTGCAAGGTGTGATGGTCGATGACGCCGATGACGACCTTCTTGTCCTTGATGATCTCGCCGATCGCCTTGAGATCGCCGGGTCCGGATGAACAGGTCTCGAAGGTGATGGCGTCAGCGTCGATGCCGTTCAGCGCTTCCAGCGTCGGCTGATAGCTCTGCACTTCCTTGAAAATGCGCTGCTGGCTCGGATTGCCCCAACAGGTGTGGCACCACACTTCGGTCTTCGATTTCAGCCCCTTGATCGTGGCATTGAATATCTTGACCAGATCGTTGACGTCGAGTTTGCCGAACGCCTTGCCGCGCACCGGCACCATGTGAATTTGCGGCTCTTCCATTTGAATGAGCGGACAGCCGACATCGGCCAGTTCGTTGAGTTCGGCATTGAGCGCCGCGCTGAAGGCCATGGTCCGCTCGATCGGGTCCTTGTAATAATCGTCGGCGACCGAGGCGGCGAGCAACTCCGGCAGGATGGTGCCGAATTTGACCGGGCGCTTGGTCATGCGCTGCGCCACTTTCCACATCGCGGCGTATTGCAGATTGCCGCGGCCGATCGGCCCAACGATCTTCGGAAAAACGCGCGCTTCAAGGAAGTCATGAAGGATATGGCCGCGCGGATAGGCAACGGCGCCGACATCGTAGATCGACGGCTGCGGCGCGGCAGAAAATCCGGCCATATGCGTGACCGGGTAGCTTTGCCAACTCATGCCGCCGACTTCTTCGTCGTAATGGGCGTCGCCGTCGGTGCAGATGTCGAGGCCGGCAACTTCCTGCGCTCGCAGGAACGAGGAGACGGCGTCCTCATACTGTTCGCGGTAGCGCGAGTTGACCATCGCCTCGAGAAAGCTCTTCGAGCCGAGCGTGGCATTGTACCAGGTCGGGCGCGGCAGCGATCCGATGATCGACGTCGGCAGCATCACATTGGCTGTGGCCTTGAACATTCCATTTCCCCTCGAACGGCTGCGCTTTTTGTTGCGCGGTTTTTATCGTATCCCCGACCGGCGGGGAATTTATAGAGCGGCGGTCTAACACGATGGCAATCGATTGCCAAATTTTGCCACGGCGACTAGGCTCCTGACCGGACCCGGGACACTTCGGGCCGTTGGGAGGTACATATGACTGGAAACCAAAATCCCTTGCGCCGGCTGGCTTTGACCACCGCGCTCTTTTGTGCCGGCGCGATGGCCGGCGTCATGACGCCGGCGAAGGCCGCCGATCCGATCCGCATCGGGCTCAGTCTGAGCCTCACCGGCCCGACGGCGCCGGCCGGCAAGCAGGTGCTCGCCGGGCTGGAGATCTGGCGCGACGACATCAACGCCAAAGGCGGGCTGCTCAATCGTCCGGTTCAACTGGTTTATTACGACGACCAGGGCGCGCCGGCGAATGCGCCGGGCATCTACGCCAAGCTGATGAGCGTCGACAAGGTCGAATTGCTGATCGGCCCGTACAGCACCAACGTCATCGCCGCGGCGATGCCGGCAATCATCCAGAACAAGCGCACAACGATCGGCATTTTCGGCCTCGGCGCAAACCAGACGTTCAAGTATCCGAAATACTTCTCGATGAATTCGCAGGGGCCCTCGCCGGCGAATTACTCCAAATGCATATTTGAACTGGCCGCAGAGCAGACACCAAAGCCAACACGCCTCGCCCTGATCGGCGCCGATGTCGAATACTCCCGCAACGCCCTCGATGGCGCGCGCGAGAACGCCAAGAAGATGGGCTTCGAGATCGTGTTCGAGCGCACCTACCCGCTATCGACGACCGATTACACGTCGATCGTACGCGCGATGGCGGCCACCAAGCCGGACATCGTGTTCGGCGCCACATTGCCGGTCGACACCGTCGGCATCATCAAGGCTTCAACCGAGTTGAAGTTCAAGCCGAAGATGATCGGCGGCGCCATGCTCGGCCTGCTGGTTACCGGCATCAAGCAGAATCTCGGCGATCAGATCAACGGCTACATCAGCAACGAGTTCTACATTCCTGCGCCGAGCCTCCAGTTCGAAGGCACCGCCAAGATGATGGAAACCTATCAGGCAAAAGCGGGCGCTGCCGGCATCGACCCACTCGGCTTCACCTATCCGCCCTATGCCTATGCGGCCGGCCAAATCCTCGCCAAGGCGGTGACCGAAACCAAATCGCTCGACGACGACAAGCTTGCCGCCTATCTCCGCGACAACAACTTCGACACGGTGATCGGTCCGGTGAAGTTCGGCGAAAATGGCGAATGGACGACGCCGCGCATCATCTGCATCCAGTTCCAGGGCATCGCCGGCGGCGAACTCTCCCAGTTCCAGGATTGGAAGCGTCAGGTTGTCGTCTATCCGCCGCAGTATAAATCCGGCAAACTCGCCTACCCGCTCGAATAACCGATCGGACTGCAATGACCCGGACGGCGCCAGGCGCCGTCCGTTCCCATTCACCGTCACGACAGGGAGGACGAGATGACGAAATCGAAGCATGCCCGGCCGACCCTGAAGGACATCGCGCGCGAGGTCGGCGTTCACGTCTCGACGATCTCGCGCGCGCTCAATCCGAACACGACCCATGCTGTTTCCTCCGACCTGATGGACAAGATCAAGCGCGCCAGCGCCAAACGCGGCTACAAGCCGAACGCCGCCGCTTATCTCCTGCGCACCAACCGTTCGCGCACGATCGGCGTCGTCGTGCCCGACATAACCGATCCGGTGTTTCCACCGATCATTCGCGGTATCGAGGACGGTCTGGCGCGGCACGGTTACGTCGCCATTCTGGTCAATACCGACGGCGACCCGCGCCGCCAGGCGCAGGCGGTCGATGCCTTGCTGCCGCGCGGGATCGACGGTCTCATTCTCGCCAGCGTGATGCGTCACGACGACGACGCAGCGCGCCTCCTTGCCGATATTCCCGCCGTCACCGTCAGCCGCCGCAGCGACGATCTCGGTTTCTCGTCGGTCGTGCACGACGAAGACGATGGATTCTATCGCGTACTCACACATCTCGCGTCGCTCGGCCATCGAGCCATCGCAACCATCGCCGGGCCGCAAACGATTTCGACCGGCTATAACCGCTATTCGAGCTATGTGCGCTTCACCAAGGAGTTCGGTCTGCTGGAACGGCCGATCGCGTCGTTCGCGCGCGCCTTCAACGAGATGGAGGGCGAACGCTGCGCCGAAGAATTGCTGCTGGCGCGGCATCCCTTCACCGCTGTCGCCTGCGCCAATGACCGTCTGGCGGTCGGCGCCATCACCGCATTCCGCCGTCACGGCATCGAATGCCCGCGCGACGTATCGATCACCGGCTTCAACGACATGCCGCTGGCCGACCGGCTATCGCCGGCGCTGACCACGGTGCGCGTCCAGCATTACAAGGCGGGATTCGAGGCCGCCGAACTCATCGTCGACACAATCGAAACCGGCGCGGACAAACCGCGTCATATCGTATTGCCTGTGGAACTAATCGTCCGCGCCTCGACCCGTTCGCTGGCGCAGGCGAACGCCGCGCCGCGAAATCACACAAGAGAAGCGAAAGAAGAAAAGTCGTCATGAATCTCGGATTTGTCGGATTGGGCGCGATGGGCGCCCTCATCGTTCCACGCCTGATGGCCGCGGGACATAAAGTCGTCGGCTGGAACCGCTCGCGTGACAAGGCGAGAGCCTTGATCAAGGACGGCATGGGCTGGGCCGATACGCCGCGCGCAGTCGCTGCACAATCCGATATCGTGTTTTCCATCGTCACGGACTCCAAGGCGGTGAAGTCGGTCGCGCTCGGCCCAGACGGGATCGTCTCGGGCTTAAAGAAGGGCGGCATCTATATCGACATGAGCACGATCGAGCCGGACGAGAGCCGCACTATAGCCGCCGAGTTCGCCAAGGCCGGATCGATCATGCTGGACGGCCCGCTGTCTGGCTCGCCGGTAACAGTGAAAGCCGGCAACGCCTCGGTGATGATCGGCGGCGACGAAGCCGCATTCGAGCGGGCAAAGCCCGTGCTGCTGGCGATCGGCCCGAAGGTGACGCGCATCGGCGCCAACGGCCTCGCCTGCCAGATGAAGATCGCGGTCAACCTTTTGCTGATGGTCGAGATCATCGCTTTCGGCGAAGCCGTGGCGCTGGCCGAGATCGGCGGTGTGTCGCGCGAAGCAGCGGTCGACTCCATCCTAAAGAGCGTCGCCGCCTCGCCGGTGATCGGCTATCGCGGCCCGTTCATTCTCGAGGGCAACATGCCGGAGGTGCCGCTGGCCGACGTGACGCTGCAACAAAAGGATATGATACTGGCGCTCAACCTCGGCCGCACACTCGGTTCGCCGGTGCCGCTGGCCGCCGCCGCCAATGAAATGATGAACGCCTGCCGCGGCCTGGGCATCGACCGCAATGATTTCGTTGTCGCACATCAGGTTTATCGCAAGCTCGGCGGTCAATCGTAGAAATCCGCCGTTTCGGGAGAAGCAAAAAATGACATCGCCGGTCGAGAAGTTCGGTCGCGCTCTGGGTAAAGCAGTGAAAGGCGCAGCAGACGTTATGAATGACAAGAAATCCGCTCCGAAAATGTATCGCACGAACATGCGCGACGTACCGAAGGTCGAAGGCCTCAAGCGCGAGGACGGCTGGGTCGATATGCAGGTGCAATTCCTGATCGACAAGAAGTCGGCAGGCTGCGACCATGTCGTCGGCTGGACCGTACTCAAGCCGGGCGCCAGCCACGAAAGCCACCGCCACCACAATTGCGACGAGTTTTTTATCGTGCTCAAGGGCAATGGCCACATCATCACCGAGCACGGCCTTGAGCCCTCGGTCGAAGGCGACGTGGTTTATTCGCCGCGCGACTGCTGGCACGGCTTCAACAATACATCGAAGGAAGACGTCGTGCTGGTCTGGGGCTGGATGGGCGCCGGCACGATCGACGATTCCGGCTACGAAGTGCATCCCGAGCATCACAAATAAATTAGTCACAAGTCAGCCATGGACTTCGTCATGCCCAGCGTTATACCGGGCGTGACGAAACCAGAGAGAGCGCGCTTATGAACGCCTGGGATCATCCGCTGATCAAGAAAGGCATGCCGCTTCAGCTCGAGAAGCGCCGCGCCCGCATCGCCGCCGGCGAGCGCCCGCTCGGCTGGAAAGTGGGATTGGGCGCACCCGCGGCAATGGCGCGCCTGGGCATCACAGGTCCCGCGGTTGGCTACCTGATGCAGCGCGCGCTGGTGTTGTCGGGCGGCACCGTATCGTTCGCCGGCTGGACCACGCCGGTTGCGGAAGCGGAAATCTGCGTGCGCATGGCGACCGATTTGCGCGGCGGCGCGACGCCGGAGACGGCGTTTGCGGCTATCAAGGAAATCCTGCCGGCGATCGAGCTTGCCGATTTCGACCCGCCGCCGACGCCGGACAATCTCGACGTCGTACTGGAAGGCGACATTTATCAGCGGCACGTCGTTCTGTGCGGCAATACCCGCTTTGGCGGCGGCCTTGCCGGCCTGACCTCGCGCCTGTTCCGCCGCGGCCAGGAAGTCAGCCACACCACCGACCCGGAAGCCCTTACCGGCAAGCTCACCGACATTGTCGCGCATGTCGCCAATACGCTGGCCGCCTTCGGCGAGAAGCTGTCGGCCGGCGACGTCATCATCACCGGCTCGATCACACCGCCGATCATGATCGAGGCCGACGAGACCGAGATCGGCCACGCGCTCGATCCGATCGGCGAGGTCAGCGTGAATTTCACGCGGGACTGACCGCCAGCGTCGCTACGAAACCAAAAGGGATACCCAAGGGTACCAGCGCACACTCTTGATGCCGACTATTGTCTCTCCGGTTACTCCTTGTGACCGGCTCAGGATTCCCCATGTGCATGGTGGAGAGTTTCATTCACGAACTGGGGAATACGCATGTCGCTGTTGTTTTCAAAAACCACGCTCGGCGCACTGCCGCTTAAGAACCACCTTGTCATGGCGCCACTGACGCGCAGCCGTGCCACTGGCAACGTGCCCAACGACCTGATGGCGGAATATTACGGCCAGCGCGCCGGCATGGGCCTGATTATCACCGAAGGCACATCGCCCTCGCCCAACGGCCTCGGCTATGCGCGCATCCCCGGCATCTTCTCGCAGGAACAGGTCGTCGGCTGGAAAAAGGTCACCGACGCGGTGCATTCGAAAGGCGCCAAGATTTTCGTGCAACTGATGCACACCGGGCGCATCGGCCATCAACTCAATCTGCCGAAGGGCGGCCGCATCGTGGCGCCGTCTGCGATCGCCGCTGCCGGCCAGATGTTCACCGACGCCGAAGGCATGAAAGACCATCCGGTGCCGGAGGCAATGTCCGAGGCCGACATCATGATGACCACCGCCGAATATGTTAATGCGGCGACGAATGCAGTGAAGGCCGGCTTCGACGGCGTCGAATTGCATGGCGCCAACGGCTATCTGCTCGAGCAGTTCATCCGGCCGAATTCGAATGTCCGCACCGACCAATATGGCGGTTCAATCGAAAACCGTGCCCGCTTCGTGCTGGAAGTCGCCGAGGCGGTGGTCGCGGCCGTCGGCAAGGACAAGGTCGGCATCCGCCTGTCGCCCTACGGCGTGTTCAACGATATGCCGCTCTATCCGGAGATGGAAGCCGACTACACCTATCTGGCCGGCAAGCTCAACGCGCTCGGCCTCGCCTACATCCATCTTGTCGACCACTCGGCGCAGGGCGCGCCAAAGGTGCCGGACTCGATCAAGGCGACCTTCCGCAGCACCTTCAAGCAGACCCTGATCCTGTCGGGCGGCTACGATGTCGCGCGGGCCGAGGCCGATCTTGCCGCTGGCCGCGCCGACCTGATTGCTTTCGGCAAGCCGATCCTGGCCAATCCCGATCTGGTCGAACGCTGGAAAGCCGGCGCCGGTTTGAATGCGCCAGACATGGCGACGTTCTACACGCCGGGCCCCAAGGGCTACACCGACTACCCGGCGCTTGCCCCGCAACTGGCCTGACCGGCTTTCCTTCGCAAGACGCTTTCCATGAGATAGGCATCCGCGCCATAAAGCGCGGATGCCCCGCCCGTTTGCAGAATAAAGCCCGTGATCCCCTGGACCCTCGTCGAAACAGCTACCATTCCCGGCGGCGGCGAAATGCGCCTGATGCGGCGCGGGCTTGAGTTCTCGATCAAGCTCGACGGCAATGAACTGATGAACAGCCGCCTGAGCGGCTCCGAGCAGGCGCTCGCCACTTTCACCTGCGACCTCATCGCCACCCGCGCTCGGGCGCGGCTCCTGATCGGCGGGCTCGGCATGGGTTTCACCCTGCGTGCCGCGCTCAACAAGCTGCCGCAGGACGCCCATATCGACGTCGCCGAACTGGTGCCGGCGGTGATCGCCTGGGCACATGGGCCGATGGCGGAGATATTCGGACAAAGCCTGAGCGACCGGCGCGTCCATTTACACCAGATCGACGTCGCCGCGATGATCGCCGCCGATGCGGCGACCTATGACGCCATCCTGCTCGATGTCGATAACGGGCCGGACGGCCTGAGCCGCGACGGCAACGATGCCCTCTATGACCTGCCCGGCTTGAGCTTGGCGCATACGGCGCTACGGGCGGGTGGCGTGCTGGCGGTGTGGTCGTCTGCGCCGGACCCGGCCTTCACGCGCCGCCTGCGGCAGGCCGGATTTGGCGTCGAGGAGAAACGTGTGCGCGCCAACGGATCGCGCGGCGGCGCCCGGCACGTCATCTGGCTGGCGACGCGCTCTTAGCGTGTTGATTTTTCGCGTTTCCGGACGGCGAACCGGTTCCCACTTCGCCCGGAAACGCTCTTAGACGGCTACGAAAGCGACGCCCATGCGGTGCGGCTCGGCACGCCACGCCACCTTGCACACGCGGGTCTTGGTCTCGCCTTTGATTTCCAGTTCGAACTGATCGGGAATGCTGGCGATATTGACAAAGGTCAGCCCGGCCCCGCCTTCGGAAATATCCGCCACCGTGCACATCACTGGGAAGAATGAGGCTGCGCCGAGCAGAAAGTCTGATCGGATTTCAGGATGGAGAGCCGTGAAACCGAGCGTTATCTGGGTCACAATCCCGATTAAAAGGCAGCTAAACAAGAGCGCGCGTTGGGCGCGATATTCCATCCAGAACATGCGATTAAACGGTGCGGCGAACATAGAACACCTCGTCGGAGTGAGGATTTGTGGGT
>CAITJJ010000083.1 GCA_903892675.1 uncultured Hyphomicrobiales bacterium | reverse complement strand
TCCTTCAAAAGCCCCCAGCACCGACGACGCCAGAAAGGCGGTGGCGAGGTTGACCAGGAGCCAGTTAAAGCGGCCGCGCGCGATGGTCCAGACCGTGTCGGACAATTCTTCGTCGGCTTTGACGCCGCCGAGCGCCTTGATGTCCTCTTCCGCCTCCTCGACGATGACGTCGGCGACGTCGTCGAAGGTGATGACGCCGACCAGCCGTTCGTTGACGTCGACCACGGGCGCGGCCACGAGATCGTAGCGCTGGAACAGCCGCGCGACGACTTCCTGATCCTCGTCGGCCGGCACCCGGCGGCGCTCGGCCTCCATCAGATCCTTGATCGGCACCGGCCGCTGGCTGCGCAGCAGCCGGTCGAGCGGCACCGCGCCAAGGAAGCGGCCGTCGGCATCGACGACATAGAGTTCGTAGAACTGCTCCGGCAGTTCGACGGTCTCGCGCATGTAATCGATGGCGCGGCCGACATTCCAGTCCGGCGCAACGGCTATGAATTCGGTCTGCATCCGCCGGCCGGCGGAATCTTCCGGGTAGTCGAGACTGCGGGTGAGCGCGAGCCTTTCGTCGGCCGGCAGGTGACCGAGAATTTCGGTCTGCTCGGCGCGCGGCATGTCCTCGAGAATGGTGACGGCGTCATCGGTCTCGATATCGCGCACGCCTTCGGCGACGGTCTGCGGCTCCAGTTCGTCGAGGATTTCCTCGCGCACCGAGTCATCGACTTCAGTGAGCGCGGTAAAATCGAAGTCGATGCCGAGCAGTTCGACCAGGCGCGGGCGCTGATCGGGATCGAGCGCTTCGAGCAACGCGCCGAGATCGGATTCATGCAGGTCGCCGACCAGGACGCGCAGCTTCGGCACGTCGACGGCTTCGATGGCGCGCGCGGCTTCGGCAACGAAATCGGCACGGATGGTGCCATCGTCGTCGCGCAGCGGCGGCTTGTCGGTTATCTGGTCGGTCATGCCGGGCCTCGGCAACAGGCGTTGCAACGTGTGGCGCTTGTACGCTCGCCGCCGACACAGAAGCAAATATTAATCGCAGATAATTGCCGCAAACCGCGCCATTGATGCGCCCTTTGGTGCGCCCTCGATACGCCCTTGATACGCTCATTGATACGCCCTTGCCCGCCGCGGCCATTGCGGTCATATGCCGATTAAATCCTGACCGAGGCGCTCCCTATGATTCGTCTTTTTGCCGCCGCGATGCTGGCGGCGCTTATGTTCCTCGCGGCGGCGCCGGCACAGGCTCAGCCGTGTCCCGGCAATAGCGATGCCCTCGGCACCGAGCGGTTGATCGCGGTCGACGCGCGGTCCACGCCCCGCGTCGGGCGCAAGCATTTCCCCGATACCTTGCCGTTGCGCAACAAGGAGCTGGTCCTGACCTTCGACGACGGCCCCTGGCCGACCACCACGCCGAGGGTTCTCAATGCGCTGAAAGCCGAATGCGTCCGCGCCACGTTCTTTCTGCTCGGCCGCAACACCGATGCGCAGCCTCAGATCGTGCGCCGGGCGCTGGCCGAGGGCCACACGATCGGCCACCACACCTATTCGCATCCGCTGCTCAACCAACTGCCGATCGACAAAGCCGAGGCCGAGATCGACCGCGGCATCGCCCGCGACGAGGTGGCGGCCTATGGCCGGGCGCGGAGCGAACCGACAACGCCATTTTTCCGGTTTCCCGGCTTTGCCTCGAGCGGGCCGCTGCTCGACCGTTTGCAGCAGCGCGGTATCGTCGTGTTCGGCGCCGATGTCTGGGCCAGCGACTGGCTGCCGATGACGCCGGAGGCCCAGTTGCAACTGCTCCTCGCCCGCATCGACCATGTTGGGCGCGGCATCGTGCTCCTGCATGACACCAAGACGCAGACCGCCGCGATGGTGCCCGCTCTGCTGCGGGCGTTGAAATTGCGCGGCTACCACATCGTCCATGTGGTCGCCGCCGGCGCCGGCGGCGCCAACTAGACTGTTGCGGTTTTACAACGGGTGTCGAAAATGCCCTGCAAAACAAGCGGGTTGCATAGGCAGTATGGTTAAAGTTCCGTTATTAGGAGGGTCGTTAGCGGGTTCGGGGTCGCCACGGGGGATTGCACCTTTCGGGTGCGGTCTGGCGATGCCGGGGGGTTGCGTATGTCCAATTTGCGTACCGGGCTGTTTGTCCTGGCGGGTCTTTCGGCAGGTATCATGATGCAGGCCGCGTTGCCGGCATGGGCCGGTGACTGTCCAGGCAATCCGGAGGCGCTAGGCACCAGCCGAACTTTGACCGTCGAGACCGCGGCGCTGCCGCGCATCGGCACGATGCAGTACAACCGCAGCCTGCCGCTCAACGATCATGAAGTCGTCATCACCTTCGACGACGGACCGCTGCCGCCCTACTCCAACCGCATCCTCGAAACATTGGCCGCCGAGTGCGTCAAGGCGACCTATTTCATGGTCGGCCAGATGGCCCGCGCCTATCCCGACACCGTGCGCAAAATTTACAATGCCGGGCACACGATCGGCACGCACAGCCAGCGCCATCCGTTCAGCCTCGGCGACCTTGGCCTGAAGCGAATATCGAACGAGGTCGAGGAAGGCATTGCCTCGGTGCAGAACGCGGTCGGCGACGCCCGCGCGGTGGCGCCGTTTTTCCGCATTCCGGGGCTTGCCCGTTCCTATCAGGCGGAAAGCTATCTCGCCGCGCAGCGACTCTCGGTGTGGAGCGCCGACGAAGTCGCCGACGACTGGCATCGCCGCATCTCGCCGGAGCAGATCGTGATCCGCGCCATGCGCCGGATCGAGGCGCGCGGCCATCGCGGCGTGCTGCTGCTGCACGACATTCAGCCGGCCACCGTTTTGGCGCTGCCGGCGCTGCTCAGGGAGCTGAAGGCCAAGGGTTACAAAATCGTCCATGCGGTGCCAGCTGGCAAGCGTCCGGAAACGGTGCCCGAACTGCCCGCCAGCATGGCGGTCGCCGAAGGCGGCTGGCCGCGCGTGCTGCCGACCAAGGTCGCGGAGACGAAGACGGCGACGGAGGAGCCGGCGAGTCATACGGCGCGCCGGCATAAACGGCTGAGCCACCGGCTCGCTTATGCGCTGAAGCGCAAGAAGTACAGGACACGGACCGCGTCCGCATTCAGGTCGTAGGCTGGCGCGCGCCTGTCGCACGCCGAATTCACGCCGGACATGAATTCGGCCAATTGTCAGAAGGCCGCGTCCGGTGCAGCATCACCGCGCCGGTCGCACCGATATTCGCCAAGAAAAAGTTTCAGGAGCCAGGATGGACAACCTTCGCATCACCGCCGGATCTTTTGTGTTCGGCGCCAAGTTCGAGACCGCGCTGGCGCCCAAGACCGTCGCCATCTTCAAGAAGCTTTTGCCCTATGAGCAGAAGGTCATTCATGTGCGCTGGAGCGGCGAAGGCGTCTGGGTGCCGCTTGGCGATCTCGACCTGGGTCTCACTTACGAGAATCACACCAGCTATCCGCATCCGGGCCAGATGATCGTTTATCCGGGCGGCATCAGCGAAACCGAAATCCTGCTCGCTTATGGCGCGGTGCATTTTTCGAGCAAGCTCGGGCAGCTTGCCGGCAACCATTTCATTACGCTGACGTCGGGGCTGGACCGCTTGTACGAATTCGGCCGCGCGGTGCTCTATGAGGGCGCCAAGCCGATCCGCATCGAGGCGGTGTGAGCGCCGATCAGGCGCTTGCCACGATACCGTCCCTAAAATTCAGGAAATTCCGTACTGGTGCGGCCGAGAAGACTCGAACTTCCACGGATTGCTCCGCTGCCACCTCAAGGCAGTGCGTCTACCAATTCCGCCACGGCCGCACAGTACGAAGAAAGAGCGCGTCGGTAGTCGCGCCCCTG
>CAITJJ010000082.1 GCA_903892675.1 uncultured Hyphomicrobiales bacterium | reverse complement strand
GGATTGAATGTCGGCCATGGGAATCATCCTTTGTGTGAGGACGGTTTCCGGCTGAAAACGAGCCGCCGCCCTCTGACTATCGGCTCGTGCCTGATGGAAGGCCCCAGACCAATTCCCGGCTGGAGCGATAAACCCAATATAATACATTATTGGTGCATTGCAATAAAAATATTGCAATGCACCATTATGACAAATTCCGTCGCCGCCGGCTCGAAGCCACGGCAACATTCAAAATCGAGGCTTTTTTGGCGCGCCTTAGCCTTGGCCGGCCATTTTGGCGGCCTGTTGGCTCAATTCCTTGGCCTGATCGGTCAAGGCGGCCAACTGGCTCTTCACATACTCGGCCTGCAGGGCGGTCACTTCCTGTGCATCCCTGGCATGCAACAACTTCTGGGCGAAGTCGAACGACGCCGCGACATTTCGCTCAGCGAATTTCATTGCCAGTCCGCCCGCATCCTTGGCGCCGGTCTGCATCGATTTGACCTGTGTCTCGGCCGTACCGACAGCGTGCTGGGTGGCGGCAATGAAGCCGTCAAAAGCCTGCTTGGCCTGGGCGACGCTTTTCTCTGCCAATTCGCGCATCTCGGCGGGAACTTCGAATTTCATGTCTTTTGCCATTGCAGCCTCCTTAAAGGTGAAGTCCGGCGGCGCCGGTTAAGGTCCATAACCAATTCTTGCGGAGTATGTATGACGGTGACCCGGTCGCACCAGCCCTGACACCCGATCGTTAAGGATACCGCCGCTTGGCGGCCCGGGATAGCCGTCGCAGCGTGGACTCACGGCCCAAAGCAGCCTTATTAATAATTTATTAGCTTTAAATGCGTGAACGGCTTCGGGCCGAATAGGCGATGAGTGGCATCGAACTTCAGATGACCTGGCTGGACGATCGGCGTTTTGCCGACCACGCCCTCAATCCGTCGCCGGTCTGGCTGTGGCGCGCCGACGCGCAACGTATTCTCTGGGCCAACCCGACCGCGGCCGCGATCTTCGATGCGGACTCGCCGGCCGCGCTGGCGAAACGCGAATTCAACGTGACGCATCCTAGCGCCGCGCAGATTGTGCGTCTCGCTGGCACCCTGCCGGCCGGCAGCGCGCAGCGGCTAGAACGGCTGCGCGGCTTTGGCGCCGGCATTGGCGGCACCCTGGTCTGCATGTGCTCTCGGGTCGTCCTCGCCGATAACAGCGTCGCGATTCTGGTGGCGGCGAGCGAGCGCGCCGGCAAGGATCTCAGCCTGCCCGAACGCGCCCGCCGTTTGCTCGCCGACTTCAATATGCCGTCGGCAATCTTCAGCGCCGATGGCGAACTGATCGACGCCACGCCGGCCGCGCGCGAGCGTCTCGCTGGCAAAACCGATTTGATCGGTATAGGCGCCGATAAATTAGCGCGCGAAGCCAGCCTGAACGGCAAGGCCGAAGGCGATACCGCCCATGGCCGTATTGTGATGACTCAACTTGGCGCCGGCGGCACCGTGGCGCTTCTGCTGACGTTTTCCGCCGAGCCGGTCGCCTCGCATGCCAGCCTGCGCGCCAACGATGCCGCGGCCGCGATCGCCGCTTCCGTTGTGTCGCACCGCGGTCCGGCGGAACCCGGCGTGCGCCGCGTTCCGTACCGGTTCGTCTGGCAGATGGATGCGACCACGCATATGACCGGCGGCATCGAGAATTTCGCGCAAGTGATCGGGCCGGAAGCTGCCTCGGTCCTCAACCGCACCTGGGCGGAAGCCGCCGCCACGCTCGAACTCGACGGCGACGGCAGCGTCGCGCGGGCGTTGGCGACACGCGACACCTGGAACGGACTGATCGTGCAATTCCCGATCGACGGCAGCGACCAGCGCGCCCCGATCGAATTGTCGGCGTTGCCGGTGTTCGATCACGACCGGCAATTCCGCGGCTATCGCGGCTTCGGCGTCTGCCGCGAATCTACCGCACTGTCTCCGGTGATCATCCCGCAGTCGGCGCCTGTCGCGGTCAATGCCAACAGTCCCGCGCCGGATAATGTCCTGGCTTTCCGGCCGACCTCCGCGGCAGCGCCGCCGCCCGAACAAAGGATCGAACCGGCATCGGAGCCTGCGCCGTCACTGAGCCCGGGCGAACACAGTGCGTTCGAGGAATTAGCGCGCGAACTGAATGCGCGGCTGAAAGGCGCACCCAACAGGCGCGCCGAACCGGAAGAGACCGACGAATTCGGCGGCGATATTTTCGCAGACGCGCCGCCGCCCGAGCCACGAAAAGCCGCACCGCCCGCCGCCAGCGCGGCCCCGCCGTCGCCCGACGGGCGGCCCATTCTCGACCGGCTGCCGGTCGGCGTTCTGGTCTATCGGCTCAACAATCTGATTTACGCCAACCGCGCCTTCCTCGACTGGACCGGCTACGAGAACCTGCAAGCGTTGGCCGAGGCCGGCGGACTGGACGCGCTGTTCATCGAGCCCGGCCAGACGACGGACAAAGACGGCGGCAAGACGCTGACCATCGCCACCGTCAGCGGCTCGCAAAAGCCGGTGCAGGGCCGGCTGTTCAGCGTGCCGTGGGCACAGGAAAGCGCGCTCGTGCTGATGATCAATACGCAGAACGTTTCCGACGACCATATCGCGTCGACGGAAGCGACACTGCGCCGCGCCTCGGACGAAAACCACGAATTGCGCGCTATTCTGGACACCGCCACCGACGGCGTGCTGGTGCTCGATCGCGCTGGCCGCGTGCTGTCGGCCAATCGCAGCGCGCAGGCTCTGTTCGGCTATGGCGCCGCCGATTTCACCACGCTCAGCTTCGGCGAATTGTTCGCGGCCGAGAGCCGGCGCTTCGCCCTCGACTATCTCGACCGGCTGGCGAGCGGCGGCGGCGAACGCCTGCTCGATGCCGGACATGAAACGATCGGCCGTGTGCGCCAGGGCGGACTGATCCCACTCTACATCACCATGGGACGCATCGAGGGCGGCGATAAATTCTGCGCGGTGTTGCGCGATATCACCGCCTGGAAGCGCACCGAGGAAGAACTGATCAATTCACGCCTGCAGGCCGAGCGGGCTTCGACGGCCAAATCCGAATTCCTCGCCAAAATCAGCCACGAAATTCGCACGCCACTCAACGCCATCATAGGCTTCTCCGAAGTGATGATGGACGAACGCTTCGGCGCCATCGGCAACGAGCGCTACAAGCAGTATCTCAAGGACATTCACGCCTCCGGCGGCCATCTGATTTCGCTGCTCAACGATCTACTCGATCTGTCCAAGATCGAGGCTGGCAAGCTCGACCTGACTTTCGTCAGCGTCAATCTCAACGACATCGTGCAACAATGCGTCGCCATGATGCAGCAGCAGGCCAACCGCGAGCGCGTCATCATCCGCACCTCGCTGCCCTTGAAACTGCCGTCCATTGTCGCCGACGTCCGATCGGTGCGGCAGATCGCGCTGAATCTTTTGTCGAACTCGATCAAGTTCACCGGCGCCGGCGGGCAGATGATCGTCTCGACCGCGCTCAATGACGATAATGAGGCGGTGCTGCGCGTGCGCGACACCGGCATCGGCATGAGCGAGAATGAATTGCAGACCGCGCTCGAACCGTTCCGCCAGCTGGCGACATCGTCGCGCTGGGGTTCCAGCGGCACCGGTCTCGGGCTACCGATCACCAAGGCGCTGGCCGAAGCCAATCACGCCCGCTTCCGCATCACCAGCCAGCCTGACGACGGAACCCTCGTGGAGGTGGCATTTCCGGCAACGCGGGTGCTGGCGGAATAACCCGGATCGGTTAAACTCTCTCACCGAGAGAGGTTGCCATGCGCCGACTTCTGCGTTGCGCCGTCATTCTCATTGCACTTCTGGGCGCGGCCGTCGTCCCGCCTATACGCGCGGCCGAGCCTGTCGATCTGCTGCTGGTGCTGGCATCGGACGTCTCGCGCAGCGTCGACAGCGCGAAATTCAAATTGCAGCGCGAAGGCTACGCCGCGGCGATCGCCAATGGCCGCGTGCTCGACGCCATCGCTGCCGGCCGCAACCACCGCATCGCCGTGCTGTTCATGGAATGGTCGGGGAACGGCAATCAGAAAGTCGTGATCGACTGGACCGCGATCGACGGCCCGAAAGCGGCGCAAGCCTTTGCCGATCAACTGCTGGAATTGCCGCGCGCGTTCGCCGACCGCACCTCGATCAGTGGCGGAATCGACGCGGCGGTGGCGCAGTTTATGCGCGCGCCATTCAGCGCCGAGCGGCAGACCATCGACGTGTCCGGCGACGGCACCAACAATGCCGGACGTGACGTGACGCAGGCGCGCGACGAGGCGCTGCGCCTCGGCATCACCATCAACGGCCTGGTGATCCTGTCCGACACGCCGATGGCGTGGAATCCGGAGCACACCAATCCGCCGGGCGGGCTGACGAAATACTACCGCGACAACGTCACCGGCGGACCCGGCAGTTTCGTCATCGAGGCAAAGGACTTCGGCTCTTTCGGCGAAGCCATCATCAAGAAGATGGTGGCCGAGATCGCAGATGCCACGCCGCCCAGCCACCGGATGCGATAAACCTTCAGCGGCCTTGCCGGCGGGCGCGGTCCCGGCCATCAAAGGGTCACAGAGGCCGCCCAGGTTGGCGGCGACGGGGCCGATGGTATAGTCCTACGGCGCCGCTATCGTAACACCCGGAAGTCCTTGATTTTGACAGCCAACACTGGCCTCCGACGTTTGGGTTTCGTGTTGCTGGCCGCGATCGCGGCCGCGACCGGCGTGCTCACCACGGCGGGCTACCTGATTTCGCCAGATACGGTGCGCAGCGAGGTCCTGGACGGCATCCGCACCGCCACCGGGCTGGACCCGATCCTGCGCGGCAAGGCGAGCGTATCGCTGTTCCCCAAAGGCAGCGTCAGCTTCGCCGACGTCATCCTCGGCGACGCCGCCAAGCCGGCGCTGACCGCGGAGCGGCTGACCGCGCGCCTGCGGTTTTTCCCGCTGCTGATCGGCCGCGTCGAGATCGCCGACGTCTCGCTCGAACGGCCGACCATCGCCGTCGAGTTTGAAGCCGATGGCAGGTCGAACTGGTCGGTGCTGATCGACGCGCTGGCGCGCGGCAAGAAGATCAACGGAACGCGGCCGGTGGCGGCCTTCTCGGAAATGCGCATCGAGAGTGGCACCGTCATCCTGCGCAACAATGCCGCCAAGACCGTCGAGACGCTGAGCAATGTCGACTTTTCTCTGGCCTGGCCGTCGATTTCCAAAAGCTTCGGCGCGACCGGACACTTTGTCTGGCGCGACGAGCCGGTTGACGCCAGCGTGACGCTCGCCGATTTTCCGGCGGCGCTGCAAGGCAACCGCAGCGGCCTGAAGTTGCGGCTCGCCGGCAGCCCGATGAAGGCGGCGTTCGAAGGCTCGATCAGCGTCAAGCCGACGCTCAAGATTGAAGGCACATTGGCCGCCGACGCCGCCTCGCTGCGGACGGCTTTGGTGTGGACCGGACAAAATCCTCTGCCCGGCGGCGGCTTCGGCCGTTTCGCCATCAAGGCGCAGACCAATGTCGTCGGCGGCACGATCGGCCTGTCGGGCGTCAATGTCGAACTCGACGGCAACAGCGCCGAGGGCGTGCTGACTTTCGCCACCGACGGCCGGCAGACGCTGCAAGGCACGCTCGCCGCCGATACGCTCGACCTGTCGCCTTATATTTCCACGATCCGCTTGCTCACCAGCAACCAGCGCGAATGGAGCAGCACGCGTATCGCGCCGGACGGGCTTGCCGGCATTGATTTCGACTTGCGCCTGTCGGCCGCCAATGTCGTCGTGTCGAATGCCAAGTTCGGCCGCACCGCCATCGGCGCCAACTTGCGCGCCGGCCACCTGGCGGTGACCATCGGCGAAGCGCAGGCCTATGGCGGCGTGATCAAGGGTTCGCTGGCGCTCGCCAATTTCGAAGCCGGCATCGATCTCAAATCGCAAATGCAATTCATCGACGTCGATCTGGAGAGCTGCCTCGGCCAGCTGTTCGGCCTGCACCGGCTGACCGGCAAGGGCAATATTTCGTTCAACGTCGAAGGCGCCGGCGAAAGCGTGCTCGGCGTCACCCGCACCATGAACGGCACCGCCACGCTCGTCGGCCAGAAGGGGGCGCTTACCGGCCTCAATGTCGAACAATTGCTGCGCCGGCTGGAACGGCGGCCTTTGTCGGGCGGCGGCGAATTCCGCAGCGGCAGCACCCCCTATGACAAAATTTCCGTGGGCCTGAAAATCGCCAAGGGCACCGTGTCGGTCGAGGACGTGAAGGTCGAAGGTTCGGCAGTGCGGCTGGCGCTGGCCGGCACGGCCTCGATCCCCGACCGCGAACTGGACCTCAAAGGCACCGCCACCTTGGTCTCCACCGCCCGGGCTGGCGCGGCCACGTTCGAGTTGCCCTTCATCGTGCAAGGCTCCTGGGACGACCCGATCATGCTACCCGATCCGGAATCCTTGATCCGCCGCTCGGGCGCCGCCGCCCCTCTGCTCGATGCGGTACGCGAACGCAGCGCCCGCGATGCCGTCCGCTCGGCGATCGAACGGCTGACCGGCAATGCCCTCGCACCGGCCGCTCCGGCGGCCGGGCCCGCGGTTCCCGTCGCCACTCCGGCGCCGCAGCAGTAGCCGCGCCGGTCGTGACGCTTCAGGCAGCGGGAATTGCGCCGCGTCGTTCCTTCGATACCGGCTCGCGCGGCAGCGGGCCGTAATAGCCTTCGAACTGGACCGTCGCGCGCGGCTTGAGCAGAATCGAGATCAGGCGGTCGAGCAGCGACTTGGCCGAAACCGGCTTGCACAGGAACTCGTTCACCCCGAGCTTCACCGATTCGACGATGCGCCAGCGCTCGCCATGCGCGGACAGCATGATAATGGGCACGTCCGGCACCGGAAATACGCCGGGCGAGCGCACGATGCGCACCAATTCCGGACCGTTCAGCAGCGGCATTTCCCAGTCGAGAATGATCACGTCGGGCGCCGCGGCGCGGATCATCTCCAGCGCGGCAATACCGTCGCCGGCCTCGGTGATCGATTTCACGCCGATGGTGTTGAGCAGGCCGCGCACCAGTTTGCGCGTGAAGGCATTATCGTCAACCAGCAGCACGTTGAGCTGCTGGACCAGATATTCGGCATGTTTGGGATTGATGTTCATCGCGCGACCCGACCGGTATGTTAGTATGGCGGTCAAAAGTCACCTTGCCGTTAATGTGCGCCGAACCGCGTCCTTCCAGCCGGCATATTTCGCTTCCCGCTGCGCCGGCGCCATCGACGGCTCGAAACGGCGGTCCAGCCGCCACTGCGCGGCAAAGCCGTCGAGGCCGGGGCAGATGCCGGCGGCAAGCCCGGCGAGATAGGCGGCGCCGAGCGCGGTCGTTTCCATGACCACCGGCCGGTCGACCGGGCTCGCCAGAATGTCGGCCAGGAACTGCATGCAGGGATCGCTGGCGGTCATGCCGCCATCGACGCGCAGGATGGTTCGGGCGGAGCCCGAGGCCGGCCAGTCGGCATGCATGGCCTCCAGCAAATCGCGGGTCTGATAGCCGACGGAATCGAGCGTGGCGCGGGCGATTTCGGCTGCGCCGGAATTGCGCGTCAGCCCGAAAATCGCGGCGCGCGCTTGCGGGTCCCAATAGGGCGCGCCCAGACCGACAAAGGCCGGCACCAGATAGACCGCCTCGGCCGGATCGGCGCGTTCGGCCAGTGCGCCGACATCGGACGACCTGGCGATGATCTTCAAGCCATCGCGCAGCCATTGCACGGCGGCGCCGGCGATGAAGATCGAACCCTCCAGCGCATAAGTGCGTTTGCCATCGAGTTGATAGGCGATAGTGGTGAGCAGCCGGCTCTGCGAGGCGATGCGCTCAGTGCCGGTGTTGAGCAGCACGAAGCAGCCGGTGCCGTAAGTCGACTTCATCATGCCGGGCGCAAAGCAGCCCTGGCCGATGGTCGCGGCCTGCTGGTCGCCGGCGATGCCGAGGATGCGGATCGGTCCGACGAACAGCTCCGGCTCGGTGACGCCGAATTCGCCGGCGCAGTCGCGCACCCGCGGCAGCATCGCGCGCGGTACGCCGAATATTTCGCATAATCCTTCATCCCAGACGCCCTTGCCGATATCGAGCAGCATGGTACGCGCGGCATTGGTGGCGTCGGTGGCGTGCACCTTGCCGCCGGTCAGCCGCCACAGCAGAAAACTGTCGATGGTGCCGAAGACGAGTTCGCCGGCGCCGGCCCTGACGCGCGCGCCTTCGACATTGTCGAGCAGCCAGGCGATCTTGCTGGCGGAAAAATAAGGATCGAGCAGCAGCCCGGACCGCTTGACGATCTCGGGCTCATGGCCGCCGGCGCGCAAGACATCGCAAGCGTCGGCGGTGCGGCGGTCCTGCCAGACAATGGCCTTGTGAATCGGCGCACCGCTCGCACGATCCCAGATCACGCTGGTCTCACGCTGGTTGGTGATGCCGATGCCGGCGATATCCTTGGCGCTCACGCCGGCCGACGCCATCGCTTCGCGCACGGTGGCGACTGTCGCCTGCCAGATTTCCTCCGGGTCGTGCTCGACCCAGCCCGGCGCCGGATAATACTGCCGCAGCTCGCGCTGCGCGCTGGCGCAGGGCTTCAAGGCCGCATCGAACACAATGGCGCGCGTCGAGGTGGTACCCTGATCGATGGCGATGAGATGGTTCGGCAAAGCGGTCCCCGGCCTTGGCTGTCAGGCCGACGCTAGCGCACGAAGCGCAATCGGGGAAACCGGTTTTGCGCGGAGGCTGGCCGCAAGCAGGGCCGCCGGCCGCGTCAGGTGAGCATCACCAGATGGCCGGCATTGTCGTTGTCTTCGTGGATATTGGCCATCTTGCGCGGCGCCGGGCCATAGTAATCGCCGGATCTCACCAGCGGCCGCGGCTTGGTCATCACCGCGATAATGCGGTCGCGCAGCGCCTTGGACGACACCGGCTTGAGCAAGAACTCGTTGACGCCAAGCTCGATCGCCTGGATCACGCGCGAGCGTTCGCCATGACCGGTGAGCATGATGATCGGAATATCGGGCAGGGGGAAAGTCTGCGGCGAACGCACCATGCGCACGAAGCCGGCGCCGTCGAGCCCGGGCATTTCCCAATCGAGGATGACCATGTCCGGCATGACGTTGCGGACCATCTCCAGCCCGGCCGGGCCGTCCGGAGCCTCGTGAATGTCGCGAACGCCGATGCTCATAAGCAAAGTGCGCACGACCTTCCGCATGTAATGCTCATCGTCGACGATGAGAATCTTCGCGGTGGCGAACCGGGCTTCGAGCGATCTTGTGTCAATCGGCATAGCTAATCCGTTCAGGTCAAAACCGGTAATCCGCATTACCATTCAAGCACAAAGTTATGGCGTTGCGATAAAGCCGGACGAATCAATTTCCGCGCCGGCATTAAGGTTTCATCAACCCTGTCGATCGCCATTCACGTTGCGGCCTTCCCGTCCGGCGCATTCGGGACGGCGGCTGGGCCGTGCAATGAGGCGATGAACTGCGCGATCGCGGTGCGCTCCTCGACGCTGGCCGACAGGCCGAGCTTGCTGCGTCGCCACAGCACGTCGTCGGCGGTCTGCGCCCATTCACGGGCGACCAGATAGCGCACTTCCGCGCCGGTGAGATCGCCGGCCAGCACGGGCCCAAGATCGGCCAGGCTTTTCGCCTCGCCGAGAAACTGCTCGCAGCGCAGGCCATAGGCGCGCGCCAGACGCTGCGCCGTCGCCTCGGTGAGAAATGGCCAGCGCGCCCGCATCGCGGTTACGACTTCGGCAAACCCATCTGGTGGAAATTCGCCGCCCGGCAACGACGATTTCGCAGTCCAGGCCGGCTTCGCCAAAAAGAAATGGCGCATCTTGCTCATGGCGGCTTCGGCCAGCCGCCGGTGGGTGGTGATCTTGCCGCCATAAACGGTGAGCAGCGGCGCCAGATGCCGCTGCTCGTCGAGCGTCAGCACATAGTCGCGCGTCACGTCTTCCGGTTTGCCGGCGCCGTCGTCGTACAGCGCCCGCACGCCGGCATAAGACCAGACCAGTTCGTCGGGCGTAATTCTGTCGCGGAAATACTGGTTCGCCACGTCGCAGAGATACATGATCTCGGCCGCATTCGGCGCCGGCGATTTCAGATCGCCGACGAAATTCTCGTCCGTCGTTCCGATCAGCGTAAAGTCTTCCGCGAACGGCAGCGCGAAGACGACGCGCCCGCCTTTGGCCTGAAGGATATAGCCGTCGCTATGATCGAACCGGCGGCGCACGACGATGTGGCTGCCCTTGATCAGGCGTACCGGCGCCGGCAGGGGCCGCCGGATGATCGTATCCGCCACTTCGCCGATCCACGGGCCCGCGGCATTCACCAGAACGCGCGCGGTCGCGGTGTCGCGTTTGCCGCGGCTATTGAGCACCAGCTCCCATTCGTCGCGCCGCTCCACGCGGACGCAGCGGGTGCGGGTGCGGATGGTGGCGCCGCGCTCTGCGGCATCGACCGCGTTAAGAACGACCAGCCGGCTGTCGTCGACCCAGCAGTCGGAATATTCGAAGGCGTAGCGGAACGACCGTTTGAGCGGCTGGCCGACCACGTTATGCGTCAGATCGATGGTGCGCGACGGCGGCAGCAGCTTGCGCGCGCCGAGCCAGTCGTAAACTAGAAGGCCGAAGCGCAAGAGGAGCGGCGCGCGCATGCCCGGCACCGGCGGCAGTACAAAGCGCATGGGGCGGATCAGATGCGGCGCCATGCGCAGCAGCACCTCGCGTTCGCCAAGCGCTTCGCGCACCAGCCGGAACGCCCCGTGCTCGAGATAGCGCAGGCCGCCATGGATCAGCTTCGAGGAAGCCGACGAGGTGCCGGACGCCAGATCGTTGGTTTCGACCAGCAGCACGCGCAGGCCGCGGCCGGCGGCGTCGCGCGCCAGCCCGGTGCCGTTGATGCCGCCGCCGATGATTGCGAGGTCGTAATCGGCCATGGCCTTGAACTAAAGCTCTCGGGAGTGAGACAAAACCGGGCACAATCTAGCGCCTGGCGCGTTAACACCGCTTAAAGCTTCCGGATTCAGGCGCGAAAACAGGCCGCGCCTTGGCTTGGCCACAGACCGGGCGATAAATTTACCGGCCGTTCTGATGCGATTCCTGCCTCGCCCGACCGTTCAAGGACTGGAAATGCCCTCCCCGCGCCTGCTCGTCATCGAAGGCAATTCGCCGCAGACCATGGCCGAACATGTGTCGTTCGGCGGCGTCCCGGCAAGCACGGGCTATTCCGACCTGTTGCGCGAATTGCTGCCGGGCGCGGCGGTGGACATCTGCCACCCGGCCGACCCCGGCGCGGTCTTGCCGGACGGCCAATCCCTGCAGGGCTATGACGGCATCGCCATTACCGGCTCCAGCCTGCACATTTACAACGGCGGCGCGGCGGTTACGCGCCAGATCGATCTTGTGCGCGAAGCGCTGACGACCGGAACGCCGTTGTTTGGCTCGTGCTGGGGGTTGCAGATCATCACGGTCGCCGCCGGCGGCGTGGTGCGGAAAAATCCGAATGGCCGCGAGATTGGTTTCGGACGCGGCATCCGGCTGACCGCGGCCGGCCGCCAGCATCCGATGTATGTCGGCAAGCTCGACGTGTTCAACGCGCCGACCGTGCATCTCGACGAGGTTGAGACGCTGCCGCCGGGCGCGACGGTGCTGGCCAGCAATGCGGTGTCGGCGGTGCAGAGCGTTGAAATCCGCACGCCGGAGTCGGTCGCCTGGGGCGTGCAATATCATCCCGAATATCCGCTGCGCGAACTTGCGACCATCGTGCGGCGCATCGGCACGGGCCTGATCCGCGAGGGCTTCTTTGCCGACGAGAGCGACATCAAGACTTTCGCGCAGGACCTCGACACGCTCGACACCGATCCCGACTGCAAGCGGCTGTCGTGGCGCCATGGCATCAGCCGCAATGTGCTCGACAAGAAGCTGCGCGTCAGCGAAGTAGCGAACTGGATGGAGTATCAGGTGCTGCCGATGCGGGTGAAGCGCGGGAGGGGATAGCGCATGATCCCGAAAAGCATGCCCTCGGGCTTGACCCGGGGGTGGGGACCGGTTTTCGGACAAGATCATGCGCTAAGGAAAATTATATGAACTTCACCAACAAACACGTCGTCGTCACCGGCGGGACCGGCGCACTCGGCGCCGCGGTCGTCGATGGACTGTTGAAAGCCGGCGCGAGCTGCGCGGTGCCTTATGTGCATGACGCCGAAATGGCGCGCTTCGCACACAAAGACGATGCCAAAGTCAGCCTGATAAAGGTCGCCGACCTTTCAGACGAGAACGACGTAGCGAAACTGTTTCAGGGCGTGGCGCCTTGGGCGTCGATTCATATCGCCGGCGGCTTCGCGGCGGCGAATATCGGCGACACCGACAAGACCGCGCTGATGGCGCAACTGGATAGCAATCTGGTCTCGTGCTTTCTGTGCTGCCGCGTGGCCATCAAGGCGATGGCGGACAATGGCGGCCGCATCGTCAATGTCGCGGCGCGTCCAGCGCTGGAGCCGCGCCTGGGCGCCGGCATGACCGCCTATACGATTGCCAAATCGGGCGTGGCGGCGCTGACCATGGCGCTCGCCGAGGAAGTCGCGAAGCAGGGCATTCTGGTGAATGCGGTGGCGCCCTCGATTATGGATACACCGGCCAACCGCGCGGCAATGCCGAAGGCGGACTTCGACAAATGGCCGAAGGTCGATGAAGTCGCGGCGACGATTTTGTTTCTCGCCTCTTCCGACAACAAGGTCACGCGCGGCGCCATCGTGCCGGTTTATGGGATGGCTTGAGAGTAACTACCCCGCGACCGGCACCAGTTCGAGCGTTGGACGCAGAAAACGCTGCACCGCGTTGGACGCAACCACCGTTCGGCTTTCGGCGAAGGCCTCGTGGTTCTTCTCGATTTCGTCGAGGTCGTAGAGATAATTGACCATCAGGCCGCAGCCTTGATCGATGCCCTTCTTGGACGTGTCGCCCAGCCAGTTGATCCGTTCAAGCCGCGCGCCGTTGCCGAGATGAAATCTTGCGACGGGATCGACCGGCAGACCGGCCGGCGTCTTGCCGCGCAGATAATAAAACGCAGCCAGGCGCAACAGCGGGTCTTCAAGTTTCGAGAAAATTTCCGGATCGGTCCACCAATGCGGGCGCTCCATCAGCGACAGCACGGCACGGTCGGCTTCGGCGATGACCGGCGAATTTTCCGCCTTAAGCTCGTGTGACAGCCAGCGCGCAAAGTTCGGCACCGGCGACAACGTCACGAACGTCGAAAGCTTCGGCAATTCGCGGCAGATCTCCTCGACCACCTGCTTGATCAGGAAGCTGCCGAACGACACGCCGGCAAGGCCGCGCTGGCAATTGGAGATCGAATAGAACACCGCAACGCGCGCCTTCTCCAACGGCACGAAATCCACCCGTCCACTGGCCAGGATCGGCGCGATCGCGCCCGGAATCTCCCGTTCGAGAGCCACCTCAACGAAGATCAACGGTTCGTCGATCAGCGCTGGATGAAAGAACGCGAAGCAGCGCCGATCCGGCGGATCGATGCGGCGGCGCAGGTCGTCCCAGCCACGAATTTCGTGGACCGCCTCGTAACGAATGATCTTTTCCAGCACGATCGCCGGTGTCGACCAGTCGATCCGCCGCAGCACCAGAAAGCCGCGATTAAACCAGGACGAGAACAGGTGCACAAAATCGTCATTGACCGCGGTGAGGTCTTCGCGTTTGCCGATCACGTCCAATAATTGCTCGCGCATGCGCACCAGTGCCTGGGTGCCGCCGGGAGCAAGATTGAGGCGACGGAAAAGCTCCTGCCGGCGCGGCTCGGACGCGGCGTGGACGTCGGCCGCGGTTGTGTCGGACGGCTGCGCCCGCCAGGCCGCGATGGCATCTTCCATGCGCTCGGGATCGGTCCCGAAGCGCTGCGCCAGCGACTCGAAAAAGGCGATGCGCGGTCCGATGGTAAGATCGGCATAGTGGCCGAGGATTTCCCGCGCCAGCGCCACCCCGGAAGCCTCACCGCGGCCGGAGAGCAAATCTTCGCATAGCCCGATCAGGTTTTCCGATCGTGCCGCGGGATTGCCGCGCCGGTCGCGGCCGCGGTCCAGCAGCGCGCGGCCGCGCTCCGAGATGGTTTGCAGCAATTCGCCGAAGAAAGAGGTGTTCATTCGGTCCCCGAAGCGGCGCAGTCCCGGTATCGCGCCGCACCAAATATGCACAAAAGCCGGCCCTGCGACATCCTACTGTGGACGCAATCGCACTGCCTGCTATTTCACCACAACAAATTACCACGAGCCGGGGTTCCGGCCGGCCGGAAAGAAGTCCGGCTGCGACCAATCACCAGACTTGCGCGATGAACACGCGCACAGCATTCTGCCGCCCGGGAGGACGGGAACAGCCTAAACGGGTGTTCTCGCAGTGCTTTTGAGAGGGATGAAGGCTTGACCGTCGTTGATGCCGATAAAGACGTGCGCGGACAATCGGCCGCGCAGCAGAAGGTGGCTGCGCCGCTGCTGCAAGTCGAGGATTTGCACACCCAGTTTCACACCTCGCGCGGCATCGTCCGCGCGGTCGAGGGCGTCAGCTTTTCGGTCGACCGCGGCGAAGTGGTCGCCATCGTCGGCGAGTCGGGCTCGGGCAAGTCCGTGACCGCGCTGTCGATCATGCGGCTGCTGCCGCGCCTGACCGGCAAAATTCCGCAAGGCCGCGTCATGTTCGACGGCCGCAACCTGCTCGACCTCGACGACGATGAGATGCGCGCCATTCGCGGCCGCGACATCTCGATGATCTTCCAGGAGCCTATGACCTCGCTCAACCCGATCCTGACCATCGGGCTGCAGATCAAGGAGCCGCTGCTCATTCACCTCGGCATGACCGAGGAGCAGGCGCAGGCACGCGCCA
Source organism: uncultured Hyphomicrobiales bacterium (assembly GCA_903892675.1). GTDB lineage: Bacteria > Pseudomonadota > Alphaproteobacteria > Rhizobiales > Xanthobacteraceae > Pseudolabrys. Next base: position 18,307 of record CAITJJ010000082.1, on the reverse strand, counting down.
TCGAACTGCTGCACCTCGTTGGCATCACCGACCCGGAACGCCGGCTCGACCAGTACCCGCATCAATTCTCCGGCGGCATGCGCCAGCGCGTGATGATCGCCATCGGGCTTGCCTGCAATCCGAAACTGATCATCGCCGACGAGCCGACCACCGCGCTCGACGTGACGATTCAGGCGCAGATCCTCGAGCTGATGAAGAACCTGTCGCGCAAGCTCAATATCGCGCTGGTCATTATCACGCATAATCTCGGCGTGGTCGCGCGCTATGCCGACCGCGTCATCGTCATGTATGCCGCGCGCGTCGCCGAGCAGGGCCCGGCCGAGCAGCTGTTTCACAAGCCGCGCCACCCCTACACGATGGGTCTGCTGCGCTCGGTGCCCCGGCTCGACCGTCCGCGCGGCAGCAAGCTGGAAACTATCGAAGGCCTGCCGCCCAATCTCGCCAATGTCACGACCGCCTGCCGCTTCGCGCCGCGCTGTCCATTTCGAATCGCGGTTTGCGATCAGGAGCCGCCGCTTTATCCGACCGATACCGGCAGCCTGTCGCGCTGCCACCGGCATGCCGAAATCGCCGAGGGCAAGATCGTCTGGGCCAGCCTCGGCGGCGCGGGCTTAAACTTCGCCGCCAATACCGAAGCGCCGGTTTTGTCGGTGCAGCATCTGACCAAACATTTCTCGGTGTCCGGCGGGCTGCGCAGCGCCGGCGGCACCGTGCGCGCCGTCGAGGACGTTTCGTTCGACATCTTCCCCGGCGAAACGCTCGGTCTGGTCGGCGAATCCGGCTGCGGCAAAACCACAGTCGGCCGGCTGATCCTGCGGCTCGAGGAGCCCTCGGCCGGTGAAATCCACTTTGAAGGCGTCAATCTGTCGACGGCTTCGGCCGCCGAGCTCAAGGCGATGCGGCGGAAGGTCCAGGTCATTTTCCAGGACCCGTATTCGTCGCTCAACCCGCGCATGACCGTGGGTCAGATCATCGGCGAGCCGTTGCACGTCTACAAAATCGTCTCCGGCCGCAAAGAGAACGATGCGCGCGTCACCGAGTTGCTCGGCCATGTCGGCCTTCGTCCGGAAATGGCGGAGCGCTATCCGCATCAGCTATCCGGCGGGCAACGTCAGCGCGTCGGCATCGCTCGTGCCTTGGCGATGGAGCCGTCTTTCATCGTTTGCGACGAGGCGGTATCGGCGCTCGACGTCTCGATCCAGGGCCAGATCATCAATCTGCTCGAAGAACTACAGCGCAAATTCCGGCTGGCATTCCTGTTCATCGCCCACGACCTCGCGGTGGTTCGCCATATCTCGGCACGCGTCGTGGTGATGTATTTCGGCCGGGTCATGGAAATCGCCGACCGCGACGTCATCTACAGCGAGTCCCTGCATCCTTATACGAAAGTATTGCTCGACGCCGCTCCCGTGCCGGATCCGACGCTGGAAAAGCTGCGCGAGCCGCGCCTGATCAAGGGCGAGCTGCCGAGCCATCTGGCGCCGCCCTCCGGATGCGTCTTTAATACCCGCTGTCCGCTGGCGAGCCAGGAGTGCCGCGAGGTCGTTCCGCCGCTCGAGGAAAAACGGCCCGGGCACTTTGCCGCCTGCATAAAAGTCTAAGACAACGCTCAAGACGTTCAATAAGAGCACATAGAGGAGGAGACACCATGAAGATTTCCAGAAGGACGGCCTTGCAAGGGACGGCGGGAGCGCTGGCTCTCGGCGTGAGCGGGTTCGATTGGGATTTCACCAAGGCCAATGCGCAGGCGCCGAACGTCAAGCGCGGCGGCGTTCTCAACTTCGCGATCAGCGCCGAGGCGCCGCATTACGATCCGGCCGGCAGCGACACCTACGCCACGCTGCATTTCGCCGCGCCGTTCTATTCGACGCTGCTGCGCTTCAACCTGTCGAAATTTCCGGCCGTCGAGAACGATTTGACGACGTCGTACACGGTTGCGCCCGATCTCATGACCTATACGTTCAAGCTGACGCCGAACGTCAATTTTCACGATGGCACGCCGCTCACTTCCGCCGACGTCAAGGCGACCTACGACCGCATGCGCAACCCGCCAACGGGTGTGGTGTCGACGCGCCAGGCGACCTTCGCCGATATCGGCTCGATCGAAACGCCGGACCCGCTCACCGTCATCTTCAAGATGAAGGCGGTGAATGCATCGATGCTCGAACACTTCGCGTCGCCCTGGAATGTCATCTACTCGGCCAAGGACCTTGCCGAGAATCCTGCCGGCCCGCGCACCAAGATCAACGGTACCGGGCCGTTCATCTTCGTCGAACACGTCAAAGGCAGTCACGTCGCCGGCAAGAAGAACGACGCCTACTTCAAGAAGGGCTTTCCCTATCTGGACGGCTTCAAGGGCATCTTCACGCTTCAGGCGGCGGCGATGCTCAATGCCGTGCAAGGCGGCCAGGTACTCGGCGAATTCCGCGGCATCTCGCCGGCCGAGCGCGACCGCCTGGTGCAGACCATGGGCGACAAGATCCGTATCGAGGAGTCGAGCTGGACGCTCAACCTGCTGGTTTGCTTCAACGTCGACAAGAAGCCGTTCGACGACGTGCGGGTTCGTCGCGCATTGCTGATGGCGATCGACCGCTGGGGCGGCAGCGTCGGCCTCTCCAAGATTTCGACCTTGCGCTCGGTCGGCGGCGTCATTCGCCCCGGCTCGCCATTCGCAACGCCGGAATCGGAACTGGTCAAACTGCCGGGCTTCTCGAAGGACATCAAGAAATCCCGCGAGGAAGCCAAGAAACTCCTGAAGGAAGCGGGCCACGAGAACCTGAAGTTCACCTTGTGGAACCGCAACCTGGCGATGCCCTATACACCGGCCGGCATTTTCCTCGTCGATCAGTGGCGGCAGATCGGGGTCGAAGTCGAACACAAGCAGTCCGACACCGGCGCTTACCTCGCGACCATGAACGCCGGCAACCATGACGTGGCGATCGATTTCTCCAACCTGTTCATGGACGATTCGAGCCTCGGCCTTGCCAAGTATCTGTCGATCGGCCGTTCGCCGGAAAACCGGTCGCGCTCGAAGGACGAAACGCTCGACAAGATTTATGACGATCATCTGCGCGAGCGCGATCCGGAAAAGCGCAAGGCGATGATCCGCGCCTTCGAGAAGCGCGTGTTCGAGCAGGGCTATCAGCAGCCCTTGTTATGGTGGCACCGCATCGTGCCGACGCACAAAACGCTGATGGGCTGGAAAATGTCGCCGAGCCACAACCTCGGCCAGCAGCTCGAAGACGTCTGGATGAACACGTAAACAACCACCTCACTTTCCTCTCCCCGCTTTTTGCGGGGAGAGGGCGCAAAGGCATAGCATGCTTCGCTACTCCATCAACCGCATCCTGCTGATGATCCCGACCTTGGTCGGGGTCGCGGTGCTCGTGTTTTTTCTGTTGCGGATCGTCCCGGGCGATATCGTCGAGATCAAGCTGCGCGGCGACGGCGGCACGGTCACGCAGGAAACCATCGAGCTGGAGCGCAAGCGCCTCGGCCTTGATCGTCCGCTGATCAATCAGTTCGGCACCTGGATGGTCGATATGGCGAAGCTCGACTTCGGCAACTCGATGTGGACCGAGCGGCCGGTAGTCACCGAAATCGCCGGCCGGCTGGAGCTGTCATTGCAGGTCGCCATCATGGCGACCATCATCGCCGTGCTGCTCGCTATTCCCATGGGCACTGCCGCCGCATTGTTCCGCGGATCGTGGATCGACTACACAGTGCGCCTGGTGACCATAGGCGGCCTGTCCATACCGTCGTTCTGGTTTGGCATGATCATCATGCTGTCGCTGCTCAGCCTGTTCAACTGGCTGCCGCCGATTACCTTCACGCCGATCTATGTCGATCCGGTCGCCAACCTGACGCAGTTGATCTGGCCGGCGCTGGCGGTCGGCTACAGATATTGCGCCGTGGTGGCGCGCATGATTCGTTCATCGTTGCTCGAAGTGATGAACGAAGACTACATCCGCACCGCGCGCGCCAAGGGCGTCTACGAGAAGCTCGTCGTCTCGCGCCACGCCTTGCGCAACGCCTTGTTGCCGGCGATCACCGTCATCGGCCTGGAATTCACCTTCCTGATCGGCGGCCTTGTGGTCACCGAGCAGGTGTTCAACCTCAACGGCATCGGCCAGTTGTTCGTCCAGAGCGTGTCGCGCAACGACTTCACGCTGATCCAGGGCATGGTCATGCTGATCGCCGCGTTCTACGTGTTCGTCAATCTGGCCATCGACCTGCTTTACGCCGTCTTCGACCCGCGCATCCGGTACAATTCATGACGATAGCCGACCCGACACTTCCCCTTGTCCCCGCGAGCGCGGCCGCGCCGTCGCGTCAGCCGAGCAAATTTGTCGACTTTTGCCGCCAGCAGCCGCTCGGCGCCGCGAGTTTCCTCATCATCTTCGCCATGATGTTTGCCGGCATCTTCTCTTCGCTGGTCGCGCCCTACGATCCCTTGACCATCGATTTCGCGTCGCTTCTGGCCCCGCCCTCGGCAGACCACTGGTGCGGCACCGACGCCTATGGCCGCGATATCTGCTCGCGCTTGATCTATGGCGCGCGCACGGCGCTGGTGATCGGCTTCACCTCGTCATTCGTCGGCTCGTCGCTCGGCGCCATTCTCGGCATCGCGTCGGCTTATTTCGGCGGCAGAATCGACGCCTGGATCCAGCGTTTCGTCGACGTGCTGCTGGCCTTCCCACTGATCGTGCTGGCGCTGGTGGTGGTGGCGGCGTTCCGCAAATTCTCCGTCGGCGGCGTCGACATCAATCTGATTGTCGCCATCGCCATACCGATCCTGCCGCGCGTCGCCCGCGTGGTGCGCGCGGCTGCGCTGTCGGTGCGGGTCGCGCCCTATATCGCCGCGGCGCGCGCCGCCGGCTATTCGCATACCCGGATCATTTTCCGTCATATGGCGCCGAACGTGGTGGCGCCCTACCTGATCATGCTGACTGCCTTCATCGCCCAGGCGATCCTGGCGGAGGCCTCGCTGTCGTTCCTCGGCCTCGGCGTCACCGAGCCGACCGCCGCCTGGGGCCTGATGCTGTCTGGCAATGCCGCCGACTTCTACCGGCAGGCGCCCTGGATGATCCTGTTTCCGGGCGTGGCGATCAGCCTGGCGGTGTTCGCTTTCAACCTGTTTGGCGACAGCCTGCGGGACTTCCTCGATCCGCGCTTCAAGGTATAAGGACGCCGGGATCGCGCGCTTTTTTGCGGTGCATTAAGGGGCGCCCCTATAAAACCTTCAATAAGCGCTGCTAAAGAAGCCGCAAGGAAAATCCATGCCTAAACCCCTCGCCGGAATCCGCGTCCTCGAACTCGCCCGCATTCTGGCCGGTCCCTGGGCCGGGCAGACCTTGGCCGATCTCGGTGCCGACGTCATCAAGGTCGAGCGCAAGGGCGCCGGCGACGACACCCGCGGCTGGGGCCCGCCCTTCGTGGAAGCCGCCGACGGCGGCAATCTCGGCGCCGCCTATTTCCATGCCGCCAATCGCGGCAAGCGTTCGATCGAACTCGATTTCGAAGACCCGGAAGGTCAGCGCATCGTCCGCAAGCTCGCCGCCAAGTCCGACATCCTGATCGAAAACTTCAAAGTAGGTGGCTTGGCCAAATTCGGCCTCGACTACAAAAGCCTGTCGAAGGAATTTCCGCGGCTGATCTATTGCTCGGTCACCGGCTTCGGCCAGGACGGCCCGAATGCCACACGCGCGGGCTACGACCTGATGGCGCAGGGAATGGGCGGCCTGATGGACCTGACCGGCATGGCGGGCGGCCCACCGACCCGCGTCGGCGTCGCCATCTCCGACGTGTTCACGGGGTGCTATTCGGTAATCGGTATTCTGGCGGCCTTGGTCGAGCGCGAGAAGACCGGCAAGGGTTGCTATGTCGATACCGCGCTGGTCGACTCGACCGTCGGCGTGCTCGCCAATCAGGCGTTGAATTACCTGGTGTCCGGCGACCTGCCGCAACGCATCGGCAATTCGCACCCCAACATCGTGCCGTATCAGGAATTCCCGACCGCCGACGGCCATATCATCGTCGCCACGGGCAACGACAATCAATACGTCAAATTCTGTCATGTCCTCGGCGCCGGGGACCTCGCAAACAATCCCGAATACAAAGACAATGTTGGGCGCCTGAAGCATCGAGGCGAGCTGGTGCCAAAGTTGTCGGCGCTGACTGCAAAGATGAAACGTGACGATCTGCTCGCCAAACTGGAGGAGCAGAAGGTGCCGGCGGGCCCGATCAACAATCTCGAGCAGGTGTTCAACGATAAGCAGGTGAAATTTCGCGGCATGAAGCTCGACCTGCCGAGCGCCGCCGCCAAGGGCGGCACAATCCCCGGCGTGCGCACGCCGATCGTCATCGACGGCTGGCGCGCCGCGAGCGAACGGCCATCGCCGCGGCTCGGCGAGCATACGGCGGAGATTTTGAAGGAGATCGGCGAGGGCTGATTTTCACGCCAGCCACTAAGGTCTTGATGCGACTCACTTTCGGCGGCCGCGGCGCGCATTGTCGCTGAAATGCAACACGCCAAATCAATCGCTGCCGCCGGGTTATCCACAGGTAGTTCGATGCCACCCGACTCAGATACCCATTGAGCGTCCAGGGCCTGATTCGGGGGAAAAAGCATGCGCTTGGAGACGAGCGACTATCCAGCCACTCAGTCCGACCAGCGTAACGTACAAGACCGGCCGAACGAAAAAAGCCTGCTGACGCCGGCACGGCGCGCCGCGCTCGACGCGCTGGAGCGTGAATTCGAGGAACTGTTGCAGCACGCCGCGCGCTGATCCGCCGGTCCGGCGGGATTTTCCGACGCGGTTCGCAACGGTTTACATCATCGGCTATTGTCCAGCGGCGGCGGCTTTTCGCCGCCGTTGCCGTTTGGACCCCACGCCATGGAAGCCGATACCCTCCGCCGCCTGCATTATGCCACCGCGATTGCCTCCGGCGTGTTCGCGGCGCTGGCGGTACATATTGCCCTCACGGTTTTCGGCGCGGGGCTCGATACGGTTCTGCGCGACGCCGCGGCCGGGCACCGGCAGCAGGTCGCCTCGGCGCTGGCCTGGTGGGCGATTGCCGGCGCCGGTTTCGGCGGCGGCTGGGGCACCGGCGCCTATCTGATCGCGGCGGCGCGCGAACGCGATTTCGTGTTCCGGCTGGCGCAACGTTTCCTGATCGCGGTGGTATTCGCGGTCGCCACCGCCGGTGGCATCATGAGCAAGAGCGGCAATCTCGGCGGCACCCTTGACGTCATCGCCGGCCTGACCGCGCTGGCGCTCGGGCTGGTCTGCGCCTTTTGCGGCGCCCGGCTCGCTTATCTCAACGCCGAACAGGTTTAGGGCGTATCGGTGATCATCGGGTTGGGCCGATGCTTCGGCTTCTTGTTTTTCTTCGGGCCTTTGTGCTTGGCGAAGGTGTTGCCCTTGGAAAAATGCGGTTTGCCGTCATCGCGCTTGGTGAATGCCGGTTTGCTGTCGTCACGGCGCGGCGCGCTGTCGGTTGGCGGCTTGTGGTCATAGTGCGTCTTTTTGCCGGCATAGGGCTTCTTCTCGAAGCCCGGCTTGATGCCGAATTCGCGCTTCTTGGCATAGTCCGGCTTTTTCTTGTCGTAGTCCGGCTTCTTGTCGAAACGCGGCTTGTTGCCGAGATAGGGCTTTTTTTCGAAACGAGGCCGGTCGACCAGCACCGGCTTGGTTTCCGCCGGTGATTCAATCTTTGGTTCAACCTTTGCTTCAACCTTGGGCACGAAGGGCGGCGGGCTCGCTTTGACCGGCGCGCCCTCGCCCTGCGGACCGTTCGGCAAGGCGGTAATAACGTGCTGCTCTTTATCGGGGCGCTGGATCTTGGTGGTGAATTTGTCGACCGCGTCCTTGGCGATTTCGAATTCCGAATGGTCTTCGTAAATCCGGATCGCGCCGATCTCGTCCTTGTTGACTCCGCCGCGGCGGCAGATCATCGGCAGCAGCCAGCGCGCTTCGGCCTTTTTCTGCTTGCCGGCGGACACGCGAAACCAGACGCTGCCGCCCGGCAGAGTTTCGCGGGCGCGCGGTTTGCGCTCGCTGCGCTCTTGACGATCTTGCGGCACATAATTGTCGTCACCGCGTGACGAGCGGCTGTCGCGGCCAAGGTTACGTTGATGGCTGCGATCGTTGCGCTCGGCAAAGCGATCCTGAAAGCGATCCTGGCCCGGATCGAGGATATCTTCCGGCGCCGGTAGACGCGCGCGATACAGCCGCGCCAGCGCCGAGGCAATTGCCTCCGGCGTCCGTTCGGCGAGAAGTGCGCGCGCCAACGTCAGATCATCCTCGGTAGGCTCCTCAGTAAAAAGCGAATCCTGCATCATCCGCTGCTGATCGAGAAGGCGGATTTCCTCGGCTTGCGGCGTGGTGCCCCAGACTGCCTCGATGCCGGCGTTCTTCAACAATATCTCAGCCTTGCGCCGTCGCGCCGGCGGCACCAGCATGACGCTAACGCCCTTTTTGCCGGCGCGGCCGGTGCGGCCGGAGCGATGCTGCAGCACTTCCGAATCGTTCGGCAAATCGGAATGGATGACGAGGCCGAGATTGGGCAGATCGATGCCGCGCGCGGCGACATCGGTGGCGACGCAAATGCGCGAACGGCCATCGCGCAGCGATTGCAGCGCGTGAGTGCGTTCGTTCTGCGACAGTTCGCCGGACAGCGCCACCACCGAGAAGCCGCGCTCCAGCAGCGCCGCCTGCAAATGATTGACCGCATTGCGCGTGTTGCAGAACACGATGGCGCTCGGCGACTCGTAATAGCGCAGCACGTTGACGACCGCGTGCTCGATGTCGTGCGTCGCGACGCGAATGGCGCGATATTCGATATCGGCATGGCCGCCTTCATCGCCCGCCACTTCGATGCGCACCGCGTTTTTCTGATATTGCCTGGCCAGCGCGACGATGCCGCGCGGCAAGGTCGCCGAGAACATCAAGGTGCGGCGTTCTTCCGGCATGGTCTTGAGGATGGCTTCGAGATCCTCGCGGAAACCGAGATCGAGCATCTCGTCGGCCTCATCCAGCACGACGGCTTTGAGTTCCGATACATCGAGACGGTTGCGCCGAAGATGGTCGCAGAGACGCCCCGGCGTACCGACGACAATGTGAGCGCCGTCTGCCAGTTCGCGCTGCTCGCGCCGCGGGTCCATGCCGCCGACACAGGAGACGACGCGCGCACCGGTATATTGATAGAGCCAGGTCAATTCGCGCTGCACCTGCAAGGCCAGTTCGCGCGTCGGCGCGACGACCAGAGCCAGCGGTTTGGCGCCATGTGCGAAGCGGCCGCTGTCGCCGAGCAGGTTTTTGCCGATTGCCAGGCCATAAGCGACGGTCTTGCCCGAGCCGGTCTGCGCCGAAACCAGAAGATCGCGGCCGCTTGCGCTGTCAGCGAGCACCGCTGTTTGCACCGGTGTCGGCTCATTGTAATTGCGCTCAACCAGGGCGCGGTCGAGCTGCGGGCTTGTCGGCAAGAATGTCACGAGATGTCAGACCTTGGGCTGGCGGCCGCTTTTGAACGGGTAAAACGAACCGAATGGAAGCGCCGGGCACGGCAGCGCATCGGCGCCACCGCGATAAACGACGAATTGGGTGATGTGGGGATGCTTTAGACCAGAACAAGCAAAAGCGCCAATCGTCAGGGCCAATATTGCGCCGGAAAGGGCGATTTGCTGCCAAATCGCGGCTATTCCATGCCGCAGCGTTAATGCCCGGCCATACCGGTGGAATGGCGCGCTCGGAGAGATTCGAACTCCCGACCCTCGGATTCGAAGTCCGATGCTCTATCCAGCTGAGCTACGAGCGCCGCTAAAGGCCCTTTTAGCGCGTTTCGGCGGCTTTACCAGCCTGGGCTGCGAAGGTGTCGTTATAGCGCGCGATGCAGGTCTTCAGCACCTCGTCGCCTGGCCTCGTCCACCAGTCCTTGGCCGAGAAAATCTCGATTTCGGTGTGGCCCGTGTAGCCGGCCTTTTCGATCCAGCCGCGGATGCGTGGCAGGTCGATGACCCCATCGCCCGGCATGCCTCGGTCGAGCAACAGGTCCTTGGTCGGCACCAGCCAGTCGCAGATGTGGTAGCCGAGGATGCGGTTTTCGCGTCCCGCCCGCGCGATCTGCGCTTCCAGGTCCGGGTCCCACCAGACATGGTAGGCATCGATGGCGACACCGACATCATCACCTAAGTGCCCGGCCATATCGAGCGCCTGCTTGAGCGTATTCACGCAGGCGCGGTCGCCGGCATACATCGGATGCAGCGGCTCGATCGCCAGCGGCATCTTGCTGGCGCGCGCATGCGGCAGAAGCGCTGCCATGCCGTCGAGCACCATTTGCCGTGCCGCGCCGATGTCGCGCGAACCTTTCGGCAGGCCGCCGACCACCAGCACCAGACATTCGGCGCCGAGCGCCGCCGCCTCGTCGACGGCGCGCTTGTTGTCGTCGATCGCCGCCTGACGCCCCGCCGCATCGGCCGCTGGAAACATGCCGCCGCGGCAATAGCCGGAGACACGCATGCCGTTGTCCTTGATGACTTTAACCGCAGTATCGAGTCCGACCGCCGCCACCTGATCGCGCCACGGATCGATACAAGTGATCCCGTGCCGCGCACAGGCCTCGACCGCCTCGACGAGATTCCACTGCTGGCGCACGGTGGCCAGGTTGATCGAAAGGCCTTCGGTTCGCATCGTCACTCCGCGTTCGGGCTCGGGTTCATTGACATCCAGTCGGGCAAAACGGCGCTGCCGAGCCCATTCGCCTGCGCGATCGTTCGCAGCGACACCATGCCGTCGCGGATATCGAGCCGGGCGCGGCCGTTGCCGGCGCGGCGATAGACATCGTTATGCGCGGCGAGCCAGGCTTCCTGCTCGGCCGGCGGCGCACCGGCCATGCCGTCGACATAGTGATGACCGTTGCGCTCGACATGGATCGCGCCGACCAACGAGGCCAGCAACAAATCCTGCTGCACGGCAATGCCGCCCTGGGTGGTGAGATCTTCCGCCGACATGACGAAGCCGCCGCCGTGCTGCTCATTGTACTGCGCGACGCGGGCGCTGTTGAGCAGCGCCCGGTAAAAGCCCTTGCAGGACTTCGACGAAATGCCGTGATAGCCGAGCGCGCGGGCGCGCGGAAACACGTCGTAATCGGAATCCGATTCGTCGATCTCGACAGCGATATCCCGCGCCAGAGCATGCACCGGCTTGCTCAAAGCCTGCGCGCGCGTGATCGGCTGCTCGATCAGCAAGAGTGAAGCCTTCAATCGCGCCAGTCTTTTGTCCTCGCCAATGCGCCGCCATAACTCCAGCACTGCATCGACGTTCTCATATTGCTCGTTGCCGTCGAGCGTCGCCTTGTAAGGCGCACTGGCGCGATCGAGCACGGCGGCGATCTGCGCCAAGCGCTCGATATCGGCGTCGGCATTGCCGCCGACCTTGAGCTTGAAATAGACATGGCCATAGGCGGCGATGACTTCTTCCAGACTTTCCGGCAATCCGTCGTCGAGGCGCTTGCCTTGCGTATCGGCGCGGGTGATGGCGTCAACAAGACCGACGGTGTGGCGTGCGAAAATTGTCCCGGCAGGCTTTATGCCGCTGAGGAATCTATTGAGATCGAAGCCGGCGAGATCGGGGGTCAATCGGGCGTCAATGCCGAGGCGGTTGTCGCGCACCAGCGCGGCGGCAGGCACGCCATCGAGACGGCCCAGCGCGTCGATGATCGCTCGCTCGATCAAAGCCATGCCGAACGATGCCACCAGCCCGTTGAGGCCATTCGCCGAACATTCGGCGCGATGGCCTGCATTGGCGGCGGCGGTGATGCCGAAGGCAGTCTGTTCGCCAACGCCGGTCATGTGCCGCAGCGCGATCGCCACCGCGCGCCGCAACTGATTGAAATTGTCGTCGTTGGAAAGCTCCGGCGACTTGTCGAACCATTTCGGCACCAGCAGTTCAGCCGACACGCCCTCGCCGTCGCGGCCATCGGCCATGCGCACACGCGCGCGCACGAACAGCTGCGGCGCCTCGCGTAACGTGACGACGCCAAAGCGGAACGGCAGCCGCAGTTTCACCGGCCGTTCGTAGAGTTCGGCGCCGATCAGGCGCAGTTGTGCCGCGGAATTGATCATGCGTGGCCCCGCCGGGGCGACCCGGCATAGGCCGAAAGGCGTGCTTTCGCCGCGTCTTGTTGACTTGACCCCACCGCGCACACCTCCTTAAATAACCAAATGGTTACATGTGGCACTGGCGCACTGCAAGACGCCGGGCCGGGAGGATGCGATGGCCGACCCTAAACCAGGATGGCAAAAGCTGCTCCAGGCTGACTGGATCAAGCCGTTGATATTTCTTGTGTTATTGGTCGTTTTCTGGGACCTGGCGATCCGCCTGTTCCGCATCCCGCCCTATCAGGTGCCCAAACCCGCCGACGTCATCGCGACTTTGTGGGCCGACTGGCCGATGCTGCTGGCGCAGGCGGTGCCGACCACCGCCGCCACGGTGCAGGGCTTTATTCTTTCGGCCCTGTTCGGCATCCCGATGGCCATGCTGATCGTCGGCTCACGCACGGTCGAAAGCTACGTCTATCCGCTGCTGGTGTTTTCGCAGTCGATTCCGAAGATCGCCATCGCGCCTTTGTTCGTGGTCTGGTTCGGCTTCGGCATGGTGCCCAAAGTATTGGCAGCTTTCCTCCTCGGCTTCTTCCCGGTCGTGGTGTCGGCTGTGCAGGGCTTCAAGTCGGTCGAGCCGGACATGCTCGATCTTGCGCGCGCCATGGAAGCCAATCGCCTGCAGATATTCCACATGGTAAGATTGCCGCACGCAATGCCGGCGATTTTCTCCGGCCTGAAGGTGTCGATCACGCTCGCCGTCGTCGGCGCCGTGGTCGGCGAATTCGTCGGCTCGAACTCGGGCCTCGGCTTCGTGCTGCAACGCTCAATCGGCAATTTCGAACTGCCGACCATGTTCGCCGCGCTCGTCGTGCTGTCGCTGATCGGCGTGATCCTGTTCTGGATCCTCGACTTGATCGAACGCTTCGCCATTCCGTGGCACGCCAGCCAGCGCCAGGATTTTATCGTCGCCGCCTAACTATAAAACCACAGGGAGAGAACCATGTTGCGATTGATTGTTACGCTCGGAGCGATCCTTATCGCCGGACCCGCGCTGGCCGCCGACAAGGTCACGTTGATGCTCAACTGGTACGTCTATGGCGAGCATGCGCCGTTCTATTACGGCAAGGAAAAAGGCTTCTATGCCGCCAACGGCATCGATTTGGAAATCCAGGAAGGCCGCGGTTCGGCCACGGTGACCAATGTGGTCGCCGCCAAGACCGTGGAGTTCGGCTATGTCGACGTGCCGACGATGATGCGGGCCGCCGTCAAGGGCGCGCCGGTCGTCGCCGTCGGCGTCGCGCTGCAGACCAACCCGATGTCGGCGATGGGTTTTGCCGACAAGAACATCAAGAAGGCCGAAGACATCAAGGGCAAGACGGTCGCCACTACGCCGGGCGATTCGATGTCGCAGATCTGGCCCTTGTTCCTGAAGAAGACCGGCCTGAAGGAAACCGACTTCAAGACCGTCTCGGGCGACGCAGTGACCAAGCTCAACGCGGTGATCAACGGTCAGGCCGATCTCCTGCTCGGCTATGTCATGGACCAGTCGATGAAGATCAAGGACGCCACCGGCAAGGACGTCTATCCGATAAAGTTTTCGGATTACGGCATCAACCTGATCTCGTCGGGGGTCATCACCAACACCGAGTACCTCAAAGCGAACGAAGACCTGGTGCGCCGCTTCATGGCGGCCAGCGTCAAGTCGCTCGAGGAAGCCTCCAAGCATCCGAAGGACGCGGCGCAGGCGATCCTCAACGCCAACCCGAAGGGCGGCAAGATCGAAACCCTGACGCAGGGCTTTGAACTGACCATTCCGCTCTACAAGGATCCGGCCGGCGCCTCGAAGCAACCGTTGCGCGTCAGCGACAAGAATGTCGCCGAGACGGTCGACGTCATGGTCGAATATGGTGGCCTCGACGCCAAGGCCAAGGCCGACGTGAAGACCTATTACACCAACGACTACCTGCCCAAAGCGGGCTTGTAAGCACTCAATAAAAGAGACAGGTCAGTGACAAATAACGTCACCCCACTGAAGCGAGACAACCGCGCCGCCTCCTCCGAGGCGGCGCGGTCCGTGATTATCGAAGGCAAGGCCGTTTCGAAAACCTATCGGACGCGCGACGGCGATGTACCGTCGTTGCGGCCGATCGACTTCGAGATCGCCGACGGCGAATTCGTCGTCGTGGTCGGCCCGTCCGGCTGCGGCAAGACGACGTTGCTGAAGATGATCGCCGGCCTGCTGCCGCCTTCCTCCGGCGAGATCAAAATCGAAGGCCGCGTCATCACCAAGCCGCATGGCGACGTCGGCATCGTGTTCCAGACCTCGATGCTGCTGCCGTGGCGCAGCGTGTTCAAAAACGTGATGATGCCGGTCGAGGTGAAAAGGCTGCCGCGCGAGAAATACGAGGCGCGCGCCCATGCGCTGTTGAAGATGGTCGGACTCGAAGGTTTCGAGAACAAATATCCCTGGCAATTGTCCGGCGGCATGCAGCAGCGTGCCTCGATCTGCCGCGCCCTGGTGCACGACCCGAAGATCGTGCTGATGGACGAGCCGTTCGGCGCACTCGACGCCATGACGCGCGAGCGCATGAATGTCGAGTTGCAGCGTATCCAGCGCGAGACGCGCAAGACCGTGCTACTGATCACCCATTCGATTCCGGAAGCGGTGTTCCTGGCCGACCGCATTCTGGTGATGACCGACCGGCCCGGCGCCATCGCCGCTGTCTACGAGGTGCCGCTGGCCAAACCGCGCACGCTCGACATGCTGGCGGACCCGGCCTTTGTCGAATTGTCGCAGACCATTCGCAAGCACTTCAACGCGCAGACCGGCGAACTCTAGCGTTACGCCAGCCCGTGCACGCCAAGCAGCTTGCTCATGCGCGATGCCGCCAGATCCGGATCGTGCAGCACGCGCGCTCTGTCGGCGAGGCGGAATAACTCCGTGAGATGCAGGATCGAACGCGCACTCTCCTGCCCGCCGACCATGATGAAGTGGTCCTGCAGGCCATTGAGCCACGCAAGGAACACGACGCCGGTCTTGTAGAAGCGCGTCGGCGCCTTGAAGATATGGCGCGACAGCGGCACCGTCGGCTCCATGATGCCGTGGAAGCCCTGCAGGTCGCCCTTCGACAATTTCGCCAGGCCGGCGGATGCTGCCGGCGCAATGGCGTCGAAAATGCCGAGCAGCGCGTCGGAATAGCCCTGCTCGTCGCCGGCGATCAATTCGGCGTAGTTGAAGTCGTCGCCGGTATACATGCGTACGCCCTGCGGCAGACGGCGGCGCATGGCAATTTCCTTGTTCTTCGACAAAAGCGAAATCTTTACGCCGTCGATCTTGGCGGCGTTATCCCGCATCATGTCGAGGCACGTTTCCATCGCAACTGAATGGTCCATCGAACCCCAATAGCCGGCCAGCGCCGGATCGAACATTTCGCCGAGCCAATGAATGATCACCGGCTCCTTCACCTGGCGGAGAATACGGCCATAAACGCGCTCGTAATCGGCCGGCGACTTGGCCACGCGCGCCAGCGCCCGCGACGCCATGACGATAAGCTGGCCGCCCATGCTTTCGACGGCTTCGATCTGCTCTTCATAAGCTCGGATGATGTCGTCGATAGTGACGTCATCGCTGACCGCGAGATGATCGGTGCCGACGCCGCAGCATATTTTCGCATCTGGCCGGGACTTGGCCGCTTCCAGCGCATGCTTGATGAGTTGCTTGGCGGCGCTCCAATCAAGGCCGCCGCCGCGCTGCGCCGTGTCCATCGCCTCGGCGACGCCAAAGCCCAGATCCCACAGGTAATGCCGGAAGGCGATCGTCTTGTCCCAGTCGATATTGGTATCAAGCCAGGGATCGTTATCGGCCAGCGGATCGGCAACGACATGCGCGGCCGCGTAAGCGACGCGGTTGAAGCGCGCGGTTTCGGCTCTAGACGGGAACTGGATCGGCTCGCCCGTCGTGTAGGCCGAGAATTTGCCGCCGGCCTGAGGAAGCGAAAGCGTCGCCATTATCCTGCTCCCTAAATCTTGATTTCCGGCACGTCGAGCCAGCGGCGCTCGGCCCAACTCTTCAAACCCAGTTCGGCGAGCTGCACGCCCTTGACGCCTTCGATCAGGCCGTGATGCCACGGCGTGTCGGCGACGACATGGCGAATGAAATCTTCCCACTGAATCTTGAAGCCGTTCTCGTAGGTGACATTGTCCGGCACTTCCTCCCACTGCGACGCGAAGTTCATCGTCTGCGGCACATCGGGATTCCAGACGGGACGCGGCGTGTTGACCCGCGCCTGGGTCACGCATTTGGTCAGGCCCGCGACCGCGGAACCGTGCGTGCCGTCGACCTGGAACGTCACCAGGTCGTCGCGCTGCACCCGCACCGCCCATGACGAGTTCATGTGGGCAATCACGCCACCTTCCAGCTGAAACGTCGCGTAAGCCGCGTCGTCGGCGTCGGCCTCATAGGTCTTGCCGTTTTCGTCGACGCGCTTGGGGATATGCGTGGCCCCTAAGCAGCTTACCGCCTCGACCTTGCCGAACAGATTGTCGAGCACGTAGCGCCAATGGCACAGCATATCGAGAATGATGCCACCGCCCTCGGCCTTCTTGTAATTCCAGCTCGGCCGCTGCGCCGGCTGGCCCCAGTCGCCTTCAAACACCCAGTAGCCGAATTCGCCGCGCACCGAGAGCATGCGGCCGAAGAAGCCGGCCTCGCGCAGCATCTTGATCTTGCGCAGACCGGGCAGGAACAGCTTGTCCTGCACGACGCCGTTCTTCAGGCCCTTGGCCTTGGCGAATTTGGCGACCGCGATCGCCTTGTCGAGCGTGTCGGCGACCGGCTTCTCACAATAGATGTGCTTGCCGGCTTGCATCGCCTGCATAATCAAATCGGCGCGCATTTGCGTCGTCGCCGCGTCGAAGAATACCTCGTCCTTCGGATCGTTAAGCGCCGCGGTCAGGTCGGTGGTGTGGCGTTCGATGCCGTACTGCCTGGCCAGCGCCGCGATCTTCTCGGCATTGCGGCCGACCAGGATCGGATCTGGCATCACGCGGTCGCCATTCGGCAGCAGGACGCCGCCCTGCTGGCGGATCGCCACAATCGAGCGCACCAGATGCTGGTTGAGCCCCATGCGTCCGGTGATGCCGTACATCACGATGCCTAATCTGCGGGTTGCCACGAAGCCGTCCTCCAAATTGCTTTAAGCGGGCGCTCTTACAGGCGCGGTTAAGTAACTATACGGTTACTATGCAGAGACGGACCGGGGTCCGTCAAGACCCGTCGGAGGGCAAAAGATCAGGATTTAGTGGGTTTCAGAAAAGCGAGGATGACTTCAACGATGTGTTCGCCGCGCCGCGCCAGCCGTTCCGGCGCGCTGAGATTCTCGCCGAAGATGGTCGAGAGTGTGTGCCGGTTCGACATGTAGAAGAAGCCGAGCGCGGCGATGCTGATGTAAAGCTCGATCGGGTCTATGCCGGCGCGGAACACCTTCTCTGCGGCGCCGCGCTTGAGCAGCACCTCGATCATGCCGACCAGCGGCGCATGCAGCGTGCGGATTTGTTTCGAGGTCTTGAGATAAGCCGCCCGGTTCATATTCTCTGTCGCCAGCAGACTTAAGAATTCCGGGTGGTCGATGAAATATTGCCAGGTGAACAGCACCAGTCTGCGCATGCCGGCGGCGGCATCGAGTTCGGTCAGGTTGAGGCCGATTTCCGCGGCGCGGATCGCCGCGTAAGTGTGTTCGAGCACGGCGAGATAGAGGCCCTGCTTGTCGCCGAAATAGTGATAGAGCATGCGCTTGTTGACGCCGGCCCGCGCCGCGATGGCGTCGACCCGTGCGCCGGTCAGCCCCTTGGCCGTGATCTCGGCGGTCGCGGCGCGCAGGATCGCCGCGCGCGTACGCTCGGGATCGCGCGTCAGGCTGGCGGCGCGCGGCTTGACCTGAGATTTAGGCTGACTGCCTTCCATTAAACTCCTCGTGGGCTCCTGTTTAGCGCAGGAGCCCGAGGAGTCCTAGGCCGTGCTGGCGATCCGTTGCGGTTGCGAGTCGCCCAGGCTTTCCATCGCCCGCCCGATCATCACCAGCACCGGCCCCGGCAGCGCGGCTTGCGCCAGCAGCACCGGCAGTTCGGCGATCGGCGCGGCAATGACCTCTTGGTCGGGCCGCGTGGCGCGGGCAATCGCCGCGGCCGGCGTCGCCGGGTCGAGGC
>CAITJJ010000081.1 GCA_903892675.1 uncultured Hyphomicrobiales bacterium | reverse complement strand
CGCGCTTTGCGAAAACAGGATGCCGTTATTGCCGAGAATGCCGACCGGGATGCCGTGGATGCGGGCAAAGCCGGTGACGAGCGTTGTGCCGTAGAGCTGCTTGAACTCGTCGAACTCGGAACCGTCGACCAGCCGCGCGATGACCTCGCGCACATCGTATTGCTTCTTCAGGTCGACCGGCACGATGCCATCCAGCTCGTTGATGTCGAACATCGGATCGCGCGGCACGGACAGCGCGATGTCGGGCTGCTTCTTGCTGTTCAGGTTGGCGACGATGCGGCGCGCGAGGCTGAGTGCGTGATGATCGTCCTGCGCCAGATGATCGGCGACGCCGGACTGGCGCGCATGCAGATCGCCGCCGCCCAAATCCTCGGCGCTGACCACCTCCCCCGTCGCCGCCTTCACCAGCGGCGGGCCGCCGAGAAAGATGGTGCCCTGGTTCTTGACGATGATGCTTTCGTCCGACATCGCCGGCACATAGGCGCCGCCGGCGGTGCATGAGCCCATCACCACGGCGATCTGCGGAATGCGCATCGCGGACATGGTCGCCTGATTATAAAAGATGCGGCCGAAATGCTCGCGATCGGGAAAGACGTCGGTCTGGTGCGGCAGATTGGCGCCGCCACTGTCCACCAGATAAATGCAGGGTAGCCGGTTTTCGCGGGCGATCTCCTGCGCCCGCAGATGCTTCTTCACCGTCATCGGATAATAGGTGCCGCCCTTGATCGTCGAGTCATTGCAGACGATCATGCATTCGCGGCCCTCGACGCGGCCGATGCCGGTGATCAGCCCGGCACCGTGAATGGCGTCGTCATACATGTTGTTGGCGGCGAGCGGCGACAGTTCGAGGAAGGGCGAGCCGGGATCGATCAAATTCATCACCCGGTCACGCGGCAGAAGCTTGCCGCGGCCGACATGACGTTCCCGCGTCTTGGCGTTGCCGCCGAAGGCGGCCTCGGCGCGACGGGCCTGCAATTCCACGGTCAATTGCCGCATGCGGGCGGCGTTGGCGCGGTATTCCGCCGAAGTACCGTCGATTGGACTGCCGATCTGGGCCACGCCTGCACCTCCCGCGATTCCTCTTGGCAACCACTATGGCGCGGCGGCGGCGGGAAGGAAACGGCGGGCGGACTGGGCTAGGCTCAAGGCCAATGGCCTCGCCGAGCGCCGCAAAAAGGAGCCCTAGAATGATCGCCCGTTTTCCCGGCCTCACCCCGACCCGCAGCCGCGCCGTCGTCCATAACGGGCTGGTGCTGACGGTGGCGGTGACGCCGGATCCGGCGCCGCCGGGGCTCTATGCCCAGACCGTCAATGCGCTCAAACGCATCGACGAAAGTCTGGCGATGGCCGGCAGCGACAAGAGCCGCATCCTGTCGGCCATCGTTTACGTTGCCGACATCAAACAGAAGGCCGAGATGAACCGCGCCTGGGACGAATGGGTCGACCGCGCCAATCCGCCGATGCGCGCCTGCCTCGGCGTCGATCTGGAACATCCGCATCTGGTCGAGATCGTCGTGACCGCCGCGGCGCGTTGACGTCGGGTTTCGTCTCAACGGAAACCTTTCGTCTCAATGGAGACCAATGAACGGCTGTTTAGCGCGCGCGTTCCTGCGATGGAACGGACACGGCGCGGCGACGTTCTTTCCACTCATCATGCATTTGTCGTCGGGGCGGTATGCACAGGAGAGTGGAATGAACAAGTCACGATTATTGTCGACCGCCGCCGTCGCGTTGATGCTCAGTGCCGGCGCAGCCTATGCCCAGGCGCCGTCAAAGGATCAGGCGCCGGCGCAGCCCGCCCCCGCCGCGCAGCAGAATGCGCCGGCGGAAAAGATCGCACCGCCGTCGCAATCGGTCGAGCGCAAGGCCGGCGAGATCAAGGCCGGCGAGACCAAGGCTGACGACGCCAAGGCCAATGACGCAAAACCCGCCGCGCAGGCGCAGCAGCCCAATGCGCCGAAGACCGCCGCCGACAGCGGCAAGGCCGATATCAAGACCCCGGCGAATGCCGGCAAGGCCGAAATCAATGGCGCGGGCGAAACCGGCAAGGCGGCCGACAGCAACAAGGCGGCGACGCCTGCCGCCGAACGCTCCACCACCGGTCAGGGCGCGGCGTCCGGCGCGGCGAAACTGTCAACGGAACAACGGTCGAAAATCACCACCGTGATCCGCCAGCAGAAAGTTCAGCCGGTGACGCTCAATGTTTCGATCAGCGTCGGTACCCGCGTGCCGTCGAGCGTGCGTTACTATCCGCTGCCGGTCGACGTCGTGACGATTTATCCGGAATGGCGCGGCTACGATTACATCCTGGTCGGCGACCGGATCGTGATCCTCAATCCGCGCACGCATGAAATCGTCGCCATCATCGAGGCGTAACTGTGTCACGGGCGCGGCGTGATGGTCCACGCCGCGTCCATATTTGGCGATTGGCAACGAGTTCCCGGAACTTAAGCGCGCGCCGACGCGTTGCTTTGGCAGTGCCCCCCGCACTCAACCATGCAATCCCCAAGGAGAAGACCCTATGAAGACCCTGACAACCATGACCGCGATCGCGGCGCTGATCACCGGCATCTCGTTTGCGAACGCGCAAAACTCCGGCAACGCGCCGTCGAACAGCGCGACACCGCCGAGCAGCATCAACTCGAAGGCGAGCGATACCCAGAGCTCGAAGAGCGGATCGGAAAGCTCCGGCGCGGCGCAGATGGAGGCCAAGGGCGCGCAGCAGGGCCAGGCGACCCAGAACAATGTGCCGCCGAGCAACCTGGACGCCAAGATGCCGGATACCCAGTCGAACAAGAGCGGCAACCAGGCGACCAATCCGAAGGCCGCTCCCGCGACGACGGGCATGACCTCGGGCACGAAGTCGAACGAAAACGTGTCGCCGAGCAGCATCAATTCGAAGGCGCCGGACACCGACGCGACCAAGAGCGGTTCGCAGCCGTCCAGCACCGCGAAGTAGTTTCTTCCAGCGTCATGCGATGAGCCCCGCGATTCCGGTCGCGGGGCTTTTTCTTTTGCGCCGTGCGGAACCGGCGGTTTTGTCCGCCGTTGATTTGGCGTAAAATCATTCACAATCACCGGAGGCAACCGCCATGAAAATCCTGATGATTTCCGCACTCATCGCCGCGTCATTCGCCGGCCTCACAACTGTGAACGCTGCATCGACCGGCAATGGCCGCTATTGCGTCGAGCAATTGCCCGGCTCGTTTGACAAGTATTGCAATTTTGCCACCCTCAAAGCCTGCCAGAAGCAGGCCCAGCCGCAGTTCCTGCGCTGCATGCCGAATCCGAACTATGGCACGACCGGCAAATCGTCGCGCCACTAGGATGCACCGCGCCGCCCCTGGCGCATGCGTGCCATGTGGCGGCGCCTTGACGATTGGAACGGCACGCCGCTTTGGGCGTTGTCCCCGCGACGCCCGAACACGAATGCACCACCAATGACAACCATGAGCGGAGACACCATGCATAAAGATCGCATCGAAGGCAGCGCCACCCAGATTAAAGGCAAGGTCAAGGAAGTCGCCGGAAAAGTGACCGGCGATGCCAAGCTGGAGACCGAAGGCAAGGCCGATCAGGTCAAGGGCAAGGTTCAGAACGCCGTCGGCGGCCTGAAGGACTCGGTGAAGGAAGCCCTCGACAACTAATCGTTGTCGTCAGCTCGAAGAAAAGGCAAAACCCGGCCCTCGCGCCGGGTTTTCGCTATTGGATTCGTGCGCTAGGGTTTCCGGCCTAACGGAGGACGCCAGCGTGACAACAAGCCCGGCCATCAAGGTCAGCGACTACAGGGATCTCAAGCTTCAGCTCGACGGCTTCGTGCCGCCCGGCCAGGGATTTCACCGCAATCTGCTGTTGGAAACGCTGTACGCCTCGCTGCCGCGCGACCCGCATGTGAAGGTCCAAATCTATAACGCCGAGATCGTCGCCGGCGGTTTCACCAACTGGCATTGCCACAACGGCGCGGCCTTCTTCGTCGCCTTGCAGGGGCAATTCGAGGCGCATTTTCAGGAAGGCGTTCTGGTCAAGGCCAAGGCCGGCGAGTGCTATTCCGAGCCGATCGCCAAATTCCATCGCGGCCACAACCCGCATCCGGAATTGTCCTATCTGTGCGTCGGCCTGTGCTTCACATCGCCCGACCGCGAGCATGTGACCAATTCGATCGAACGGCCGTGGTGAGGATGCCGGCTTAGACTCCGCGCACCAGCGGCCAGTCCGGCTCGTTGCCCTGCATCACCCAGGTCTCATGCGTCGCGGCGGCATACCATTCCTGCCAGGCCGGGGTCGCCATCACCGCGTCCATATAGGCGCGCGTCTCGGCACCCACCGGCAGGCCGTAATTGTGGAAGCGCGCCACCACCGGCGCATACATGGCATCGACATTGCCGAATGCGCCGAACAAAAACGGCCCACTCTGTTGCGCATTCTTGCCGAAGCGCGCCCGGCAATCGGCCCACAGGGTCTCGATGCGTTTCATGTTGGTGAGCACTTCCGGCGGCATCGGCCGGGCCTTGACCGGCAGCCACAGATTCATCGTGCAGTGCTGGCGCAACGGCTGGAAGCCGCCATGCATTTCGGTCGCCGCGGCGCGGGCGAAACTGCGCGCGCGCGGCTCGGACGGCCACAGCTTCGCATCCGGAAAACGCTCGGCGAGATGCTCGAGGATGGCCAGCGATTCCCAGATCGTATCGCCGCCGTCGATCAGAATCGGCACCTTGCCGGCCGGCGAATACTTCAAAATTTCCTCGGCGCTGCCAGGCACATAAAGCGGAATGACGATTTCCGTAAACGGAATCCCGGCAGCCTGCATGGCGATCCAGGGCCGCAACGACCACGAGGAATAATTCTTGTTGCCGATGATGAGAGTGAGAGACATGCGCGCGGGTCCGCTAGTTTAAGTGAGGTTGTGGGTCTTCGGCCAGTCGACTTCGTCTTCGGCGAACAGCCATGGCTCCTTGATGCCGGCGGCCACCCATTGCTGGAAGGCCGGCAGCTCCATTATTGTCTTCATATAGGCGCGGGTGCCCTCGCCGACATCGACGTCGTAGGTATGGAAGCGCCCGACCACCGGCGCATACATGGCGTCGGCATTGCTGAAAGCGCCGAACAGAAACGGGCCGCTGCCGCTGAAGCGGGCGCGGCAATCGGTCCACAAGGTCTCGACGCGCCGCACATTGGCGATGACCGGTGGCGGAAGGTCGCGCTTGATGACGCGGCGCGCGAAATTCATCGGCAAGTGATTGCGCAAGGCCTGGAAGCCGGCGTGCATTTCGTTTGCGACGGCACGGGCGTGCGCGCGCGCCGCGACATCCTTCGGCCACAGGCCGGCAGCGGGGATTTTCTCCGCCAGATATTCCAGGATGGCGAGCGACTCCCAGATCGCGATGTCGCCGTCGATCAGCACCGGCACCTTGCCGGTGCCGGAGACGCCGCCGACGTCGCGTTTGAATTCCTCGCTCTCGAACGGGATGACACGCTCCTCGAAAGGAATGCCGGCGACGCTCAGTGCGAGCCATGGCCGGAACGACCAGCTCGAATACTTCTTGTTGCCGATCAACAGTTTCAACGTCATGGCCTCGCCCCGCTCGCCTGGTTGCGCCGTCTTAAAGTGCGGGCGCGGTCAGTCGGCGGCAAATGAATTTTAAGAATGCTGGCCAGCAGCCGATTTCATCGATCGGTCTTTCACCTGAATGTCAGGATTTTTTCGCATCGCCCGGCATCGCCTCCGGCGCCTCGACCGGGCCGCCGGCGGCCTTCCAGGCGCCGAAGCCGCCTTTGACATGGGCGACGGGTTTGAGCCCCATGCGCTGCGCCGTCTGCGCGGCCAAAGCCGAGCGCATACCGCCGGCGCAGAAGAACACGAATTTCTTGTCCTGGCCGAACACAGGTTTGAAATAGGAGCCGTTCGGATCGATCCAGAATTCGAGCATGCCGCGCGGGCAATGAAAGGCGCCGGGCACCCTGCCCTCGCGCTGCAATTCGCGGATGTCGCGGATATCGACCAGCACCGTATCGTCGCGGCCGGCAAGCTTGACCGCCTCCGCCGCCGGCAGCGTCTCGATCTCGCGCTCGGCGGCCGCGCACAATTCCTTGTAGCCGGTGGTGATGGTCTGCGGCATGGGGTATTCCTTTGCGCCAAATCTGGCTGTGTGAAGTCTGGCAGAGCCGGGCTTGCCACTCAAGCTGTTGTCGGCGCGGCTTGAAGCGGGCATCCTGCGCGGCGATTCATGAGGTTTGCCGCGATGCTGTCTTTCACCTTGCCCGATACGCTGACGCTGTTGTGGTTCTGCGCCTGCTGGATCGTCTATTCGCTGGTGATCGAAAAGTCGGCCAAGGGCAAGACCAGCCTGAACGCGCTGATGAACTCCTATCGCGACCGCTGGATGGAAGAGTTGCTGAGCCGCGACGTGCGCATCGTCGACTCACAGGTGACGGCGGCGCTGCAGAACGGCACGGCGTTCTTTGCCTCCACCAGCCTGATCGCCATTGGCGGCACGCTCACCTTGGTCCGCGCCAGCGACCAGGTCCTGGCAGTGATCGGCGCGCTGCCGTTCAGCGTGCCGGTGACGCCGGAAATGTGGGAACTGAAGGTGCTCGGGCTTGCCGTCATCTTCGTCTATGCGTTTTTCAAATTCGCCTGGTCGTACCGGCTGTTCAACTATCTCGCCATCATGGTCGGCGCCGCGCCGCAGCCGTCGGAAAAAGACACCCCGGCGGCGCGGGCTTTCGTCCACCGCGCGTCGCGGCTATGCGCCGAAGCCGGCCTGCATTTCAATCGCGGCCAGCGCGCCTTCTTCTTCGCGCTCGGTTATCTCGGCTGGTTTTTAGGCCCGCTCGAACTGGCGTTGACCACCACCGGCGTCGTGATCGTGATGTGGCGCAGACAATTCGCCTCGGAATCGCGCAAGGCATTCACCGTCGCTTGAAGCGCGTTTAGTTCATTCCCATCAGCACGGCGACCGTGGTGACGAACAGGACCGCCAGCGTGACTGCGACAGCGGCGACGAGCCGATCGCCCAGACGCACTTCCAGCGCGGATTTACGAAAGCCTTCGCCGTCATAGGCGTTGGGCGGGCTATCGCTCGGCATAAAATTAAAGGTCATGACAGGCAATTCCCTTCATCAGGCATCCAATGGATCATCGGGTCCATGGATGGTGCGGCGAGAACGCGGACGCGAACTCGGGCGCACGAATCGCCCTTCTATTGAAAGGATACCGCCGGCGCGGCCTTTCCACAATCAGATGGCGTGGTTGCGGCCAGACGTGTCGTTACGGCGCGGGGAAAAGCGCCGAGGTTCTACCGGTCAGCCAATAGGCCAACAGCCCGACCCATTCGTAGGCCGCGCTATCGAGCCTTCCCAGATTGCCGATGATATTGAGGTTCGGGCTGTAGTCGGGCCGCAAGGCAATACTCCACCCCACCGGATAGGCTTCAACGGCGAAGCCGGCTTGCCTGAAGCTGCCGATGGCGCGCGGCATATGTTGCGCCGAGGTCACCAGGAGCCAGCGCTCGCCGGGCTTCGGCATCGCCAATGTCTTGCTGAATACCGCGTTCTCGACCGTATTGCGCGAGCGCGGCTCAAGCAGAATGCGTTCGGCAGCAATGCCGAACATCGTCGCGATCGGCAGCACATAGTCGGCTTCGATACCCTCTCTGCCGCCCAACGTGCCGTCGCCACCGCTATAGACGATGCGCACATGCGGGTAAGCGCGGCCCAATCTGCCAATCGCGAAGATCCGCCCGGCATTGCCGAGAACGGAAGGCTCGCCATAGTCGCGCAACAACAATGGAGAGATGGCGCCGCCGAGGACAACGATGCCGTCGGGCGCACCGCGCGTGGCATCCCATTGCGGAAAGCGGCTCTCCAGCACACGGATCAGCATGGTCCCCACCGGAACGGTGCCGAAGCCGAGTAACAACGCCACGCTGGCGAAAGCCAACACACGGCCGGCGCGCCGCCAGCGCGTCATACCGAGCAACAGACCAATGAGTCCGACGACAATGAGGAAAAACGACGGTTGCGACAGAATAGCGACGGTCTTGGACAGGATGAAGAACATGGCGTCCTGCAGGTTGCGGCCACCGGCGTGGCCGTGCGCGGCTTAACCTAGCGCGATTTCTTCCAGTCCTCGTAACGCTTCTTGTTCTCGTCATTGGGCGGATAAAGCCCAGGCAGCTTGGCGCCCTTTTCCACTTCCTGCACCAGCCAGCTTTCCAGCAATTCGTGCTCGCCGCCCTCATCGGCGACGAAGTCGATCAGGTCCTTCGGAATGACCACCGCGCCATCGTCATCGGCGACGATCATGTCGCCGGGGAAAATCGCGCAGCCGCCGCAGCCGATCGGCTGTTCCCAGCCGACGAAGGTCAACTGGTTGACCGAGGCAGGCGCCGCCATGCCCTGGCACCAGACCGGCAGGCCGGTGGCGATGACGCCGTGCTTGTCGCGCATCACGCCGTCGGTAATCAAAGCGGTGACGCCGCGCTTGACCATGCGCATGCACAGAATGTCGCCGAAGATGCCGGCGCCGGTGACGCCCATCGCGTCGGCGACGACAACGCAGTTTTCCGGCATTGCCTCGATGGCCGAGCGGGTCGAGATCGGCGCCGACCAGCTCGCCGGCGTCGCCAGATCCTCGCGCACCGGCACGAAGCGCAAAGTGAAAGCCGGCCCCACCACGCGCTTGCCGGAGAAACCGAGCGGCATGGCGCCGGCCATCCAGGAACGGCGGATACCCTTCTTCAGCAGCATCGTGGTGATGGTGCCGGTGGTGATGTTCTGCAGCTTTTCGATGGCGGTGGGCATTTGGCTATCCTTGAGAATGCGCGGATCAGGCGGCGGCGAGACCGAGCCGCTCGTCGCGGCGGCGAAGATAGGCGACCAGCGGCAGCGACAGAAGCACCATCCAGGCCTTGCCGACAATCTGTCCGCCGAGGAAATCGAGCGAGCCGAAGGCCAGCCACAGGAACACGAACGAGTCGACGACCAGACCGACCATGCTGGAGGCCAATACCGCCAGCACCAGCCGGCGCTTTGCCAAGGGCGTATAGACCGCGAAGTCGGCAAATTCCGACAACAGGAAGGCCGCTGCCGAGGCTATCACCAGCGAATGCGGCGCCAGGCCCGCCGACAAGGCCGCGCCCGCGACAATCGCCGCGATGCCGTATTCGACGCCGAGCCGGCGCTGCACCAGATCGCGCAGCACCAGAGCCGCGCCGATCATCAAGACGCCGGACGGCGCCATCAGGCCGGGAGCCACCGGCAGGACGCAGGGACCGTTCGGGATGCAGAACGACCCGACATGGCCGATCATCCAGTTCGCCGCCGGGATGGTGAGGCAGAACAGGACAAGGAAAATGCCGCCTTCGATATTCTTGCGCGATTCGTTCGTCATCGTTCGTCGGTTCTTTCGGCTTATTGAGCGACAGGTTTCATTGAGCGGCTGGCTTCACTGGGCGATAAATTGAGCATAGCCTTGCGCGCGGAGCTGGCAGGCCGGGCACGTGCCGCAGCCATAGCCCCAAGGGTGGCGGTGCGCGCGGTCGCCCACGTAACAGGTATGAGTGTCCTCGACAACGACATCCAGGAAGCCCTGCCCTGCGATTTCGCGAGCGAGCGCGAAGGTCGCCGCCTTGTCGATCCACATCAGCGGCGTATGGATGGTGACGCGCTTGTCCAGCCCGAGGCTCAAGGCCACCTGCATCGCCTTGATGGTGTCGTCGCGGCAATCGGGATAGCCGGAATAATCGGTCTCGCACATGCCGGCGACGATGTGGCGGGCGCCGCGCCGGTAAGCGAGCGCGCCGGCGAAGGTGAAGAAGATCAGGTTGCGCGCCGGCACGAAGGTGTTCGGCAGCCCTGAGTCGGCAAAAGCGATCGCGGTTTCCGAGGTCAGCGCTGAGTCGGAAATGGCGCCAAGCGCGTCGATCGAGATGCGGTGATCGTCGCCGAGGCGCGCTTTCCATTCCGGTTTGAGCGCGGCCATGCGTTCGCGCAGGCGCGGCCGCACGTCCAGTTCAATGACATGGCGCTGGCCATAGTCGAAGCCGACGGTCTCGACGCGCGCGAAACGCTCCAGCGCCCAGGCGAGCGCGACGGTGGAGTCCTGCCCGCCGGAAAACAGGACGAGTGCGGAGTCGTTGGAGGTGGTCACTGAATTCTCTCGATCGCGTCCGGCATTAATCCCATTTCGGCGACCACGACCAGTCGACGATGCGACCCTGGCGCTGCGACAAAGCGCGGACTTCCGCCATCTCGGCCTCGCTCAGCGCGAAGTCGAACAGCGCCAGATTTTCCTCCAGCCGCTCGATCTTGCTGGTGCGCGGAATGACGACGATGTCCTGCTGCACCAGATAGCGCAGGCTAATCTGCGCCGCGCTCTTGCCGTGCGCTTTGGCGATTTTCTCCAGCACCGCGTCGCCGGCGGCACCTCCCCGCGCGATCGGACTATAGGCGACCACCGCCATGCCATGTTTGCGCGTGGCGGCGATCACCTTGGATTGATCGAGAAACGGATGGCACTCGATCTGATTGCAGACCAGAGGCTCGCTCGACACCTTGCCGGCTTCCTCGAGCAGCGCCACGGTGAAGTTCGAGACGCCGAGCTGGCGCACATAACCTTCCTGCTTCACTTTCGCCATGGCGCCGAGCGTCTCGGACAAAGGCACGCGCGGGTTAGGCCAGTGGATCAGCAGCAGATCGATGACGTCGAGCCGCAGTTTGTGCAGGCTTTCCTTGACCGAGCGTTCAAGATCGTGCGGCGCGAGGCGCTCCGGCTGCACCTTGGTGGTGACCACCACCTCGGCGCGCTTGCCGGAGGCGCGCACGCCGTCGCCGACCGCCGCCTCGTTGCCGTACATCTGCGCGGTGTCGATATGGCGATAGCCGAGACGGATCGCCTGCTCGACCAGGCGCGCGCAGTCGCGCCCGGTCAATTGCCAGGTGCCGAGGCCGACGATCGGCAGCTTGTAGCCGTGGCTTTCGACGCTCTGCATCTTTTACTCGCTACGGCGTGTCCCACACTGGCGCGTGCGGCGGATTGACGACGCGCATATTGGTGGCGTTGAGCGCCTTCAACTCAGTCATCTCGGCATCGCTGAGCTTGAAATCGAAAATGTCGATATTGGCTTTCAGATGCGCCGGCGTCGCGGTGCGCGGAATGGCGCAGACGCCCATCTGCACCAGATAGCGCAACGACACCTGCGCCGCGCTTTTGCCATGCGCCGCGCCGATACGCTCGAGCGCATCGGCACCCGGCACTTTGCCGCGCGCGATCGGGCAATAGGCAACCACCGCCATGCCGTGCTTCTTGCTCGCCGCCACCACCTTGTCCTGATTGATGAAAGGATGCATCTCGATCTGGTTGCAGACAAGCGGTTCGGTGGTCACCGCCCAAGCCTCGTCCAGCATCTTGGTGGTGAAATTGGCGACGCCGACATGTTTGGCGCGGCCGTCCTTCTTGGCGGCGCAGAGCGCGGCGATACTGGTCGAGAACGGGATGTCCTTGTTATTCCAGTGGATCAGCAGCAGGTCGACAAAGGGCAGTTGAAGGTTCTTCAGGCTCTGGTCGAGCGACTTGTTGAAGTTTTCCGGCAGCAGGTTGTTTTCGCGCACCTTTGTGCAGATGAACACTTTATCGCGGCTGGTACCGGAAGCCCGCAAGCCGGCGCCGACTTCCACTTCGTTGCCGTAGAAGGCGGCGGTGTCGAGATGCGTATAGCTGGTTTCGAGCGCAGCCTTGACCGCCTGCACGCAGACGTCCTCTTTCAGGGTCATAGTGCCAAGCCCGATCTGGGGAATATGGGCGCCATGGGCGTCGACGTATTGCATCGGGGGACTCCTGAAAGATCTGGAAGGAAGATGCGGGTCAACCGCCGTTCTGGGGGGCCGAGAATGCCCGCTTGCGGCAGCCCTGCCAACCCGGCCCTCTCCGGCGGCGGCGACGACGCCTGCCGGCCTGCGCGCATAAAACGCAGGACATTTGACGCAGCGCAAAACGGCGCATCCGCTGTTGTCGCAAGCTATTGCGTAGCGTTCTCACATTGGAATAATTCAAGAGTAAAAATAAGGACTTGCATCGGCACGCGATAGTGGTTTTGTAAGCTCTGTCGAACCAATGGGAACAGCCATGCACCGGATGATCACCCTTTTCGTGCCTTTTGCCATTGCCGCCGTAGTGACCCTGTCGCCGGCGACGGCACAGGCGCAGGAATATAAATTGACCATCAAGGACCACAAGTTCACGCCGGAAGAGCTGAAAGTGCCGGCCAATACGCGGGTCGTCATCACCGTCGTCAACGAAGACGCCACCGCCGAGGAATTCGAAAGCAACATTCTCAAGGTCGAGAAGGTCATTGCCGGCAAGTCGCGGGGCACGGTTCGCATCGGGCCGCTCAAGCCCGGCCGCTACCCCTTCGTCGGCGAGTTTCATGAAGCCACCGCCAAGGGCGTGGTCATTGCTGAATAAAACAGGTTTGGCGGAATAACCTAATGCTCGGCGCACTGATTATCGTCTTTCGCGAGGTTCTCGAAGCCGGCCTGATCGTCGGCATCGTCATGGCGGCGACGCGCGGCGTCGATGGCCGCGGCCGCTGGATTTCAATCGGCATCGGCGCCGGCGTGCTCGGCGCGGGTGTTGTCGCCCTGTTTGCCGGCGCGATCTCGCAAACCTTCGAAGGCGCGGGCACCGAGTTGCTGAATGCCACGGTGCTCGGCATCGCCGTGCTCATGCTGATGTGGCACAACGCCTGGATGGCGCGGCACGGCCGCGAGATCGCCGCCGAGATGCGTTCGATCGGTACTGCAGTGAGTGAAGGCGCCAAGCCCCTCACCGCCCTCGCGGTAGTGATCGGCGTCGCGGTATTGCGCGAAGGCTCGGAAGTGGTGCTGTTCCTCTACGGTATCATGGCGCAGGGCACGTCCGGCTCGGCATTGCTGGTCGGCGGCTTGCTCGGCATCCTGGCCGGCGCCGCGTTCACCGCCCTGACCTATTTCGGCCTGCTGGCGATTCCGCAGCGTTATATCTTCTCGGTGACCAGCTGGCTGATTGCGCTGCTCGCTGCCGGCATGGCGGCGCAGTCGGTGCAGTTTCTCAACAATGCGGGCTTTGCCGAAGTGCTCGGCAACACAGTCTGGGACACGTCGTGGATTTTGTCCGACGGCAGTATCCTCGGCAAGCTGATGCACACCTTGATCGGCTATACCGAGCGGCCGACCGAATTGCAGCTCACCGTTTATGTCGGCACTTTATTTGCCATGGGCCTGCTGATGCGCATCGCGCGCTACCGGCCGCAGGAACGGGTCGCGGTCTAGCGCCGCCTTCCACGCCAAAAGGCGCGTCAGCGCCGTCTTCCACCTAATGCCGCGAAGGCGGCTTCCGGAGCGCTGTCGATCAGCTTGAGCAGCGCTCTCGCCGGCCCGCGCGGACTGCGCTTGCCCTGCTCCCAGTTGCGCACGGTCTCGATCGGCACTTCGATTTTCTCGGCGAAGGCCGCCTGGGTCAGGCCGCAGCGCGCGCGCACATGGCGCACGAAAGCGGCCGGATCCCTGTGCTCAACGGTCTTTTCCCGGCCGTCGGGCATGATCTCAACGATCCGTCCGTCGGCTTTCAAGCGCACGCGCATCGCGACCCCTCCGCTTCGAGTGGGCCAATGCACTAGCTGATTCGACGGACTAGAAAGTTAACGCAAGCGCGCAGGCCAGCGGCTTACTTGTTCTCGGCCTTTTCAGCCGAGGGACGCCTGACCGCCAAAAGCAGGTTCGACTCACCCGGCCGCCAGCGATAGCCGAGACCGAAATTGAGCTTGCCGGCGCTGCTCTTCTCGAACAGTTCGCGGATCTTCGGCTGGCGCCCTTCGGGGAATATATCGAGCGGCTCGAGGTAGCGGCCGAACGGCCGCAGCTGCCACGCCTTGGCGTCGAAGTAACGGATCGGAATGCCGCTGTCGTCCTGCACCACGGTCGCGCTCTTAGCGACGATGAAGTCGCGGATGCGCGAGAACTCGTTCTTGTGCATCAGATACGACGCGCTTTTGTGAAAGCTATCGGCCGGCCCGAGATTGTCGAGAAACTTGAGGAAGCCGCCGGTTCGGGCACCGGTATTGTCCAGGTTGGTCGTGAAATAATAGAGCGTGCGCTCGATGCCGTCGGCGCCGGCAAAAACGATTTTGACGCCATGCGCGCCGGATTTGGCGTTCTTCACTTCCGGGTGAACGTCGCCCTGCGCATCGATGTAAACCAGGCTGGTCGAGCGAACCTGCTTGCCGCTGCGGGCCAGAAAAACATAGAGGACCGGTATCGTGCCGCGCAGCGAGGATTCGCTGATGTCCTCGCGCATCTCCTTGGTGATGAAGAAACTGATCGACAGCAGCGTGCGCATCGCGGTCTGCAATTGACCGAGGCCCACCGTTTCGCCGTGGCGCTGCTGTTTCAGAACATCGGGAATGTCGCCGACAGGTTCGAGCGCGGCGAGGACATAGGTCGATGCTTTCGGAAAGAAGGCATCGCCAAACAGAAAATCCGGTCCGCTGAACATGTAGAACATCGCCTTCTGAGGCGACGAGAGATGGGCGGCCGACCATTCGCGGATCGGCGCCAGCGTGCCCTTCTCGACCTGCGCAAAGGCGCGGTCCATCGTCCTGGCATGTTGTTGCCAGTGCGCGCTTTTGGTCAACGGCGCCAGCGGCGAATTGGCTGACGGCGGCATGCCGGCGAGATAGCGCGCGGTGTCGTCGACGCTCACGGCGCCGGCGCAAAGCGCGGGAGAGACAGCCAAAGCGAGATAGCTAGCGACCGCGGCCGCAACCGGAGTAAAACGCATCATTTGACGACCGTTACCTTTTCGCTGGCCGCATCGGCCGGATAATTTTGCGCAATCGCATAGAGAATAAGACCGGCGAGCATCAGCAGGACGCCGGCGAGCGATTCCATCGGGCGGCTGACCAGCAGGTAATACAGCATGAAGCCGGTCACCGACAGGAAGATCAACGGCGTTAGCGGATAGCCCCAGGCGCGATACGGGCGCGGATGCGCCGGTTTTGTGATGCGCAGCACGATCACGCCGAGCACGGTGAAGAACGAGCACAGCGTCAGGCTGAACTGGATGAACTCGAGCACAGCCTCGAAGCTCTGCGTCAGCAGCAGCAGGCTGGCGGCCAGAAGCTGAAAGACGATGGCGAAGGATGGCACGCCGTGTTTCGATGTCCGCGCGAACAGACGCAGCAGTGGGAAATCCTGGCCCATCACCATGGTGACGCGCGGCCCGATCCACATCATCGCGCTGACCGACGAGATCAGCCCGAGGCAGATCAATGCGCCCACCAGACCGCCGCCGAGCGGACCGAAAACATG
Source organism: uncultured Hyphomicrobiales bacterium (assembly GCA_903892675.1). Taxonomy (GTDB): domain Bacteria; phylum Pseudomonadota; class Alphaproteobacteria; order Rhizobiales; family Xanthobacteraceae; genus Pseudolabrys. The sequence continues at coordinate 3,772 of CAITJJ010000081.1, read as the reverse complement.
GTCACCGACAATGGTCGCGACCTGGATCTGGCCGGCGAATTTCGCCACCGGCGTGGTGTAGAGGAACACCATATTCAGAGTGACATAAAGCAGCGAGACGACGGCGACGCCGGTGAGCAAAGCGCGCGGCAAGGTGCGTTGCGGCTCGTGCAATTCGTCGATGATGTAGACCGAGGCGTTCCACCCGGAATAGGCATACATCACGAAGGCCAGATTGATGGCGAAGGCGGCACTGAGGATCTGGCTCAAATCGCTTGACGACGGCGCGAACGAAATCGGTTGCGGCGACGCGAAGGCGACGCCAGCGACGATGAAGGCGACGATCAGCACCAGTTTGATGACGGTCGATATGTTCTGGAACGCCGAGCCGTAGCGGATGCCGGACAGATGAAACGCCGTCACCAGCCAGATGACGCCTAGTCCGAGCGCCAGCGGCGGCACGCCCGGCAGCAAGGGTTTGGCGTATTCGCCGAAGGCCATCGCGGCGAGTGCGACCGGCGCGGCAAAGCCGACGGTCGCCGACAGCCAGCCGGCGAGAAAGCCGAAGATTGGTTGATAGGTTCGCGCCAGAAAATTATATTCGCCGCTCGAGCGCGGGAACATGCTCGCAAGTTCGGCATAGGCCTGCGCGCCGCAAAAGGCGACGATTCCGCCGATCACCCACAACAGGATCAATGAAAATCCGGAACTCAGCGTTTGAACCTGAAAGCCGAGGCTGGTGAACACGCCGACGCCGACCATGTCGGCAATGACAATGGCGGTCGCCGCGAATGTCTTAACCCCCGGGACCGACGCCCGGACTGGAACCGAATGTGTCACCCGACGTCCCCCACGACCGATCATTAATACAAAATTGAGCTTCTTGGTATGGATTTATAAACGGCCGGGCTCGTGTCGAATTGGAATCGGCGGGTGAGGTTAATCGGTCGAACGACGTCGCTGGCCCTTACCCTCAAAAAGCCCAATAAAAGGTCAAACCTCGTCCGAACCGGTTACCCTTTGCGCGATTAACCTTCAACGTATGCGTAATGTGGACGTTTTCGCCGGAGATGAACGGACAGTGCCGAAACCGAGCTTAACCATTTCAGGCCAATGGCGCCGACATTTGTTGCCGGCGTTTGCGCTCGCGCTTGTGAGCGCCACCGGCAATGCCGCCCTCGCACAATCGCCGCCGCCGAACCTCAAGCCGCAACTCGTCAATGACGTGTTCGCGGCCCGCTGGCCGTCCAGCGCGCCGGCACACGATGTCATCGCCGTGCGCACGACGCCGCAAACCGCGCGCCCAGCGCAACCGCGATTGCCGGCGCAAGCCACCAGCCCGCCGCGCGCGGAGCCGAAGACCGAGCTGGTGAAATTCGCCACCGCCCCCTTCCCCTATGACGGTCTGATCCCGGAAACCGAACGGCGGTTTCTCGACGTCGTCAAGGACGGCCAAAAGGGTCACCGTACCGCGCGTGGCGCGGTGCTCTGGCAACGCGACACATTCAACGACAGCCGCGTTCTGCTGCACATACCCGGCGGCTTCAACATCAGCCGCCCCGCGGTCATGGTCGTGTACTTTCACGGCCATGGCGCCGAACTGACCCGCGACGTATTGGACCGGCAGAACGTGCCGGCGCAGATTTCGCTGTCCGGCAAGAACGCGGTGCTGGTCGCGCCGCAGTTCGCCGTCGACGCCGCCGATTCAAGCGCCGGCCGTTTCTGGCAGCCGGGCGGTTTTGCCCGCTTCGTCAGCGAAGCGGCCAAGAAACTCGCGGCGCTCAGCGGCATTCCGGCCAAGGCCCGGCAATTTGCCAACATGCCGGTGATCATCGTCGCCTATAGCGGCGGCTATCTGCCCGCCGCCTGGAGCATTCGCGTCGGCGGCCTCGGCAACCGGCTGCACGGGCTGGTGCTGCTCGACGGCCTTTATGGCGAGATCGAGCACTTCGCCAACTGGATCAAGAGTTCAAAGAAAGTTTTCTTTGTCAGCGCCTATACACAATCGACGCGCCGGCAAAACCAGGCGCTCGCCGATATCCTGCGTGAGCAGAAGGTGTCGGTCAGCGGCGAGATCGGCAAGCATTTGTGGCGCGGCCGGGTCGCACTACTGCCGGCCGCGTCGGAAGTCACGCATCAGGATTTCGTGACGCAAGCCTGGACCGAAAATCCGATCGCCGACATTTTGACCAATCTCAACTGAACGCGCGACGCTAGCGGATCACGCCGTCTTTTCGAAAATCTCCCGGCCGATCAGCATGCGGCGAATTTCGCTGGTGCCGGCGCCGATTTCATAGAGCTTGGCGTCGCGCAGCAGGCGGCCGGCCGGAAAGTCGTTGATGTAACCGTTGCCGCCCAGGCACTGGATCGCTTCCAGCGCCATCCAGGTGGCGCGTTCGGCGGCGTAGAGAATGGCGCCGGCGGCATCCTCGCGTGTCACCCGGCCGTCGTCACAAGCCCGCGCCACGGCATAGACATAGGCCTTGGACGCATTCAGCGTCACATACATGTCGGCGAGCTTGGCCTGGATCAGCTGGAAGCGGCCGATCGACTGGCCGAACTGCTTGCGGTCATGGACGTAAGGGATCACCACGTCGAGACAGGCCTGCATGATGCCGAGCGGTCCCGCCGCCAGCACGACGCGCTCGTAGTCGAGCCCCGACATCAAAACGTTGACGCCATTGCCGACGACGCCGAGGATATTTTCTTCCGGCACTTCGCAATCGGTAAACACGAGTTCCGACGTATCCGAACCACGCATGCCGAGCTTGTCGAGCTTCTGCGCCGGGGTAAAACCTTTCATCCCCTTCTCGACCATGAACGCGGTGATGCCACGCGAACCGGCTGTGCGGTCGGTCTTGGCATAGACCACAAGCGTATCGGCGACGGGACCGTTGGTGATCCACATCTTCGAGCCATTGAGCACGTAGCGGTCGCCGACCTTGTCGGCGCGCGTCGCCATCGACACCACGTCAGAACCGGCGCCCGGCTCCGACATGGCCAGCGCGCCGACATGCTCGCCGGAAATCAGCTTCGGCAGATACTTGCATTTTTGCGCCTCGCTGCCGTTGCGGCTGATCTGGTTGACGCAGAGATTGGAATGCGCGCCATAGGACAGACCGACCGACGCGGAGGCGCGCGACACCTCCTCCATCGCCACGCAATGGGCGAGATAGCCTAACCCCGAGCCGCCATAGGCCTCATCGACGGTGATGCCGTGCAGGCCGAGCGCGCCCATCTCCGGCCACAAATCGCGCGGGAAGACATTGCTGCGGTCGATCTCGGTGGCGCGCGGCGCAATTTTGTCCTGCGCGAAGCTAGCAACCGATGAACGGAGCATGTCGGCGTCCTCGCCGAGGCCGAAATCAAAGCCCGCCCAGCTATTGGGGATCATGCGCCGCCTCCGGGTGATTTTACGCGCCGCTTTTCGCGGTCGCTGGTCACGCCGGCACTCTATCGCGTCATTCTCAGGCTGTCAGCGCCGCCGGCGGCGGCAAGGTTTTGGTGCCGGTATTCTGCTTCTGCTGGCTGAGCAGCCGGTCGATGGTCGCGGCCGGCGCCGGCTTGGCGAACAGGAAGCCCTGCATTTCGTCGCAGCCGGCCAGCCGCAGCAAGACGCGCTGCTGCTCGGTCTCGACGCCTTCGACCAGAACCGACAGGCCGAGCGCGCGGCCGAGCGCCACGATCGCCTGGATGATGACGCCGCCATTGGCCGAGGTGCCGAGCGCGACCACGAAGCTGCGGTCGATCTTGAGCTTGTCGAGCGGGAAACGCTGCAGATAGCTGAGATTCG
>CAITJJ010000080.1 GCA_903892675.1 uncultured Hyphomicrobiales bacterium | reverse complement strand
TGATTGACAATCCGAAGGCGCGCAGCCGCACGCTGCTCAAATACGTCAAGGGCCCGGACTTCCCGACCGGCGGCGTGGTCGTCGACACGCCGGAGTCGATCGCGGAAGCCTACACCACCGGCCGCGGCTCGTTCCGCGTGCGCGCGCGCTGGCATCAGGAAGAGGGCACACGCGGCACTTATCTGATCGTCATCACCGAAATGCCGTGGCTGGTGCAGAAGTCGCGACTGGTCGAGCGCATTGCCGAACTGCTCAACGACAAGAAACTGCCGCTGGTCGCCGACGTACGCGACGAATCGGCCGAGGATGTGCGCCTGGTCATCGAGCCGCGCGCCCGCACGGTCGACGCGGCGCTGCTGATGGAATCGCTGTTCAAACTGACCGAGCTCGAGAACCGCATTCCGCTCAACATGAACGTGCTGGTCAAAGGCCGCATTCCCAAGGTGCTCGGCCTTGCCGAAGCCTTGACCGAATGGCTCGAGCACCGCCGCGAGGTGCTGCTCCGCCGCTCGAAATTCCGCCTGGCGCAGATCGACCATCGCATCGAGGTTTTGGGCGGCTATCTGGTCGCCTATCTCAACCTCGACAAGGTCATCAAGATCATCCGCACGCAGGACGAGCCCAAGCCCGTCCTGATGAAGACCTTCAAGATTTCCGACGTGCAGGCCGACGCCATCCTCAACATGCGGCTGCGCAATTTGCGCAAGCTCGAGGAAATGGAAATCCGCGGCGAGGAAAAGGCACTTAAAGAGGAGCGCAGCAAGCTCAAGAGCCTGATCGGCTCGACCGCTCAGCAGTGGAAAACGGTCGCCGCGCAGATCAGGGAGACCAAGGCGCTGTTTGGACCGAAGACCGCGCTTGGCAAACGCCGCACCGATTTCGCGCTGGCGCCCGAACACGACGAAGCGGCGATCGAAGAAGCGATGCTGGTGCGCGAGCCGATCACCGTCGTGGTGTCGGACAAAGGCTGGATCCGCGCGCTGCGCGGCCATGTCATCGATCTGTCGGGCGTGACGTTCAAGACCGACGATCAGTTGAAATTCGCGTTCCAGACCGAGACCACCGCCAAGGTGATGATTTTCGCCGGCAACGGCAAGTTCTATACGCTCGACGGAGCGAAGCTGCCCGGCGGGCGCGGCCATGGCGAGCCGGTTCGGCTGTTCTTCGATATCGACCAGGATGCCGAGATCGTCGCCGCCTTTGCCTATCAGGGCGGGCGCAAGATTCTGGTGGCGAGCTATCAGGGCAACGGCTTCATCGTGCCGGAAGACGATTGCCTGAGCGCGACGCGTAAGGGCAAGCAGGTGTTGAACCTGAAGGCGCCGGACAAGGCGGTGGCGATGACCGTGGTCGACGGCGACACGCTCGCCGTTATCGGACAGAACCGCAAGATGATCGTGTTCGGTCTAGATCAGGTGCCGGAGATGACGCGCGGCCGTGGCGTGCGTCTGCAGCGTTATCTCGACAAGGGCCTGTCAGACGTCACCACCTTCAAGGCCAGCGACGGCCTCACCTGGGTCGATGGCGCCGGCCGCACCCAGACATTGACGATGCGAGAGCTGAAGGACTGGCGCGGCGAGCGCGCGCAGGCCGGCCGCATCGCGCAAGGTCTGCCGAAGAACAACAAGTTCCGCGGCGCGCCCACGGCGGCGAAGGCGGGCGAGGATTAACTCGCCACGAACAGCAGCGACGGCTCGGCATGCTGCATCAGCGCCGAGGCGGTGTCGCCGAAGAACAGCTTCTCGCCGGGCCGCCGGCCTACGCCCATGACGATAAGGTTGTTGCCGGCGCGCGCTGCCTCTTTGAGGATCGCTTCGTCGGTAGCACTAGCGGCGATGACGGCGGTACGAATGCTCATATTGTAGCCATCGGCGATCGCGGTGATGTCCTTGAGAATTGCGTTTTCCTGGTCGCGGGCGCGCGTGCCGCGTCGCGCCTTGGTGCCGCCACGCACCGCGACGTAGAGCACGGTCAACGACGCCTTGCTGGCGCGCGCGATGGTGATGGCGACTTCGGCGGCGCGGCGCGACGGCTCGGTACCGTTGATCGGCACCAGAATGTTCAATCTACCCCGCGGCTTTGCCGCCAGGTCGCCGCGGACCAGCGTGATACCGAGCGGGCCCTTGAAGCCCTGCGCCAGCGACGTCACGCTCTCGTGAAAGTCCTTGCCGCGCACATTGGTTTTTTCCAAGCCGATCAGCATCAGGTCATAGCCCTTGGCGGCTTCCTCGGCGATTGTTTCGGGACCGGGCGATTCGTGCACGATGGTGGTGACTTCGACCGGCGTGTCGACTTTCTCCTCGACCTTCTGCTTGCTCTTGATCTGCTCGGCCGCCAGCTTGACGGTTTCGCCGGCGTGTTTGGCTTTCTTTTCCTGCTCTTTCGCCTCGGCTCTATCCGCCTTCTTTTCGGCCGCGCTTTGCTGTTCGTCCTTGACCGGCTCGGATTTCCTGTCGTCGGCTTTCTTGTCGGCCGCCTTAACCTTGGCTTTTTCTTCAATCAACGTGTCGGGGGTGGTGTCGCCTTTTCCTTCCGGCAATGCCTCGATCCTTGAAGCATCCGTGATGTGCAGCACCGTGGTCGGCATGCCATGCGTGCCGGCCAGCATGCCGGCGACGCGCGAGGCGAACTTGCCGTTCGGGCTGTCATCGACCGCGATCAGCAACCGCTCCAGATTCGCGACGAAGCCTTTTGCTTCCTGCTCTTCGCGGTCGAGCCGTTGCTGTTCCTCCTTGCGCATCGGGATGCGTGCGAGCGCCCAGCGCAAGGTCGGCGGCATCGCCAAAGTCGTGATCACCGCCATGGCGACGATCATGGTGAAGAGGTTTTGATTGAGCGCGCCCATCGACAGACCGACAGTGGCGATGATGACTTCTGTCGAGCCGCGCGCATTCATGCCGCAGGCCAGCGCGAAGCCCTCGCGCCGGGTCAGCCCACCGATTTCCGCGCCGATGAATGCACCGCCGAACTTGCCGATGCTGGCGATCAGGATGAGGCCGGCGGTCATCGCCGCCATGCGCGGATCGGCGAGGATGGTCAGGTCGGCGCCAAGGCCGGCAATGCCGAAAAAGATCGGTGCGAAGAACGCGGTGATGATGCCGCGCAGCTGCTCGTCGATATGGCGGGTGAGGATCGGCGACTCGCCAACCAGAATGCCGGCGACGAAAGCGCCGAGCACGGTATGCACGCCGATCAGATGCGTCAGCAGCGCCATCGATCCCATGATGACGAGGATGCAGGTGATCACCGCGAAGTCGCTGACGAAATTGTCGTTCACCCAGCGAATGGCGAAGAACACCGCGCGGCGTCCGACGGTCAGGCTCACCACCATGAACAGGAAGGTGCCGACGATGCTTTGCGCCAGCGACCATGGATCGACTTCGCCATGCAGCGCCAGCGAGAAGATGATCGAGACGATGATCCAGCCGACGCTGTCGTCGATGATGGCGGAGGCGAGGATGACCTGGCCGACGGTGCGGCGCATGAAGTTCATCTCGCGCACCACCATGGCGACGATCTTGACCGAGGCGATCGACAGCGCGGTGCCGAGGAAGAGGGAGGTTATCAGCCGCTTTTCCGGATCGGGCAGCATCGCGTCCGGCAGCATTTCGCCAAGCGCGACGCCGCAGGCGAAGGGCACGACGATCCCCATCAGCGAGGCATAGACCGAGGCCTTGCCGGTCTGTCGCACCAGCTTGAGATCGGTTTCCATGCCGGTGAGCAGCAGCAACAGCAAGATGCCGACCTGCGAAACCGCGTCGATCATCGCCTTCTGGTCGGGGCTCTTGGGAAAAAGGGCGTGCTGGAAATCGGGCAGCAGCAGACCGAGCACAGAGGGACCGAGCAGAAGCCCTGCAATCAATTGTCCCATCACCGCCGGCTGGCGCATGCGGATCATCGCTTCGCCTAGCAGGCGCCCGGTCAGCATCAGGATCAGAATCTGGGCAATGAAAATGACCTCGGACGGGCCCTTGTGTGCTTCGCCAGCGGCCAGCGCCGCGCCGGAGGCCAGCCATAGCGCTATCGGAATTGCGCATAGCCATGCCGTCGGCGCGCTGATTTTCATGCCGAAACTGCCCCCTTCGCCGCCCCGACGGGCAGGAGCAGCAATAACCCCAGGCTGGGAACAAAGTTCCACCGAAGTTGCAATTGCAAATTAGTCGCAACTAGATTATTAAGGACCAAATAGCCGCATTTTCGCAGGCAACGCCGCAGAGCAGGGACTGGAAATGGTCGATACGGCAGCAATTCCCTCGGTAAAGTCCGAAGCGCATCCGACCGGCTGGCGCTTCAGCCGCACCGACGGCACCCAGCGCAGCCTGTCCGAGGTTTACGGCTCGATTCCCGTGCCACGCGGCGCGTCCTGGCTGCGGCGGCTGCTGGCCTTCTCCGGGCCCGGCTACATGGTCTCGGTCGGCTATATGGACCCCGGCAATTGGGCGACCGATATCGCCGGCGGTTCGCAGTTCGGTTACACGCTGCTCGCCGTCATCATGATCTCCAATCTGATGGCGATCCTGCTGCAGGCTTTGGCCGCGCGGCTCGGCATCGCCTCCGGACGCGATCTGGCGCAGGCCTGCCGCGACGCCTATCCGCGCCCGGTCGGTTATGTGCTGTGGTTTGCCTGCGAACTGGCGATCATCGCCTGCGATCTCGCCGAAGTCATCGGCACCGCCATCGCGCTAAAATTGTTGTTCGGCATTCCGCTGATCGGCGGCGCACTGATCACGGCGCTCGATGCCTTCCTGCTGCTGCTGTTGATGCAGAAGGGCTTCCGCTATCTCGAAGCCTTCATCATCGCGCTGTTGGTCGTCATCGCCGGCTGCTTCCTGGCACAGATCATCATGGCCGCGCCGCCGGTCGCGGCCGTGCTCGGCGGCTTCTTCCCGTCAAGCGAGATCGTCACCAATCCGGCGATGCTGTATATCGCCATCGGCATAATCGGCGCGACGGTGATGCCGCATAATCTCTATCTTCATTCGTCGATCGTGCAGACGCGCAATTTCGAAAAGGACGATGCCGGCAAGCGCAGCGCCATCCGCTGGGCGACCACGGATTCGACGATCGCGCTGATGCTGGCGCTGTTCGTCAATGCCAGCATCCTCATCGTCGCGGCCTCGGTGTTTAACGCCAGCGGCAAGACCGATGTGGTCGAAATCGAGCAAGCCTACGAATTGCTGTCGCCGCTCTTGGGCGTCGGCATCGCTTCGATCCTGTTCGCCGTCGCGCTTCTGGCGTCGGGCCTGAATTCGACGGTGACGGCGACGCTCGCCGGCCAGATCGTCATGGAAGGCTTTCTCAACTTGCGCATTCCGCACTGGATGCGCCGCCTGCTGACGCGCGCCATCGCCATCGTGCCGGTGGTGGTGGTGACGGGCTTGTACGGCGAGCACGGCACCGCGCGGCTCTTGATCCTCAGCCAGGTAATCTTGTCGATGCAGCTGCCCTTCGCGGTCATACCGTTGGTGATGTTCGTGTCGGACAAGAAGAAGATGGGGAGTTTCTCGATCTCGAAGCCGGTCGCGGCGTTGGCCTGGCTGGTCGCCGGCGTCATCGTCGTGTTGAACGTGAAGCTGCTGGTCGAGACGTTCGCGGGCTGACGATCAGTCCTCGACCCTCGTCCAGCCTGACGGCTGTAGCCGCTCCTGCGGCAGGAAGCGGTCTTTGTAGTCCATCTTCTTGGAGCCTTGCACCCAATAGCCGAGATAGACGTAAGGCAGGCCCATGGCGCGGGCGCGTTCGATGTGGTCGAGGATCATGTAGGTGCCGAGCGAGCGGTCGCCTGCGTCCGGATCGAAAAACGAATAGACCATCGACAGGCCGTCGCTGAGCACGTCGGTCAGCGCCACCGCCAGCAGCGGACCGGCACCGCGTCCGTTGAGGCGCGAATCCGGGCCGCTCGTGCGGTAGTCGATGACGCGCGTATCGACATGGCTGTCCTCGATCATCATCGCGTAATCGAGAACGGTCATGTCGGCCATGCCGCCATCGCGGTGACGGGCGTCGAGATAGGCGCGGAAGACGGAATACTGTTCGGAGGTCGGCGCCGGCTTGCGCATGTCGCCGATGACGTCGGCATTGTGCTCGGCATTGCGGCGCATGTTGCGCGACGGCTTGAAGTCGGCGACGATAACCCGCACCGAGACGCAGGCGCGGCAGGTTTCGCAGGCCGGGCGGTAGGCGATCGACTGGCTGCGGCGGAAGCCGCCATGCGTCAGCAGGTCGTTGAGTTCGCCGGCGCGCTCGCCGACCAGATGCGTGAACACCTTGCGCTCCTCCTGGCCCTTCAAATAGGGGCAGGGCGAAGGCGCAGTCAGGTAGAATTGCGGCGTATCGCGCGAGTGCTGGGTCACGTCATCGAACCGTCTTGCCGGTAGCGTTCTGACTCGAAGTCACAAGCATTGCGCGGTGCGCCGGTTCCGTCAAAGGCCTCCACGCCGTTTTATTGGGCGTAGGCCACAGCATTTTGCTGGCGGCGGATTACCGGTCCCCGGCGACCAAAGGCCGCAACTGGGCGGCGCGCTGCGGATTATTGATTATGACAGTGCCGAGCAGGATGTCGTGCAGCAGGCGGCGGCGCTGGTTGAAAAAGGCGACCAGCAGGACGAAGGGCGACAGCACCGATACCGTAAACCAGAAGGCGATCGCGTGCACGGCGCCAAGCACGAAATAGGCCGGCGCGCCGTACCAGGTGCGCATTTCCAGGTCCATCACCCGCATGCCGATGGTGGCCGAACGGTCGCCGCCCAACGTCGCGCCGAAATAGACGATGGCCCAGATCACCGAGGCCGGCGGTAGCAGCCAATAGAGCGCCCAGCCGAAGCCCAGAGTGACGATGCCGAAGGCGAAGATGAACATCGCCGCCAGCACCACGGGGATCGAAATCACCAGAAAATCGATGAAGAAGGCCAGCACCCGGCGGGCCAGCACGCCGTCGAACAGCTCCGGATTTTGCATCGGATCGTAGGCGTGCGGTTTGATATCCATCGACATGGCCGTCCCCCTTCGCCCTTCGGCGACACCCTTGTGCCTTTCGGCGGCACACTTGCAGATGGCGAATATACCGCTCCGCTGCAAGGGACGAAACGTGGACGTTATGCTTAGGTTGCGGCAAAAGGCGGCCGGCGGCCAGGAGAGTTTCCGACCATGAGCGTGACCATTGCCGATATTGAAGAGGCCCGCCGCGTCATCGCCGGCCGGGTGCTGCGCACGCCGATGCTGCCGGCGCCGCGGCTGTCGGCGCTGACCGGGGCGGAGGTCTTCGTCAAATACGAGAATCTGCAGGTCACCAATTCGTTCAAGGACCGCGGCGCGCTGGTCAAGCTGACCTCCCTGAGCGAGGCGGAGCGCCGGCGCGGCGTCATCGCCATGTCGGCCG
>CAITJJ010000079.1 GCA_903892675.1 uncultured Hyphomicrobiales bacterium | reverse complement strand
TCGGTCAGACCGGTTTCGTCGAGGAGCTTGGTCAGTTCCAGGATCAAAGCGTGATCGACCATGGATGCTTTCGGCGGTTTTGCCATTATCTCTTCCAGTTAATAGTGCGCGTGAGCGGTGCGAAGAACGAATGACGTTCTCTGTGTTACGCGCGGTCATTTTTCCTTGGCGCCGATCATGCCGGCGATGCCGGTGATCGCCAGCGCGTAGCCATCGATGCCGAAGCCGGCCATCACAGCCTTTGCCGCCTTCGATACATAGGAGTGGTGACGAAATTCTTCACGCTGGTGAATATTGGTGATGTGGACTTCGACCACCGGCGCCTTGAGCATGAACAGCGCGTCGAGAATGGCGACCGAGGTCGTGGTGTAGCCGGCCGGATTGATGACGAGTCCCACGGCCTTTTTGCTCAGCGCTTCCTGAATCCAGGTGACCAGCTCGCCTTCGATGTTGGACTGCCGGAAATCGATGTCGAGGCCGAAACGCGCGGCAGTTGTGCGGCACAGCTTTTCCACGTCGGCCAATGTGGAATGGCCGTACTTTTCCGGCTCGCGGGTGCCGAGCAGATTGAGGTTGGGTCCATTGAGGACAAAAATAGTCTGAGACATCGGAATCCGGCAGGTTTCGGTTCGCGCGCGTTCTTTGACTCAATGTGCCTAGAACTGTGGCGCTTTATAGGTGCCCCGGGCGGCGAGGGGAAGCCCGGATGCCGCCTGGCTGGCCGAGGCCCCAAGACCGGTGCGGGCGGGCGCCAAAGTGGCCGCTCCGACCCAGTCGATGACGTCGCCAATCGCCGTTAACCGCCGCCGGCCGGCCGATTTTGCCTCGTTGAAGATGGCGGTCTGGCGGTCGGCGCTGGTCCCGCCGGTAATGATGCGGTCGAGGTGGTCGATCTCAGGTCCACAGCCCAGCGCTTCGATGTCGTCGGCGATCAGGGCGCGGACCTGACCGAGCCACGCGGTAATGGTAATCGGCGCGCGCGAAAACGGTTCGATGAAGCGCGCGGCGATGCCGGAGCGCTGGGCATGCCATTTGTTTTCGACGGTGATGGCGCGGCCGACCCGGTCGAAGCCTGCATTGATGCCGCGGTTGCGGTCGAGCGCGCGCACCAGGCAGCGGAAAAGAGCGGCGATGGCGAGCGCATCTTCAATCCGCGTGCAACTGTCGGCGACGCGTAATTCGACCGTTGGATTGCGCAATGACGGGCGGATCGCCCACCAGATGTAACTGGCGTCGGGGATGATCCCGGCGCCGACGAGGGCAGCGACATAGTCGTCATAATCCGCATTGGTGCGGAACAGTTCGGGCAGGCCGGTGCGCGGCATCTCATCATAGGCGGCAAGCCGATATCCGGAGAGGCCGGTGAGATGACCTTGCCAGAACGGCGAGGACGTCGACAAAGCGAGCATCAGCGGCAGGTATGGCGTCAGCCGCATGATCAGATCGATGCGGCTGTCGAGATTGGAAACGGCGACATGCACATGCATGCCGCACAGCATGTTGCGGTGACCGATCATTTGCAGATCGTCCATGATCGTGTCGTAGCGCTCCTTGTCGGTGACCCGCTGCTCCGGCCAGAAGGCCAGCGGAAAGGTGCCCATGGCGGCGATTCCGAGCTTGCGGGTGCGCGCCGCTTTGCCGAGCGTGCCGCGCAATTCGCTCAGTTGCGCGCGCGCCTCGGCCATAGTTTCGCACGGTGAGGTCATGACCTCGATTTGCGATTGCAGCATTTCGGTCGTCACCCGATCGCCCAGGCTTTTCTTGATCGCATTCAGGAATTTCTTGTCGGCACGGCGCAGCGCGCGCCGCGTCTTTGCGTCGTAAACGAAGTATTCCTCTTCGATGCCGATCGTATACATGCGCGCGACAACCCGCGCAGGCGTTCAGAGTTCCATCGGGGAACAGCGCAAAGAACAAGCCGCCGGGCGGTCGGGCCCGGCGGCTTGTCATTGAAGGTAATCTGATCGCCCGCGTGGGCCTAGCAGGTCGGCATTAACATGTGGGTTTGCCGCAGCGCGTGGTGTTGACCTTTTCGCGCAGCGCCTCAAGGCCGACGGCGCCGACAACCACGCTGTCGCCGATGACATAGCTTGGCGTGCCGTTCATGCCGAGCGCTTCGGCGAGCTTGAAGCTTTCCTGCAAGGTCTCCTTGACCTCGGGGCCGGCCATGTCCTTTTCGATCTGGGCCATGTTCATGCCGATCTCCTTGGCAACCGCGAGCGCCAGCGCCTTGTTGGCTTGACCGCGGCCGCCGAGCAGCTTTTCGTGAAACTGGATATACTTCTTGCCGGTCTTGTCCTGCATGTTGACGGCGATAGCGACCTGAGCGGCTTCGACCGAGCCGGGCCCCAACACAGGAAATTCCTTGAGCACGACTTTGAGCTTGGGGTCTTCCTTCATCAACGCGAACATGTCGGTCATGGCGCGCTTGCAGTAGCCGCAATTGTAATCGAAGAACTCGACGAAGGTGACGGTGCCTTGCGGATTGCCGAGATTGACCTGGCGCGGCGAGGAGAACAGCACCTGGGCATTGGACTTGACGGCGGCCTGATGCTTCTCGGCTTCGCCGGCGGCCTGGCGCTTTTCCAGTTCGGCCATGGCTTCCTGCAGCACTTCCGGATGCGCGATCAGATAATCGCGCACGATTTTTTCGATCTCGGTTTTTTGCGGCGCTGAAAACTCGGCCGCGCGCGCTTGCGGCGGCAGCCAGAGGGCCAGCATCGCGACGCCCAGGGCGGCGATGACGCGCAAGCGTGTGGTCATGGGGAGCATATCCTTTTGTCTGTCAGTTGCGGGCATTGTTGTTCGGCTTGAGATTGACGATATCGTCGGCGCGCACCCAGGCGGGCGAGCCGACCGGCAATCTGGTCTTGGCGCGGGAGGCGAGCTGGCGCGCGGTCATCATGTCGCCGCGCGAGAAGGCGGCCTGCGCCGACGCCAGATCGGCCTGGGCGAGATCGCCCTTGCGGCCATAGGCCATGGCCAACTGGCTATAGGCTTGCGGCGCTTCCGGCTCGCGCAGCAAGGCGGCGCGCAAGAGGGCGACGGCTTCCTCGGCGAGTTTCGGGTTGTTGGTGCCGATCAGGGCCTGCGCCAGCATGATCTGAATCAGAGGCGTACTTTGCGACAAGTGCACGGCCTGCCGCAACGGCGCGATTGCCTCGGCGGCGCGGCCGCCTTCCAGCAGCGCCTGGCCTTTGAGTTCGTAGAAATAGGGATTGGCCGGCTGGGACTGAATCAGTCCGTCGATCTGGCCGACCGCCTGGCGCAGATCGGTGTGGCGGTAGGCCGAGATCGCGCGCGCGTAACGCGCGGCCAGGCTGTGATCGCCAAGCGGATAGCGGCGAGCCACCGTATCCGGCCGCTCCAGGAAGCCGGACAGTTTGGCGCGCATCAGGTCGTGCCGCGCCTGCAATTCGGCCGGGTCCTTGACGTCGAAATAAGCGCTGGACTTAACGAGCGTATCGAGCGCGGCGACGCGCTCGGCCGGCATCGGATGCGATTGCAGATAAGGATCGACATAGCGCGAGTTGAACAGGGAATCGCTGCTCAGCCGCTTGAATAGCTCAAGCATGCCGCGGCCCGACTGGCCGGTGCCATGGAGAAACTTTGCGCCGGCATGGTCGGCCTGGTCTTCCTGGGTCCGGACATAAGCCAATAGCGTGCGCTGAATCGCCGCCTGCGGTGCCATGATCGCGGCGGCGCCGACATTGCCGCTGCCGGAGCGCGCGCCGGCCACCGCCGCGCCGACGCCGAGCAGCAGCGCAACCACGGAGGCGGTCTGCGCCGTCGCCAGCTGCTCGCGCAGCTTGAGCAAATGGCCGCCGGCCAGATGGCCGGTCTCATGCGCAAACACGCCAATGACCTCATTCGGTGTCTTGGCATCGAACAGCGCCCCGGAATTGATGAAGATGTGCCGCCCATCCATCACGAAGGCATTAAAAGAGCGGTCGTTGAGCACGACCACCTTGACGTTCTGCTTGGCGAGGCCGGCGGCCTTGAGAATCGGTTGCGCATAGTCGCGCAGCAGCTGCTCGATCTCGGTATCGCGGATGATCGGCATGCCGCTTGTGGCGTCTTGCGCGCGCGCCGGCGTCGGCGCCATGGGACTGGCGCCGGTCACGGCGACAGCCAGCGCAGTCGCCACGGCAAGGCCGCGCATAACTGGCGCGTTGCGCCAGCCGCTGTTACATGTCCGGATAGTTGCGCGGGGTTCGATTTTGCCGATATTTGTCACGTATCAACTCGTCAGGCGTGAACTTAAACAGAGGGCGATATGGCCGGTCAACGCGCCTCGATATCACGAACGCGCCATGAAAACCGCTAATGCTCAACAAACCGCCAACAGGCTGGCAGCCAACAAGCATTTTGAATGCGGCAACAGCGGGGCGGGGACAAGGGCAGCCAATGCTTGACGCCGTCAATCGCCTGCTCAGCCCGTCAAAACGCAGCGATGTGCCGCCCTTTATCGTCATGGACGTCATGGCAGCGGTCGGGGCGCTGGAGGCCAAAGGCCATCACATTGTCCATATGGAAGTGGGCCAGCCGGACCGGCCGGCTCCGGCTCCGGCGCTGGCGGCGGCACGGGCGGCGCTGGGCCAGCGCATCGGATATACAGAAGCCCTTGGCGTGCCCAGTCTGCGGGCACGAATCGCCCGGCACTACCGTGACTCCTACGGCTACGACCTTGACCCGGCGCGGGTGGTGGTCACCACCGGTTCCTCCGGCGGTTTCATCCTGGCGTTCCTGTCGCTGTTCGAGCCCGGCGACCGGGTCGCCTTGGCCAATCCCGGCTATCCGCCATACCGGCACATCCTGACCGCGCTTGGCTGCGAGCCGGTGCTGATCGAGACCTCGGCAGCGACGCGGTGGGCGCTGTCGCCGGAGGCTTTGATCGCAGCGCACAGCAAAACGCCGCTTGCCGGGTTGCTGGTGGCGAGCCCGGCCAATCCGACCGGCACGATGATGGAAGCGCCGGCGCTGGCGCGGTTGATCGCAACCGCCGAAGGCCTCGGCATCAAGGTGATCTCCGACGAGATCTATCACGGCCTCGATTATGCGTTCGTAGCCGAAACCACCGCCAAGCTGTCGGACAAGGCCGTCATCATCAATTCATTCTCGAAATATTTCTGCATGACCGGCTGGCGCGTCGGCTGGATGGTGCTGCCGAACGAACTGGTGCGCACGGTCGAGCGGCTGCAGCAGAACTTCGCCATCTCGGTGCCGACTTTGTCGCAGATCGCGGCGGAAGCGGCGTTCGATGGCAAGGCAGAAATGGACGAGGTCAAGCACGGCTACGAAGAGAACCGCCGCATTCTAATGGAAGGGCTGCCGAAAGCCGGCCTCGACAAATTCCTGCCGGTCGATGGCGCGTTCTATCTCTACGCCGACATTTCAAAATTTTCCAACGACAGTCTTGATTTCGCCAAGCGCATGCTCAATGAGGCACATGTCGCGGCGACGCCGGGGCTGGATTTCGATCCGATCGACGGGCGCCATTATCTGCGCTTCTGCTATTCGCGCTCGGCAGCCGACATGCATGAGGCCGTCGGCCGCATCGGCCAATGGCTCAATCGCTGATTTAAAACTCGACGTCGAGCTCGACGACTTCGTCGGGTTCGGCCAATGCTGCTTCCTGCCATTCCTGCATCGCCGGCAGTGCCATGATCGCCTTGCAATAGGCGGCGCAATCGCTGTCGAGCTTGACGTCATAGGTGATGAAGCGCGTCACCACCGGCGCGAACATGGCGTCGGCCATGCCGGGCGTCTTGCCGAACAGGAAGGGGCCTTTGCTCGAGGCGAGACATTCGCGCCAGATCGAAATGACGCGGTCGATGTCGGCCTGCGCGCCGGCCCAGACCTTAAAGCCAGGGTGATGCGCCTTGAGATTCATCGGTAGTGCCGAGCGCAGATTGGTAAAGCCGGAATGCATCTCGCCGCAGATCGAGCGGCAATGCGCGCGAGCGACTTTTTCCTTCGGCAGCAGGCCGGCCTTGGGCATGGTCTCGTCGAGATATTCGGCGATGGCTAAAGTGTCCCAGATCTTGATGCCGTCATGGGTGAGGCAGGGCACCAGGAAGGATGGCGACAGCAGCAGCAGTTCGGCGCGCGTCGAGGGATCGTCGCTGGCGACGCTCTGTTCTTCGAAGTCGAGGCCGGCGAGCTTGCAGAGCAGCCAGCCGCGCAGCGACCAGGAGCCATAATTCTTGCTGGCAATCGTCAGGGCAGCCGTGGCCATGGGGCGATCATGTCCCTTCAAATAAAAGCGGCCCGGCATCCCAATCTTAGACGAAAGTTCAAATTAATCAATACCTTCCCGTGCCGCAAAAGAGCGAAATGACTATTTTGTCCCCAGCGCCTATTTCTCAGGCAGTTCGGCCCAGATTATTATCTCGCAGTGCAGCATAAAATCGATTAGGTTTGCCCCGGGCCCGCCGGGGCCGACCGGGGATTGAATGCTTTATCAAGCCTATCAGGCGCAGTCGGACATCATGGATCCGGTGCGCAAATTCGCCAGCATGGCGGCCGAGACGGTCGGGTCACGGCTCAATGGCTCGGCGCGGCCTTCGGCGCTGAGCAATCTGACCGCCGCCTATGAGATGATCGCCCGCATCGGGCTGACGCATACGCGGCCGGACTATGGCATCGACAGCGTCATGGTCGGCAACCGAGAGGTGGCGGTGACCGAAGAGGCGGCTTTGGTCACGCCGTTCGCGACGTTGCGGCATTTCAAGAAGGACGTCGAGCAGGAGCAGCCGCGCGTTTTGTTGATCGCGCCGCTATCGGGCCATTTTGCGACTTTGCTGCGCGCCACGGTGCGCACCATGCTCGCCGAACATGACGTCTATATTACCGACTGGCACAATGCGCGCGACGTGCCGCTGTCCGACGGGCCGTTCAGCTTCGACAGCTATACGGCGCATCTGATCAAGTTTCTGGAGAAGATCGGACCGGGCGCGCATATGGTGGCGGTGTGCCAGCCCTGCGTCAGCGCGCTGGTCGCGGCAAGCGTGATGGCGATGAGCGATCATCCGGCGCAGCCGCGCTCGATGACGTTGATGGCCGGGCCGATCGACACACGCGTCAATCCGACCAAGGTCAACGAGCTTGCCAAAGGCAAGCCAATGGAATGGTTCGAGAAGAAGCTGATCGCCACGGTGCCGGCGCGCTATGCCGGCGGCGGCCGTCGCGTCTATCCGGGTTTCGTGCAACTGTCCGCTTTCATGGCGATGAACATGGACCGGCATGTAAAAGCGCATCGCGAGCTTTACGAGAACATCGCCAAAGGTGAAACGGCCAAGGCCGAGACCACCAAGGCGTTCTATGACGAATATTTCGCCGTGCTCGATCTCGCTTCGGAGTTTTATCTCGAGACGGTGAAACTGGTGTTCCAGGATCATGCGCTGCCGCTCGGGCAACTGACCTATGAGAACCGCAAAGTCGAGCCGGCGGCGATCAAGCGCACCATGCTGTTTACCGTCGAAGGCGAGAAGGACGACATCTGCGCCGTCGGCCAGAC
>CAITJJ010000078.1 GCA_903892675.1 uncultured Hyphomicrobiales bacterium | reverse complement strand
GGCACGCCGCGCGCCTGCTCGTTCTGCTTCATCAGCACGCCCGGCACATTGCCGATGCCGCCTTCGGCGAAGTCCGCCGGCAATGTGAACAGGATCTCGATCGTGTGGCTGGCCGGCAGCGCCTTGTCGGTGTTGCGGCGCAAGGACCAGGTCATGCGCATGCGCCGCTCGGGGATATCGACATCGGCGCGGATGGCGAGTTCGGGCGCAAGGCCGGGCCCCGGCGATACGGTTTCGGTGCGCCACACCGCCGAACCGACATAACGTTTGCCCTTCGGATCGGTCGGGTCTTCGTCGTACAGCACGACCTTCTGCGCCACCGCCACGGCCGGCGACGTGGCCGACGACGACGGCCCGCTATTGGCGCCGATACGGTCGGTGATTTTTGGCCGGCCCGCGGGTTCGGCCGAGGTCACCGGCTTCGGGGCGTTGGCCGCCGGCGATCCGCGCAACATGGTCATGGCCGACGTCGCGACCTTCATGATTGCGTTGCGCTGCCAGAATCCGGCGGCGGCGACGCCGGCGATCAGCAGCAGAATAATTGCGATTTTGACAATGCCGCCATAGGAACGCAGCGTGCGTGAATAGTCGTCGTCGCGCGGCGCGGTCTGACCGCGCCAGCCGGCGCGCGCCGAGCCTTCCGCGGCATCGCGATCGCCGTCCGTCGCATCGTGCGGTGCGTCGCCGTAAGGCGCGGTGTCGGGGGAGGCGCCAGCCTGATCACCCTCGGGCGGCTCGAAGTAATGCTCGCCGCCTGTATCGTGTTCGCGCTGATGCGCGGCATCGCCCTGCAAGTCGTCATAGGCGGCGCGCGCCGAGCGGCTGGCTTCGGCGCTGGCGTCGCCAAGGTCTTGCGCCTCCGCGACGGTGTCGCGGAAGTCGCGCAGGCCCTGATCGCGCAACGCGTGGCTCTTTTCGTCAAGTTCCGGCGAGTCCGGCCGCAGCCGCTTGGCGGCCTCGACTTCAAGCCTGCGGATCGCTTCCTCGAGCGCCAGCCGTTCGCGGGTGATATCGGATTCATCGAGCGGCGGATCGACACCGCGCAACTGGTTGACCAGCGCCGCGCGCGCCCGCTCGTATAAAGCGCGCCGATTCTCGCCCGTGTTCTTGTCAAGGTCAGCGACGGCGCGGGCAATCAGGGGGTAATAGTCAGCCATACGCTTTAAACTAACCTGTTCGGGCCGTTGCCGCCATCAAGTCTCGAAGGGGTTCTTCATCAGAATCGTATCCTCGCGCTCCGGGCTGGTCGACAGCAGCGTAACCGGACAGCCGATCAACTCCTCGATGCGCCGGACATATTTGATCGCCTGCGCCGGCAACTGCGCCCAGGAGCGCGCGCCCGCGGTCGGCTCTTGCCAGCCGTCGATGGTCTCGTAGATCGGCTCGACCTCGGCCTGTGCGCGCTCGCCGGCCGGCAGATAGTCGATGTCGCGGCCGTCCAGCCTGTAGCCGACGCAAACCTTGATCTCGGGAAAGCCATCGAGGATGTCGAGCTTGGTGAGCGCGATGCCGTCAATGCCGGAGGTGCGCACGGTCTGGCGCACCAGCACGGCGTCGAACCAGCCGCAGCGGCGCGCCCGGCCGGTGACGGTGCCGAATTCGCGGCCACGCTCGCCCAGGGTCTTGCCGATGTCATTGTGCATTTGATCGGTCGGGAACGGTCCGTCGCCGACGCGTGTGGTGTAGGCCTTGGTGATGCCGAGCACGTAATCGATCGCGTTCGGACCGAGCCCCGATCCGGTCGCGGCTTGCGCCGCCACCGTGTTGGAAGATGTGACATACGGATAAGTTCCGTGGTCGATGTCGAGCAGCGCGCCTTGCGCGCCCTCGAACAGAATGCGTTTGCCCTCACGGCGCTTGGCGTCGAGCAGCGACCACACCGAATCCATATAGGGCAGCACCTTCGGCGCCAGCTCGGCGAGATAATCATAAACCGTGGCAGGCGCTATCTCGGAAAGTCCATTGCCGCGGCGCAATGCATTGTGATGCGCCAGCAGGCGGTCGATCTTGGCGGTCAGCGCCGGCAAATCGGCAAGATCCATGAAGCGAATGGCGCGGCGGCCGACTTTGTCTTCATAGGCCGGGCCGATACCGCGCTTGGTGGTGCCGATACGCGCCGATGAATCCTCGCGGATCGCTTCCAACTCGCGATGCAGCGGCAGGATCAGCACGGCGTTTTCGGCGATGCGCAGATTGTCCGGCGATACCTTCACGCCCTGCTTCTGCAATGTGGCGATTTCGTTGAGCAGCGCCTGCGGATCGATGACCACGCCGTTGCCGATGACCGACAATTTTCCGCCGCGCACGACGCCGGACGGCAGCAGCGACAATTTATAGACCGCGTCGCCGATGACCAATGTGTGG
>CAITJJ010000077.1 GCA_903892675.1 uncultured Hyphomicrobiales bacterium | reverse complement strand
GTTCGGCGGCGGTGCGCGATGCGTGCAAGAAGTATGGCGGCTTCTATCTCGGCTCGATCGGCGGCTCGGCGGCCAATCTCGCCGAGCATTGCATCAAGAAAGTGGAAGTGCAGGAATATGCCGAGCTCGGCATGGAAGCGATCTGGCGCATCGAGGTCGTCGACTTCCCCGCCTTCATCGTCATGGACGACAAGGGCAACGACTTTTTCAAGGAATTGAATTTGGGCTAACGCTGACCATCGTACGGTTCATAAATACAAAAAACAATTGTTGATTTTGCGGTGCGTTGCATCATGCGCTTATTGATTTGCGTGCAAGCGATTAAAAAGCGTGATGGGCGGTAATCATCGCTTGGCGACTCGCGGGGGCGCGTGTCACGGTTTGCAGATACCGCGGAACGACAACGACAAGAAAATATAACGCAGGAAATTCGCGTGGTATCGCCTGCGTTTGACTGCTCGGGTGGGAATAAAGCATGCCGGACGTCACCGTCGATTTTGAAGCGCCCGATCTCGCGGCGCGCGTCGAACGCCTCAGCCAATCCCAAATCGATCAACTGTCCTTCGGCGCCATCCTGCTCGACACCGAGGGTGTCGTGCTGTTCTACAGCGCCGCCGAACGGCGGCTGTCGGGTTATCCCGGGGAAGCGGTAGGGCGGAATTTTTTCGAGATCGCGCGCTGCTTTGGCAAAGTCGATCTGCGTGCCCAGATCATGCGCGCGCTGGAAGAAGGCCGCGTCGATCTCGAATTCGCGCTGGCCGGCGATTACGACGACGCAACGCGCGAGATGCGCGCCCGCGTGCAGTCGGCGCGTCAGGGCGGCGTCTGGCTATTTCTGCAGCGCGACTGATGGCGCTTGTGCGTGGCGGCGGCTCAGGCGGCGTCGTCGCGTTTGCTGGCCTGTTCGATCTGTGTCTTGACGCCGTTCTGGCGGATATAGTCGAGCACGAACACGCGCACCGCCGACGACAGGTTGGCGGTGTCGCGGCCGCGGTCGATTTCTTCCAGCAGTTCCGACACGGTGATGGCGCGGGCCTGGGTGATGTCGCGCACAGCGGTCCAGAATTCCAGTTCCAGGCTGATGCTGGTCTTGTGGCCGCCAATGACGACGGAGCGCTTGGTGATGGGGGTCGTGGTGCGCGTCATGGTTCGCGTCATGGGCCTCGCCGCCGATTATCCGCCTGCCGCCCGGGCGCTGTGTCCGCGATTTCCGACTCCTCGAAGAACGCCGGCGGTAACCGGTTATTTCCCGCATCGGGCCGAAAAAGGACTGGCGGCATGCGCCATCAGGAGCGCGCGGCCGGCTGATTTAACGGGCACCGGGCGCGTTCGGCATCCGACATGTCGGTGTCCGCCAGAATCCGATAATGGTTGAGCACGTAGACGCGGATGGCGGACGACAGATTGGCGCCCTCGCGCGCCCGGTCGATGGATTGCAGCAGCACCGGCAAGGTGATGTCTTTCAGCACCGCGATCTGGCGCAGCGACAGCCAGAACTCGTCCTCGAGCGACACGCTGGTCTTGTGGCCGTTAAGCTCGATCGATCGTTTGACGATGGCCGATTTCAATTCCATTTCCTGACGCACCGCGCCCGGCTTCGCGCCATGCTCGACGCTGTCGGCGATGCGCAACGATTTACTGCTCTGGCTTGTCATTGATTGGTCCCGCTGTCTGCCAATGGAACACATATGGCAGCATGACGATGTGTAATATTGAGCCAAATCAATTCGCGCGCGGTATTTTGGCGGCGCGGTATTTTTGACGGCGCGTCGTCAGCGCCCGCCTTGGTCGTCAGGCGCGGGTCTCGATTCGCTGATCGTTGTGTTGCACGTCAGACATTCGAACCGATCGAAGCGCGGCAGGTCCTCGCGCGTTTTCCTGCTCTGCATGGCGATGCCGCAGATCGGGCAGTGACGAAGCGGAGGGCGCGGACGTGATTTCAAGCGAGTGGCCGTGATTAGACGCCAACGTGACGCCGGGAGTGTCGAAGACTTTTATGATCGCACCGGCGGCCGCCGGATCAATTGATCCATATCAAATTACCGCCGGCTCTCCCGCCGTGGCGGCAGGTGCGATTTTTTCGGACAGGCCGTCCACGGGTCATCCGGTGAAAGTGTGCGGCGCATTCTGATATATCTCAATGCGGCGGCGGCGAAGGGCCGACACCCTCGCTTGATGTGGCACCCCATAGCGACCGCGCCTGTCGACCGCGATATCGAACTGGCCGTCCTCGACCGGGACGGGCCGCATGCCTTGATTTTTCCCTGCCGGCGTGTCGCCGCGGGCTGGATGAATGCGCACAGCGGCGAGCGGCTGGACGTGCGCCCGACTCACTGGCGCGAATGGCCGGCCGGCGGCACTAGTGCCCCGTTTCCGAAGTTCGTAAAACCTCGCAACGAGCTCTGACACGAACTTCGGAAACAAAGGGGCACTAGTTCCGGTCGCTGAGCGCCGGCTGCGAGATAACGCTCTCGGCATGCGAACGGCCGCTGAACTGATAAAGCGCGAGCGAGACCAGCACGATGATGACGATGGCCATCCCGAGCCGCACGCATTGATCCACCACCAACATGTATCCCCCGTACTTCTGGACGCATTGACCGGCGACGCTAAAGCCCGCTTGGGCGTTCAACCATCGCGGCCTGACAACGCAGTGAACCGATAGGGTTAAAACCCGGCCGGTTAACGACGTGTCTGGGGCGGTATCAAGGCAAACCCTTTACCGAATCGTTAAAGCGGCGCGGCTCCCGGAAACTTCCGCACACCAGGTCACAAGCGGCGCGGCATTCGTCTATTTCAGCGCGGCGAGCGAATATTCGTGGCGCGCATTCAAAATATCGTGCAAGTCATGCGGGAAAATAAAGTCGAAAAATAAGTCCTGACTTAGGCGAATTGAGCGTTATATTGCCGCCATGATTGACCATGAAGACTTTTCCGTTGTCGTAAAGAACCGCGCGCACCCGCCCAAGCCCTGGCGCTGGGAGATTTACCGCGCCGGGCGCACCTCGCCGATCGAGCACAGCCAGATCTATTTCGAGACGATGTCGGAAGCCAGCCGCGCCGGCAAAGCCGCGCTCAAGCTGATGCTCAGCGAAGTCCAGAACTGATTGGCGCTGACACCGGCGCGCAGGCGCCCAGGCGCCGCTCCACTAGCGCACGATCCACCAGATCACCGCGATCCAGAACAAAGCGGCGGCGGCGAACATGCCGAACAGCAGGATTTGTTCGAGCCAGGGCGGCAGCGGCCACGATGCGGCGCTGTGGGTCCCTGTCTTGGAATAGGGCCCAGCCTTGGAAAAGGGCCCAGCCTTGGGCATTGCATTGCTCTGGTGCATCGTCTCGGGTTCCTGTCGGCCTCCCGATACCGCAGGACGCGACGATTCGGTATGGCGGCGGGTACAGGTGTGACGGCGAGTCGCGCGGTTACGCCCGTTTGCCGAGCGCGTCGCACAGAGCGAGGTATTCGCGCGCATCGCGCTCGCACTTGAAGCGCTTGATTTTCAGGCCGGCTGACTCGAACACGACGCGGCCGCGCCAATAGGCCAGATAACGGCCGTCAAAGGACTGCACGACGTTATTGTCGGGACCCGGCACGATATGGGCCGGACTCTGCGCCGTCGCGATTCTGTCGGGGCCGCCATCCATGGGGTCGATTCCGGGATGAGACGAGTGCCGCTGTCAGGTGCTGGCAAGCGTAATAGCATACCACCGAGGCGGGCAAGCGCGGAGTTTGGGTTTTCCACGGGTTGGGGGAGGAGGGCCCCATTTTCCCCAAAAAGAACATATTGCGAACGGAGAACAAATGGTGTACGGTGGCTTTATCGTCGATCACGGCCCGCGGCGATCCTGCCCGCGTTGTCGCGGGTCGAATCTAAGGCCATAAGGAGCGACTAACATGAGTCAGCCTGCCCTGCGTCTCGTCGAAGGATCGTCCATGGACAAGTCCAAAGCCCTGTCGGCCGCGCTCTCCCAGATCGAGCGCCAGTTCGGCAAGGGTTCGGTCATGAAGCTCGGCAAGACCGATAAATCGATGGATATTGAGACGGTTTCGACCGGCTCGCTGGGCTTAGACATCGCGCTCGGCATTGGCGGCCTGCCGCGCGGCCGCATCGTTGAAATTTACGGGCCGGAATCGTCGGGCAAGACGACACTGTCGCTGCACACGATCGCCGAGGCCCAGAAGAAGGGCGGCATCTGCGCCTTCGTCGACGTCGAGCACGCGCTCGACCCGATCTATGCGCGCAAGCTCGGCGTCAATGTCGACGAGCTGTTGATTTCGCAGCCGGACGCCGGCGAGCAGGCGCTGGAAATCGCCGACACTCTGGTGCGCTCCGGCGCGGTCGATGTGCTGGTGGTCGACTCGGTCGCCGCTCTCGTGCCGCGCTCCGAACTGGAAGGCGAGATGGGCGACGTGCAGCCGGGTAGCCAGGCGCGGCTGATGAGCCAGGCGCTGCGCAAGCTGACCGCGTCGATTTCCAAATCGAAGACCATGGTGATTTTCATCAACCAGATCCGCATGAAAATCGGCGTGATGTACGGTTCGCCGGAAACAACGTCGGGCGGCAATGCGCTGAAATTCTACGCCTCGGTGCGCCTCGATATCCGCCGCATCGGCGCCATCAAGGACCGCGACGAGGTGATCGGCAACCAGACCCGCGTCAAGGTGGTCAAGAACAAGCTGGCGCCGCCGTTCAAGCAGGTCGAGTTCGACATCATG
>CAITJJ010000076.1 GCA_903892675.1 uncultured Hyphomicrobiales bacterium | reverse complement strand
CGACTGAAACAATCTCGAATTGGTATCGCGCTTCATGCTTGTCATCGCCGCCAGCGACGTTCAATATGTTTACAACCTGCCGACAGTGCGGGACCGTGAGGGGACCATGAATGAACTGATTGCGCGTCTCGTTGCCAATGTCGGCGTTGATCAAGCCGCCGCTGAAAAATCCGTCGGAATCATCCTCGACTTCCTGAAAAAGGAAGGCCCGCCCGACAAGGTGCAGGCCCTGATCGACAAGCTGCCCGGCGCCGAGGCGCTGCTGGCCGCGCAGGCGGCCGAGAGCGGCGGCATGTTCGCCATGGGTGGCCTGATGGGTGCCGGTACCAAGATGATGGGCGCCGGGCTCAGCATGGGCCAGGTGCAGGGCGTCACCAAAGAAGTCATTGCCTACGCCCGCGAAAAGGCCGGCGAAGACACGATCGGCGAGATCGTCGGCTCCATTCCCGGCCTCGGACAATTCATTTGACCGGCCCCGTCGCGGCCCTCGCAAGATTTGAAGAAGGTACGGAGACCAGTATGTCCTATCCCATCACCGATATCGGGGGTATCGATGGCGCAGCCGCCAAAACCCTAAAGTCGGTGGGGATACGATCCACGGATCGGCTGCTTGAAGCCGCGCGCACGGTGAAGGGCCGCAAGGATCTTGCCGGCAAGACAGCCATCGATGAAAAGCAATGGCTGTGCTGGGCCAACCATGCCGACCGCATGCGCGTGCGCGGCATCAGCAAGGAATATTCCGAGCTGTTGCATCATGCCGGCGTCGATACGGTCAAGGAACTCAAGTATCGAAACCCCTGCAACCTCGCCAAGGCTATGGCCGAGGCGAACAAGAGGCGCAAATTGGTGCGCTTTCTGCCGTCGGAGAAGGTGGTCGAGCGCTGGATCGAGCACGCCAAGAAGCTGCCGATCAAGATTTCTTACTAGAGATGCCCGCCACGGCCTCCGCTTGACAGCTTGACGGCGACCGCGCAAAGCGACCGCCAAGGTTACAAGACGGACGGCCCATGGCAGTCACCCCATCAGCGTCAAACAGGCCCGAAACGCGCCCCGCAGCGCCGCAATCGCTTGCCGCGCTGCTGCGAGGCGGCCGGCCGCTGGTCATGGGCATCCTCAATGTCACGCCGGATTCCTTTTCCGATGGCGGCCGGTTTTTCGACCCGGCCCGCGCCATCGCCCACGCCTCTGAGATGGCCGAGCAAGGCGCCGACATCCTCGATATCGGCGCCGAGTCGACCAGGCCTTACGGCGATGCCAGGCCGGTCTCAGCCGAGGATGAGCTGGCGCGGCTGACGCCGGTGCTGCCGGACGTCGCGGCGCTCGGTCTTCCCCTGTCCATCGATACCATCAAGTCGAGCGTCGCCGCCTGGGCGCTCGATCAGGGCGCCTCGATCGTCAACGACGTCTGGGGCCTGCAGCACGATCCCGAGATGGCGGCTTTGGTGGCGAAGCGCGGCGTGCCGGTGATCGCCATGCACAACCGAGAGAGCGCCGACCCCGGCATCGACATCGTCGCCGACGTCATCGCATTTTTTGCCCGCACCCTGGAAATCGCCAAACAGGCAGGGATCGCGCGCGAGATGATTGTGCTCGATCCCGGCATCGGCTTCGGCAAGACGCCGGAACAGAGCATCATCAGTCTGGCGCGGCTGGCGGAGTTCAAAAGGTTCGGCTTGCCGCTGCTGGTCGGCGCCTCGCGCAAGCGCTTCATCAACACGATCGCCCCCTCGGCCCCGGGCGAACGCATCGGCGGCTCGATCGCCAGCCACTTGATCGCCGTCGCCAGTGGCGCTTCCATTGTCCGTGTGCATGATGTGGCCGAAACCGTGCAGGCCTTGCGGGTAACGTCCGCCATCGCCGCGGCAGGCAAAGAAGACAGACAATGACCGATCGGATTTTCATCAAGGGGCTGGCGCTGCACGCCTATCATGGCGTCATGCCGCACGAGGCCAAGGTCGGCCAGACCTTCACCATCGACCTCGATCTGGATATCGATCTGTCCGACGCCGCCCGCTCCGACAAGGTCAACGACACCGTCTCCTACGATCAGGTGGCGACCCGCGCCACCGAGGCCTTCAACTCGCAGCGCTTCCGGCTGATCGAGGCCGCCGCCGGCCGCGTTGCCGATACGATCCTGGCGAGTTTTCCGCGCGTGCGTACGGTCACCGTGACGATCCATAAGCCGCACGCGCCGATCGCCGCCACCTTCAACGATGTCGGCGTCACTTTGGTGCGCGGCCGGCAAAAATCATAGTCATGACCGAAGGGCATGTTGCGCAAGCCTATCTCGCGCTCGGCGGCAATGTCGGCAACAGCCGCGCCATTCTCGACCGGGCGGTGCAACTGTTGTGCGATCGTCCCGACATTCGCCTGAACGCGCGCTCGTCCGATTACTTCACGCCGCCTTGGGGCTTCAAGTATCAGCCACCCTTCATCAATCTGTGCATCGCCGTCGACACCACTTTGTCGCCGCGCGGCCTGTTGGCGCGGGCGCAGGAGGTCGAGATGAAGCTCGGCCGCGACCGGGCGCACGAGAAGCGCTGGGGACCGCGCACCGCCGACATCGACATCATTGCCTATGACGACCTGACGCTCGACGAGCCCGGCCTGATCCTGCCGCATCCGCGCCTGTTCGAGCGCGCCTTCGTGCTCAAGCCGCTCGCCGAAATCGCCGGTGACCGCGTCATCGCCGGACAAAGACTGAGCGAGGCGCTTGTCCGGGTCGACGCCAGCGGAATCGAGCGATTACCGCCTTTGCCCTCTCCGGGCATGTAATTTGCTTTATCGCAATGGCGAGACCCCGCCATCTATGGCAATTTGGCTCCATGACCGAACCCCTTGCGCTCGCCGCCGAATTCCCCGCCACCGACGCCGCCGAATGGCGCAAACTGGTCGATGCCGCGCTCAAGGGTGCTTCCTTCGACAAAAGGCTGGTTAGCCAGACCTATGACGGGTTGCGGGTCGAGCCGCTCTATCCGCGCGCCGCCGGCGTCAAACCGGTCGCCGGCCGCAAGGCCGGCGCGGCATGGACCATCATGCAGCGGGTCGATCATCCCGACCCGGCCGCCGCCAACAAGCAGGCGCTACAGGACCTCGAGAATGGCGCGACCGGGCTTACACTTGTTTTTGCCGGCTCGCTCAACGCGAATCGCTACGGCCTCGACGCTTCGCCCGAGACGATCAAGCGCGTGCTCGATGGCGTCGAACTCGATGCCGGCATCACCATCGATTTCAATCTCAGCCCGGCGACACGCCCCGCCGTCGATCAGGTCGTGGCGTTGATCAAGGCGCGCGGCCACGCGCCGGCGTCGGTCGACTTGCGCGGCAGCCTCAATCCAATCGGCGGTTTCGCCGCGTCGGGCGCCAGCCCGAAGCCGTGGAACGAACTGTCGAAGGGCTTCGCCGCCACCGTTCGCGCTCTCGCCGAGCAGGGCTTTGCTGGTCCGTTCGTCGTCGCCGACGGGCGCATCATCCATAATGCCGGCGGTTCGGAAGCGCAGGAACTTTCTTTCGCGCTCGCCGCCGCGGTCGATTGCCTGCGCGCGCTTGAGGCGGGCGGCGTGCCGCTAGAGCAAGCGCGCGGCATGATCTATTTCCGTCTCGCCGCCGACGCCGACCAGTTCCTGACCATTGCCAAGTTTCGCGCCATCCGTAAATTATGGGCGCGGGTCGAAGAATCCTGCGGTGTGATTCCGAAGCGCACGACCGTCGCCGCCGAAACGGCGTGGCGCATGCTGACCAAGCGCGACCCCAACGTGAACATGCTGCGCACGACGATCGCCGTCGCCGCCGCCGGGCTTGGCGGCGCCGACAACATCGTCGCGCTGCCGCACACGCTTGCGCTCGGTCTACCGGACGCATTCGCCCGGCGCGTAGCGCGCAATACGCAACTTGTGCTGCTCGAAGAGTCGCATCTCGCCAAGGTCGCCGATCCGGCCGCCGGCTCCGGCGCCATCGAGGCGCTGACGCACGAGCTTTGCGCCGCCGCCTGGACGCAATTCCAGGAGATCGACAAAGCCGGCGGCGCCTGGGCCGCGCTCGACAGCGGCATGATCCAGCAGAATGTCGCCGCTGTCCGCGCCGCGCGGCAGACGGCGATTGCGCGCCGCAAGGATACCTTGATCGGCACCAGCGACTATCCGAACCTCGGCGAGAAATTGCCGGCGGTGCTCAACGTCGCGCGCATCATGCCGCCGAAAGAAAATGCGGCGATCGCCAAAGTCGAGCCGCTGCCGAGCGTCCGTCTGGCCGAGCCGTTCGAAGCATTGCGCGACAAGTCCGACGCGGCTTTGATCAAGACCGGCGCACGGCCGAAAGTATTTCTCGCCACGCTCGGCAAGCTCGCCGACTTCACGCCGCGCGCCATGTTCGCCAAGAATTTCTACGAGGCCGGCGGCATCGAAGCGCCGACCCATGACGGCTTTAACGATCAGGCCGAAATGATCGCGGCCTTCAAGAAGTCCGGCGCCGATCTCGCCTGCCTGTGCGGCACCGACGCTGCTTATGCCGAGCAAGGCGCCGCCGCCGCAAAGGCTTTGTCCGAGGCCGGAGCAATTGTTCATCTGGCTGGCCGGCCAGGCGAGATGGAAGCCGCACTCAAAGCGTCTGGTGTCAAAACCTTTGTGTTTATGGGCTGCGACATTCTTTCGACCCTGCAGGCCACCCATGATAGTCTGGTGAGGTCATGAGCCACATTCCCAACTTCGCAGCGATTGATTTCGTTGACGCAGCCGTGTCGAACGTCGACGCCGCCACCGCGCCGTGGATCACGCCGGAATCGATTCCGGTAAAGCCGGTCTATGGCGAGGCCGATCTGAAGGGTCTCGACTTCCTCGACACCTATCCGGGCAAGGCGCCGTTTTTGCGCGGGCCCTATCCGGCGATGTACGCGGCGCAGCCCTGGACCATCCGGCAATATGCCGGCTTCTCGACGGCGGAAGACTCTAACGCCTTCTACCGGCGCAATCTCGCCGCCGGCCAGAAGGGCTTGTCGATCGCTTTCGATCTCGCCACCCATCGCGGCTACGACAGCGATCATCCGCGCGTCGCCGGCGATGTCGGCATGGCCGGCGTTGCTATCGATTCCATTTACGACATGCGCACTCTGTTCTCCGGCATCCCGCTTGACAAGATGAGCGTGTCGATGACCATGAACGGCGCGGTGCTGCCGGTGTTGGCGCTCTACATCGTCGCCGCCGAGGAACAGGGCGTGCCGCACGCCAAGCTGTCGGGCACGATCCAGAACGACATTCTCAAAGAATTCATGGTGCGCAACACCTATATCTATCCGCCGGCGGCGTCCCTGCGCATCATTTCCGACATCTTCGCCTATACGTCAGCCGAGATGCCGAAGTTCAATTCGATCTCGATCTCCGGCTACCACATGCAGGAAGCCGGCGCGACGCAGGATCTCGAACTCGCCTATACGCT
>CAITJJ010000075.1 GCA_903892675.1 uncultured Hyphomicrobiales bacterium | reverse complement strand
GCGGTGGCCTTGGGCATCAGGGGGGCGGCTGTCGACATGGCATATCTCCTCTAGGCTTCGCCCGCCCTTTTCGGGGGCGAAGCAGTAGATCATCGGCGATGACCGGGAATGGCCGGAATATAGGGACAGACCCCCCTGCATGCAACCGTTCCGGCTTGACAGGGCGGGGTGGCCCATCCCATGTCGGGAAGGCGTTTTGCGTGATTTTCGCGCGATTTAGAGGGTGGAATGGCCGCTGAGCCCCAAATGCCCGCATCTGGCGAATCGGCGTCGGCCAAGCCGGCGCTGAAGGTGCTTTTGTGCTCGCCGCGCGGCTTTTGCGCCGGTGTGGTGCGGGCCATCGATTCGGTCGAGCAGGCGCTGAAAATCTACGGCCCACCGGTCTATGTCCGCCACGAAATCGTGCACAACCGCTACGTCGTCGAGGGCCTGCGCGCCAAGGGCGCGATTTTCGTCGAGGAACTCGACGAGGTGCCGGAAGGCACCGGCGCCCCGGTCATTTTCTCCGCGCATGGCGTGCCGCGTTCGGTGCCGGAAGAGGCGGGCGCGCGCAACCTGTTCGCGCTCGACGCCACCTGCCCCCTGGTCACCAAGGTGCACCGCGAGGCCGAAATCCATCACAAGCGCGGCCGCGAAATCGTGCTGATCGGCCACGCCGGTCACCCGGAAGTTATCGGCACCATGGGCCAACTCCCCCCCGGGGCCGTCAGCCTGCTCGAAAATTTGTCCGACGCGCAGAATTTCACGCCGCGCGATGCCACCAATCTTGCTTACGTTACGCAGACGACCTTGTCGGTGCATGATACGGCGGAAATGGTCGACCTGTTGAAGAAACGGTTTCCGGCGATCGTCGGTCCGCATAAGGAAGACATCTGCTACGCGACGACCAATCGGCAGGAAGCGGTCAAGCGCGTTGCGCCGATCGTCGATGCGATGATCGTCGTCGGCGCGCCGAACTCGTCGAACTCGCAGCGCCTGCGTGAAGTCGCCGAACGGGCCGGCTGTCCGCGCGCGGCTCTGGTGCAGCGCGCTGCCGACATCGACTGGAACGAATTCGGCAATATTGCGCGGCTCGGCATCACGGCGGGCGCGTCGGCGCCGGAGATTCTGGTCGAGGAAATCATTGACGCTTTCGCCCAGCGTTACACCGTCAGCGTCGAGACCGTCTCCGCCGCCGAGGAGGGGGTGTTCTTTCCGCTGCCTCGTCCGCTGCGGGAAAATCAGGCGGCGGAGTAATTCTTCATGGCCGTCTATACCGACGTCTCCGCCGACGATCTCGCGCGCTTTATCGCCCGTTATGACATCGGAGAATTGCTGTCCTACAAGGGCATTGCCGAAGGCGTCGAGAATTCCAATTTTCTCGTGCATACATCGGCGGGAAATTTCATTCTCACATTATACGAGAAGCGGGTCGCCGAGGGTGACCTGCCGTTCTTTCTCGGGCTGATGGAGCATCTCGCGGCGCGCGGGCTCACCTGTCCGCAGCCGGTGAAGAACAAGGAAGGTGGCATGCTCGGTGTCGTCGCTGGACGGCCGGCTGCGATCGTGACGTTCCTCGACGGTCTGTGGATTCGCAAACCGAATGCCGGTCATTGCGCGGCGGTCGGCGAGGCGATGGCGCGCCTGCATCTGGCCGGCAGCGATTTCAAGATCAAGCGGCCGAACGCACTGTCTGTCGACAGCTGGCGGCCTTTGTTCGAGCATGCCGGTCCGCGCGGCGACAGCGTGCGCCCGGGTCTTTGCAACGAGATCGTCAACGAGCTTACGATATTGGAAAAGAATTGGCCGCGCGATCTGCCGGTGGGCGTCATTCATGCCGATCTGTTTCCCGACAACGTGTTCTTTCTCGGCGATAAATTGTCGGGTCTGATCGACTTCTATTTCGCCTGCAATGACATGCTCGCTTATGACGTGGCGATCTGTCTCAACTGCTGGTGTTTCGAGCCGGATCATTCCTATAATGTCACCAAAGGCCGCGCGCTGCTCAGCGGCTATAATAAAGTGCGGGCACTATCGGCGGCCGAGCAGGCGGCGTTGCCGGTGCTGGCGCGCGGCGCGGCGATGCGGTTTCTGCTGACGCGCCTGGTCGATTGGCTGGCGGCGCCGGAAGGCGCGCTGGTCAGGCCGAAGGACCCGCTGGAATATTTCCGCAAGCTGCGGTTTCATCAGTCAGTGAAAAGTGCGAATGATTACGGCATTTCATAATGTCTGAGCAGAGAGTCACCATTCATACCGATGGCGCCTGTTCGGGCAATCCGGGTCCGGGCGGCTGGGGCGCGATTCTGTCTTTCGGCGATACCGAAAAGGAATTGAAGGGCGGCGAAGCGCACACCACGAATAACCGCATGGAATTGATGGCGGCGATCGCAGCGCTGGAAGCCTTGAAGCGGCCGTGCGCGGTCGACCTGCACACCGACAGCCAGTATCTGCGCAACGGCATCATGACCTGGATCAAGAACTGGAAGCGCAATGGCTGGCGCACCGCCGACAAGAGCCCGGTCAAGAATGTCGATCTGTGGAAACGGCTCGACGAAGCGCTCGCCCAGCACACGGTGCATTGGCATTGGGTCAAGGGCCACGCCGGTCACGCGCAGAACGAACGCGCCGACGAACTGGCTCGCGAAGGTTTGATCGCCGCGCGTGCCGGCGCGGTCGGTGCAATGAAGCTGAAATAGAAACGAAAACGGCCGGGCCCTAGGCGTTTCGAAGAAACGCCGTTCTTCGAACGGCTATGGCCCGGCCGCGTCGCTAAAAGTTCGCAGAAAAACTAGATCTGCCCGAGCAGTGCCTGGCCGCCGGAGACGTCGCACTTGCCGGGGGCTTCTTCGATGTTGAGCTGCTTGACGACGCCGTCCTCGACCAGCATCGAATAGCGCTTGGAGCGAATGCCGAGGCCGTTGCCCGACGCATCCAAAGTCATGTCGATGGCCTTGGCAAACTCGGCGCTGCCATCGGCGAGAAAATCGATCTTGCCGTCGCCGCCGGTCTTCTCGGCCCAGGCCTTCATGACGAACGGATCGTTGACCGCGGTCACGGCGATGGTGTCGACGCCCTTGGCCTTGAAGGCGGCGACGTTGTTGAGGAAGCTCGGCATATGCATGTTCGAGCAGGTCGGCGTGAAGGCGCCGGGCACGGCGAACAGCGCGACCTTCTTGCCCTTGAAAATGTCGTCGGTGGTCTTCGGTTTCGGGCCTTCCGCGGTCATGACACGGAACGTCGTGGTTGGCAGCTTGTCACCGACTTTAATGGGCATGGGATTTCCTCTCAGCGTTTATGGATGTCAGTTTCCGGGCGGCAAAATAGCCCCGTTCATGCGTCCTAGTCGAGATGAGTCTTGACCTCGATGGCGCGGCCTTCCCCGATCAGCGTAAAGGTCAATTCAAACGAGCCTTTCGGGCTGACGCCGGGCGGCAATCCGTCCAGTTCAAAGCCGAAATGCTGGCGTCCGGCGGGCGCGCCTTGAGCCGGTTTGGGGATGGGCAGCGCCCATTCCGGGCTCGGCCCTTCGACCAACAGGACGACCGGCCTGGCATCGGGTGTTTTCAGATCGACCGCGACCAGAGGCTTGGCCGCATCGTTCACGCGCCGCGCGCTAAGGTCCGCATCGGTAGCGGCGACGGGAACCGGGACTTGCGCCTCGGCGGCGCTCAGCTCGGCGTCATTGGCGCTCGGCCCGGGCGCCAAGCCGAGATCGGCGCGGCCTTCGGCCGGCACGCACAGCTTTTCGCAGACCGCGTAATCGATCTTGAGCCGCACCATGACCGGCTTGCCGGCTTGCCGGGGCGTGACCTGAATCGGGAAAATGACCCGGTCACTGTAGCCGATCGAATTGCCGCTATCGTCACTGAACAGCCGCGGCGCCGGATAGCGCACCTTGACGGTTTTGAGATTCTCCGAGCCGGCGAATTCGAACCGGGGCGGCACGCCGGAATCGCCCGGATAGCGCCAATAGGTATGCCAGCCGGGTTGCAGTTTCACCTCGATACCGGCGCGCAACGGCGCGTCGCCGCCTTTGTTGCTGCCGGCGATCAGGCGAACGGCCGACTTGCTGTCCTGGCTCCAGGACGACGTATCGGCCGCGTTCGCTGTGGCGCACTGCAGAACGCCGAAGGCGCATAGAAGGATGGCCAATTGTGCGGGCCGGTCACGAGGATCGCGAAGGATAGTCATGCCGCCCGATCTAGTGAGGAAATCCGTGGCGCGCCACTGAATTCATTGTGAGCAGCCGGTGACCGACATATGGGCACAGATCCAACTTTGCCACAATTGTCGTGTCGATTTCAAACGCTGCCGGATGAACTTTTAGCCGCCGGCTTCGTTTGCAAAGATCGGCCGATCGGATACCCTTCGCCTATGAAAGCACCGCGCAAATCCACCGCTTCGGCCACGCATGTCGCGCGCGGATATCTCGACGGCCAGATGCTGATCGCGATGCCGACGATGAATGACGAGCGATTTTCGCGCGCGGTGATTTACGTTTGTGCGCATTCGACCGAAGGTGCGATGGGCATCGTCGTCAACCAGCCCGCGGCCAACATCAAATTCCCCGATTTGTTGGTGCAGCTCGACGTGATCCCGGCGGCCGAGCGGATTCAACTGCCGACCGCCGCCGACGAGGTCAAGGTACTCAAAGGCGGCCCGGTGGAAACCGGCCGCGGCTTCGTTCTGCATTCGGCCGATTTCTTCATCGAGAATTCGACGCTGCCGATAGACGACGGCATCTGCCTGACCGCCACGCTCGACATATTGAAGGCCATTGCGCATGGCAGCGGACCGGAGACGGCGATCCTTGCGCTCGGCTATGCCGGCTGGGCGCCCGGTCAGCTCGAACAGGAAATCCAGCAAAACGGCTGGCTGCATTGCGCCGCCGATCCGGAATTGATTTTCGGGCGCGACACCGGCGGCAAATACGACAAGGCGTTGCGCAAGATCGGCATCGATCTCAGCCATTTGTCGAATGAGGCGGGACACGCTTAGAGCGTTTTCGAGCGAAGTGGAAACCGGTTCGCGTGAAGAAAACGCGTCAAAACAAAAGACTAGAGCCCCGGCTTTGATTCTATCAAAGCCGGAAAGGCTCCAGCCGCTATTCCGACGCAACCTTGAAGGTTCGCGCACTCGGCGGCTTGCCAAGCAGAAGATCAAGGGCTGCTTCCGACGTCATCGCCTCGCCGAAGGCGAAGCCTTGCGCGTATTCACAGCCCAGCTGATACAGCTCGACAGCGTCGCTATCGGTCTCGGCGCCTTCCGCCACAACTTCCATGCCGAGGTCGTGCGCCAGCGAAATAATCGAGCGCAGGATCACCGGACGCGTGCCGCGCGTGGTGGTGCGCACGAATGACTGATCGATCTTGATGGTGTCGAAGGGGAAGCGTTGCAAATAAGCCAGCGAGGAATGGCCGGTGCCGAAATCGTCGAGCGATAGGCCAGCGCCGAGTTCCTTGATGCGGGTCAGCATCTGCGCCGCATGCTCCGGATTCTCCATCACCAGCGACTCGGTGACTTCCAGCTTGAGCGAGCCGCGCGCCAGCGGCGTGCGCGCCAGAACGCCGCGCAGATCCTGAATCAGATCGTGGCGCAGCAACTGCCGCGATGAGACATTGACCGAGGCGAAGACCGGTTCGCGTCCCTTGGTCGCCGCCTGCCACGTGGCGAGTTGCTTCGCCGTGTGATCGAGGACGAACAGACCGAGATCGACGATCAGACCGATTTCCTCGGCGATCGAAATGAATTCGGCCGGCGACAGGCGCCCCATCTTGGGATGGTCCCAGCGGGCCAG
The DNA here is from genome assembly GCA_903892675.1 of uncultured Hyphomicrobiales bacterium. GTDB lineage: Bacteria > Pseudomonadota > Alphaproteobacteria > Rhizobiales > Xanthobacteraceae > Pseudolabrys. The sequence goes on along the minus strand of CAITJJ010000075.1, from coordinate 11,991 downwards.
AGCCTCGAAGCCGGCGATGGCGCGATCCTCCAGCCGCACGATAGGCTGGAACAGCACCTTGATCTCCTGTCGCTCGATGGCGCGGCGCAATTCCGATTCCATGGTCAGGCGGTCGGTCTTGCGCGCGCGCATTGCCGGCTTGAAGATTTCGATGCGGTCGCCGCCGATGCGCTTGGCGTAATACATCGCCAGTTCGGCGTCCTTGAGGACTTCCTCGGTGCGGTGCGGCTGGGTTTCGGCGAGCGCCAGGCCGATTGACGCGGTGAGAAAAATTTCGCGGTCATTGAAGGCGATCGGCGCGCGCAATGCGCGCCGCAGCGTCTCGGTGGCTGCGACGATGCGCGCGGGCTCGCGCTCCGACAACAGGATGACGGCGAACTGGTCGCCAGACAGCCTGGCCAGCGTGTCCTGCGGCTTCAGGAGCCGCGACAGGCGGCGGGCAATGGTCAGCAGGATCGAATCGCCGACGGCGATGCCGACCGAGTCGTTGACCTGCTTGAAACGGTCGATGTCGATCACCATCACCGAGGGGCGGATATTGGTATCGGATCGGGCGAAGGCGAACGCCGCCTCCATGCGGTCGATGAACAGTTCGCGATTGGGCAGGCCGGTGAGGTTGTCGTGCACCGCGTCGAACAACAGGCGTTCCTCGGCGTTCTTGAAATCGGTGACGTCGGTCAATGTGCCGACGACGCGCACAACTTCACCGTCGGAGCCGACGACGGGCCGCGCCTTCAGCGTGAACCAGAGATAATGGCCGTCGCTGGCGCGCAGCCGGAAATCCTGGTTGAGCCGGCCGCGCCGCTGTTCGACGATACTGTCAAGTGAAGCGCGGAAGCGGTCGCGGTCGAGTGCATGCAGTATTTCGAGCCACTGCGCCGCCGGCCCTTCGAGTACGCCGCGCTTGAGGCCCAGCACATGTTCGGTCTCAGGGCTGGTGAAGACCTTGTCGGCCGACACGTCCCAATCCCAAATCATGTCGCCGGCGCCGGTCAGCGCCAGCGCGCGGCGCTCAACATCGGAGACGATGCCGTGGGTGATGCCGCCGGCGAAGGCGTGCTGCATGACGGTGAAGCCGATCAGCATCACGATCAGCACCAGGCCACCAAGCAGCGCCGGACCGATGATGTCGTTCTGAGCACCGCCCATTGCGGCGATGCCCGCGGTGATGGTCCACACTACCAGCAGCAGCCAGGTCGGGATCAGCAGCACGGCGCGGTCGAAACCGTGCGTTGACAGATAGATCACCAGCGCCAGGCCGAACACCCCGATGCCAAGCAACGATATGCGCGCGATGCCGGCGGCCACCGCCGGATCGAACACCGCGACCGCGATCAAGGCGGCGAGCGCCGCCAGCCAGGCGATGGTGATGTGGGCATAGCGCACATGCCAGCGCGACAGATTCAAATAGGCGAACAGGAAGACGAGCAATGTTGCCGAGAGAATGGCTTCGCCGCACGCGCGCCAGACGCGCTCGGCGCCGGCCGACATGTCGAACACCTTGCCCCAGAAACCGAAGTCGATGCCGATATAGATCAGAACCGCCCAGCCAAGCGCTGCGGCGGCCGGGAACATCACCGAGCCCTTCACCACGAACAGGATGGTGAGGAATAACGCCAGCAATCCGGCGATGCCGATGACGATGCCCTGATAGAGCGTGAACGAGTTGACCTTGTCCTTGTAGGCGTCGGGCTCCCACAGATAGATCTGTGGCAGGCGGTCGGTGCGCAATTCAGCGACGAAGGTCACGACTGTGCCCGGGTCGAGCGTGACGCGGAAAATATCCGAGGTCGTCGATTCCTGACGCACCGGGCGGTCGCCGGTGGAGGGGGTAATGCCGGCGATGCGCGACAGGCCGAGATCGGGCCAGATCAGGCCGGAGCCGACCATGCGGTAATGCGGAACGACGATGAGGCGGTCGATCTGCTCATCCGAATTATTGGTGAGCGCAAAAGTCGCCCAGTTGACGTTGCCTTCGCGGGCGCGGACTTCGATGCGGCGGACGATGCCGTCAGGGCCGGGCGCTGTGGACACCTGGATGCGGTCGGAATCGGTCTTGACCCGCTCGGTAGCGGCGGTGAGGTCGATGGCCGGCGAGTCCAGCCGCACGTTCACGGCTTCCACGGCCTGCGCGCGCGAGCCCGCCAGCAAAACGGCCGCGAGCACGAGCATGGTCGCTAGTCGGTGAACGGCACGCCTCGAATGCAAACGTTACCCTCCAGCTCGGCGATCCGCCGGCCCGTCGCATGATGAGTAGCGGGCTGCCGGGGGTGCGGGCAAGCGTTTAGCGATTAACCATGATTGTGGCAGAGGATAGGCTTAACGGCCGGACCGCCATTTTCGCGGTATCCGGCGGCATTTTTCCAGCCGGAGGACAAGAAGCGGCGATTTCTCGCCGTTCGGCCTTAAACCTCCAGCACGATCTTGCCGATATGCGCGCTGCTCTCCATCAGCGTATGTGCGTCCGCGGCCTTTGCCAGCGGGAAGGTCTTGTAGATGATCGGTTTGACGGTGCCGGCGGCCAGGAGCGGCAGCACCTTTTGCTCGATGGCTTCGCGGATAGCGCCTTTGTCGGCGACCGCGCGCGAGCGCAAGGTCGAGCCGGTGTGATGCAGCCGCTTGAGCATGATGCGGCGGAAATCGACAGTCGCCTTCGGCGAGCCGGCGAAGGCGATCTGGACGATACGGCCTTCGACGCTGGCGGCTTCATAGTTGCGCCCGATGTAATCGCCGCCGACCATATCGAGAATGACGTCGGCGCCCTTGCCGCCGGTGGCGGTCTTGGTCGCTTCGACGAAGTCCTCGGTTTTATAATTGATGGCGACGTCGGCGCCGAGTGTGCGGCAGGCGTCGCATTTCTCCTGCGAACCGGCGGTGACGATGACGCGCGCGCCGAACTGCTTAGCCAACTGGATCGCGGTCGTGCCGATGCCGGACGAGCCGCCATGCACCAGCAAGGTCTCGCCTCCTTTAAGCGCACCGCGCTCGAAAACGTTGTGCCAGACGGTGAAGAAGGTTTCCGGCACGGCGGCGGCTTCGACCATCGACAGGCCGCTCACCGGCATTGCGTGACTCGCGTGAGCGAGCGCGTATTGCGCGTAACCGCCGCCGATGACCAGAGCCATGACGCGGTCGCCGATCGCCCAGCGTTTGATGCCGGGTCCGAGCGCGGCGATCTCGCCGGCGATCTCAAGACCGGGCACATCCGGCGCGCCGGGCGGCGGCGGATAGAGGCCCTTGCGCTGCTGCACGTCGGGGCGATTGACGCCGGCGGCGCTGACCCTGACCAGGATCTCGCCTTCGCGCGGCTCCGGCACTGGCCGCTGTTCGGGAACGAGAACCTCGGGGCCGCCGGCTTCTTTGATGCCTATGACGGTCATGCTGGTCGGAAGGTCGGTCATTGATGTCTCCTGGATCGCGCACTTGGTGACTTTGTTTAGGGGGCACTCGGCAATGTGACAACCCGCTGCGGCGCGGCTAAGTTTCTTCCAAAATGGAGGAAATCATGGCGGCTTTCGACGACGATGACCGGCCGAAAAAGAAGATCGTGCATGAGATCGGCCAGGACCTTGGCCTGCTGTCGGTCGAGGAATTGAAACTGCGCGTGCAGCTCATGCAGGATGAGATCAAACGCCTGGAAGCCGACATGGCGCAAAAGCGCGATAAACGCGCCGCCGCCGATCAGTTTTTCAAACGCTGATGGTAATAAGGTGCGATGTCATTGTGCCGTAACCGCTTGCATACGGTCCCGCTTAACCGGCGGGTAAGCTTTCCCGAGTATTACTAAAAGCGTCCAACTTCATGGACTTTGAGTGGCTCCTGTCCACTCTGTTTGACGCCTCCCTGTTATCAACTTCGAGCCGCCGGCAACGGCGGCTCTTTTTTTGTGCGGGGCATGTGCCATTTTGGGGCAAATCCAACGCGCTTTCCGCCCCTGTGTCCGGCTGGCAACTATGTCGGAAGGTTTGCCGCCAGACCGTCTGGACAGGCGGCCGTCCGACCCGTCATGCTTACCCAATCGTAAAGCGGGACCGGCTCGCCGCTCCGCAACGCGCAACGAAAATGATATTGTCGTCTGGTATAGAGTAAGGTGAGGCGTAGCGTTATGTCCGAAAACTCATTGTTCAGCAGCCAGACGGAGCCGGTGTCGTTCGGCGAGCGGCTCGCCAATTCGCAGGTCTTCGCCGATCTGTTTCGCGATGGCATGGCGCTGGTCGAAGAGACCGCGACCTATCTCGACGGTCCGGGCCGCGCCGAATCCAAAACGCTTGAACGCGCGCCGGCGCTTGCTTATGCGACCGAGAGCATGCGACTGACCACGCGGTTGATGCAGCTGGCGTCTTGGCTGCTGCTGCATCGCGCGGTCAAGGAAGGCGAGATGTCGCTGGCCCAGGCGAACAAGGAAAAAAGCAAAGTCAAGCTGGCGGCAACCGACAGCCACGACCCGAACAATATCGCCATACTGCCGGCGGTGCTGCGCGACCTGATCGAACGGTCGCAGAAGCTGCACGCCAAGGTGCGCCGGCTCGACAGCACCATTCACAACATCGCCGCCGAGCAGGCGCCGTCGATCAATCCGGTCGAGCAACAGCTCGGTCTGTTGAAAGCGGCCTTTGGCGCCGAGCGCGTCTGACGCTTTCGCGACAACGCCAAAATGCAAAAAACCCCGGGCATGCCCGGGGTTTTTTCGTTTCGGCGCTGCGACAGCGCTTACTTCTTTTCTTCCTTGATGAAGCCGGCGAACTTTTTCTGGAAGCGAGACACGCGGCCACCGCGATCCATCATCTGCGCTTGGCCGCCGGTCCAGGCCGGGTGCGACTTCGGGTCGATGTCGAGGTTCATCGTGTCACCCTCTTTGCCCCAGGTGGTGCGGGTGACGAATTCGCTGCCATCGGTCATGACGACCTTGATGGTGTGGTATTCCGGATGGATATCGGCCTTCATGATCTTCGGTTCCGTCTGATGTTTGATCGTTTAAGGCGGCCAAAGGGGCGCCGAAATACTGAATTTGGCCGGTCTATACAGGACGAATGGCCGCCCGGCAAGCCGATGATTGCCCCGATTGACCCGTGGCAAGGCCTCGGGGCATGGTCCCGCCGAACCACGACAGGTGACGCCATATCGGGGCGTTTTCGAGAAAAAGGCGTCGCGCCGGATGAGTTTTGCCAGTGAGGGACGGGGCTTGAGCGAACAGGCCCAGGCCGCCGAAAGACGCAGACTGAACGTCAAGCCGCTGACCCGGCTGCTGCCCTATATCGGGCGCTACCGCGCCCGCGCGTTTGCCGCGCTGGTGGCGCTGACGATCGCCGCGCTGACCACCTTGGTCGTGCCGGTCGCGGTGCGCCGCATGATCGACTTCGGCTTTTCGGCCAAGGCGGCCGAACTGATCGATTCCTATTTCAGCGTCATGATCGCGGTCGTGCTGGTGCTCGCGGTCTCCAGCGCGCTGCGCTATTACCTCGTCATCACGCTCGGCGAGCGCATCGTCGCCGATCTGCGCGCCGACGTCTTCGCGCATTTGACCAAACTGTCGTCGTCGTTCTTCGACACCGCCAAGACCGGCGAGATGATCTCGCGGCTGACCGCCGATACGACGCAGATCAAATCCGCGGTCGGCGCTTCGGTGTCGATCGCACTGCGCAACCTTGTCCTGTTCTTCGGCGGCGCCACCATGATGGTGGTGACCAGCCCGCGCCTGTCGCTGTTCGTGCTTGCCGCCATTCCGGTGATCGTGCTGCCTCTGGTCGGCTTCGGCCGCGCCGTGCGCAAGAAAAGCCGCGCCGCGCAGGACACACTCGCCGACGCTTCCGGCTATGCCAGCGAACTGATCGGCGCGGTGCGCACGCTGCAGGCCTTCACCAACGAGGCTCTGGCGAAGCGCCGCTTTGGCGCGGCGGTCGAAGGAGCGTATGAGGCGGCGCGCGGCGCGACGCTGGCGCGCTCGATCCTGACGTCGATTGCGATCTTCCTGATTTTCTCCAGCGTCGTCATTGTGCTTTGGGTCGGCGCGCAGGACGTATTGGCCGGCGACATCACGCCCGGACGGCTGAGCCAGTTCATTCTTTACGCCGTGTTCGCCGCCGGCGGCCTCGGCGAACTCTCGCAGGTCTGGGGCGAGATCGCCCAGGCCTCCGGCGCGGCCGAGCGATTGTTCGAGATCCTCAGCGTCGAGCCTGCGATCAAGGCGCCGGCGCAACCGCTCGCGCTGACCAGACCGGCGCGCGGCGAAGTGACATTCGACAATGTGCGCTTTGCCTATCCGACGCGGCCGGACTCTTATGTGCTCGACGGTCTTACGTTCAAGGTGAAGCCCGGCGAAAGGCTCGCATTGGTCGGACCGTCGGGCGCGGGAAAGAGCACGATCTTTCATCTCATTCTCCGCTTCTACGATCCGCAGAGCGGCGTGGTGACCTTCGACGGCGTCGACCTGCCGCAGGCCGATCCCGCCGCGGTGCGCCGCGAGATCGCGCTGGTGCCGCAGGACGCCGTCGTCTTCGCCGCGAGCGTGCGCGAGAACATCCGCTTCGGCCGGCTCGACGCGACCGACGCCGAAATCGAGAAAGCAGCGGAAGCCGCGCACGCCGCCGAATTCATCGCCCGCATGCCGCTAGGCTACGACACACAGGTAGGCGAACGCGGCATTACTCTGTCCGGCGGCCAGCGCCAGCGCATCGCCATTGCCCGCGCGATATTGCGCGAAGCGCCGCTGCTGCTGCTCGACGAGGCGACGTCGGCGCTCGACGCCGAGAGCGAGACTTTGGTGCAGCAGGCGCTCACCCGACTGATGCAGCAGCGCACCTCGATCGTCATCGCACACCGCCTCGCCACCGTACTGTCCTGCGACCGCATCCTGGTGATCGACAGAGGCCGCATCGCCGAGGAGGGCACGCACGCGCAGCTCTCGGCCAATGGCGGGCTTTACGCGCGGCTGGCGAAACTGCAGTTCGAGACGGCCTAGAATTTTATCGGCCCCCGCTTGCGCGCTATCGCCGGAAAGCGTCTCATCGCTATCAAAGCGGGCAGGGCGCCGTGCACCTGCGCCGCATCGGGAGGGACCATGCGACATCTGTTGAAGACCGCTGCCGTACTCGGCGCGGCGCTGATATTTTCGTGCAACGCCTTCGCGCAAACCGCGCCCTCGCCCGAGGTTCTGAAAGATCTGGCGCCGACCGGCAAGCTGCGCGCCGCGATCAACTACGGCAACAACGTGCTGGCGCAGAAGGGGCCGAACGGCGAGCCGCGCGGCATCTCGGTCGATCTCGCCGCGGCGCTCGGTAAGCGTCTCGGCGTACCGGTCGACTACGTCCAGTTCGAGGCCGCCGGCAAGGCCTTCGACGCGCTGGCCGAGGGCACGGTCGATGTCGGCTATATCGCCATCGATCCGGTGCGCGCGGCGAAAGCGGACTTCACCGCGCCTTACGCCATCATCGAAGGCACCTACATGGTGATGAAGGATTCCCCGCTCAAGGATGTCGGCGACGTCGACAAACCCGGCATCAGGATCGGCATCGGCCTGGCGTCGGTCTATGACCTTTATCTGACGCGCGAACTCAAGCACGCGAAACTGGAACGCGCCAAGGTCGGCGGCGCCTCGGCCGGCATTCCGGTTTTCCTTGAGCAGAAACTCGACGCCGCCGCCGGCGTGCGCCAGGCACTCGACGCCTATGCCAAGGATCATCCGGAGGTGCGCGTCATGCCCGGCGCGTTCCAGCAGATCCGCCAGGCGATGACGACGCCGAAAGGCCGGCCCGCCGGGCTCGCTTATCTGAAGGTCTTCGTCGAGGAGATGAAGGCCTCGGGCTTCGTCGCGGCATCGCTCAAGAACAGCGGCATGGGCGAGGTGACGGTGGCGCCGGCGGAGAAGTGAAGCGCGGCGCTGCCGTGCAGACATGCGTCATCGCCCGTATTCTTTACCGGCCCCGGGCAGGCCGTCGTCTGCAACCGCATTCCCATCCGCCTTCGCCCTTCGGGCTACGGCGCGACTAGCCGCTCCCTCCAGAAAGAGGGCGCGCGGAACGCCGGGGCCACAACGACCCCGCAGCCTCGTGTGAGTGTGAGTTAGATTTCACACGAGTTAGTCACCACGGAATTGCCGGATCCCCGGCGTCCCGCACGCGATGTTTATAGGTTTGCTCCGCAGAGCCCCCGGTAGTGCGACGATTTCGGGCTCCCTCTCTTACGACAGGTGAGCCTAACTACCGCTTCAGGGCTTTGATTGCGCGCGGGGTGCCAGTGCTGCGCGGAACGCCTTTCGGACATTCCGCCTCGCACCGCATTTTCCGCGCACACTTCTGCCCCAGTGGCCGCCCGCGATGGCTGCCGGGACCGTGCGGCTTGGACCGCCGGGGGAGGAAAACCGCGCCGCATCTCCGACGCCCCACCCCGGCCACCGCTCCCCGCCCTGCATCTGAAGATGCTGCACAGACACCCCTCTCATGGGGCGGGATGAAGGAGAATATAAGCCTAGGGATATAAACAGTCAAGGGGGATTTTTTTTTTGGGGGGGGGAGGGTGGGTTTTTTTTCGGGGAGGGGCGTCTCGTGCGTGCCGCCGCTTTACTTGCCTGGCTTGTTTCCAAACCCCCTATAGAACGTGCGTTGCTTTCGTGGTCGAACGCGATCGTTCCACCCGAGCCTGCGAGCCTTAGGTCGGATCTTTCCATCCGGGCCAAGAATCTCAACTTCTTCTAGCTCATCACGTAGCTTTACTACCGCTTCTCCGACCAAAGGCATTGTGAGTGGAGTGTCATTACAGCGGGCTCGAAAGAGGTCGCCAATGGTGACAGGCCCATCACTGCTTGACGTATCTTCGCGAATGAACCGAGGGAGTTGTTCGACCGCGGCATTCACAGAGTCGGTCCGAGCGCTGGTTCCAAAATCAAACTCAAGAAGTTGCTGGTCGGGGTCAATATCGGGGTCAAACCCAAGTGCATTAAATCCCGCTTTGCCATGATGGACAAACGTATTAGTCATGTCCCAATGCAAGCGTGCCATCTCGTCACGCGCTCGCTCTTGAGATGAAAGGTGCAACAGCCAGTAAGAGCGGTGGTTGTCAGCTGACTTAATAAAAAATGGTGTGTAATATTTTGCGCCAGTGTTGTCTAAGATATGTTGATAAAGAAAATTCTGAATTAAATATCGCGCGCCTTGTTCAGTTTTCAAATTTACAAGCTGCGATGCAAAGGCACCATTTAGTGCAATTGCGCGACCAGCTTTTGTCCCTGCCGTTTTCTCACGAAAATAATCAATGAGGCTGTCAACAGAGAATGTCAGAAGCACTTCTGGGTGTTTTAGAGAGGCGAAAATTTTTCGGATCACCTCGAAAGAAACGGCGCTCCAGCCGTATTGATCCAAGAAAAATAAAGAACGATGACTAGTACCCTTCTTTTGTATGAACTCGATAATTGACGGAGCTTGTCGTTCAAATGTATCATTTTTCAAATATATAGAGCGGTCCACCTCGTTCTTAAATTCCGATGCTGCAAGTTCGCTCCGCAAAAAATAAATGTGGTCTTTGCTCTTATCGACAAAGAAAAAATCAGCTTTTATTTCAAATCCATGCTGGCGCTGCAGTGCTAATTTTACTTCTCCGGCGCGGACAGATTTGAGCAAAATTAGCGGTGATCCGAGTATTGTCTCTGATCCGTAGAGGTATCTACCGCCGCCGCAAAAGCCGTCCACTATGGTTAGATTTAAGCTCCGTTGCGCTGGATGCGGCGCTACAATATCTATATATCGCTCGATGTAGCGCTCAAATACTTGGTGTTTCGCTAGACTGTGCGATCCGATTTTCGGAAGTGGTCCCCCAAGTTTCCACCCGTAATGTTTCTTCGGCATGCGCCCCCACGCATTTAGTAATTTAACGGCACAGCATTCCAAATCTTTCCATCAAGCAATCGACCGTTGCTGGTCTTGGAACGTCGAATTCCGTCGCCTCCATAGCTTCCCCACTGTTTGAAGAAGAATGGAATTTCAACGGCGTCGCATTGTTGTTGAATTGACCGGGCCCACTCCGGGCGCATTGGTCTCGCTTTTGGACCAGACTCGCCACCGACGATGACCCAGCTCATCTTTGATAAGTCAAAACTGCCCAAGTCTTCCAAAAGCGGTTCGATAGAGAGAAACCTAATCTTTGCCTTTATGCGTCTGAGAACCGCAATACGTGGAAGGCCGTGCTTACGATTCTCTACGGATGTCCCAAGCCAAGCATGATCGGGCACCGATCGTGTCCGGAAATATTCTTCCATGCGTTCAGGACGTTTTGTCAGAATTTGATAACGGTGCTGAGGAGTCGCGCTAATAGTCGCAAAAACACTATCGATGAAAGTGAATGGCACCTTTTCGTGAAAAAGGTCCGACATGCTATTAACGAAATAGATCGTTGGCTTCTTTCGCCTCAAAGGATCGCCGAGCCGCGTAGGCTGCAAAGTGAGTTTGAAGCCGTCCTTATAGCCCGCAGCACCCATAGCCCTTAAGCGACGCGCAAGCGTTTCCGCGTAGCAGTGCTTACAGCCGGGAGAAATCTTGGTACACCCAGTAACCGGGTTCCAAGTGTGTTCGGTCCATTCAATCTTAGAGCGTGTCGTCATTTCAAATCGCCCGTTGGTTGCTTTTTTGACACGCATTTATCCCATGCGCAAGTTGACCGACGATAAATTTGAATTTCCCTCTAACGCCCCTTCTTCTTAAAGCCGCCGCGCATGCCCGGCCTTCCCATCTTGCTCCTTGGCCCCTGCGGCTGGTCGCCGCCCTTACGGCCCGGGATCGATTCAACGCCGGGGCTCATTTCGTCGAGGTTGGGTTTGCGCGGGCGTTGCAAGTCGCTCTGCCGCGCCGGCTTGAACTCGTGCCAGGTCGCGATGCCCATTTCGTCGAGCACCGGTTTGTCCGGGCGGGAAAGCGGGTCTTCGGCCTTGGTCTTCTTTCCTGCCACCGCCCTGCGCAATTTCGAATCCTGGCCGATCATCACATTGCGCACGGTCGGGTTATCGACCACCGCCAGCTCGGTCTGGCGCAGGCGCTTGATCTCGTCGCGCAGGCGCGCGGCTTCCTCGAAGTCGAGATCGGCGGCGGCCGCGCGCATGCGCTTTTCCAGATCGGCCAGCACGGTCTCGAAATTATGGCCGATGGTGGCGGCGTCGCCGAAGTCGCCTTCGCCAAAGCCCCCTTGGCCGCCCGTCGAAATCAGAACGTGGTCGCGCTCATAGACCGAGTCCATGATGTCGCCGATCGACTTCTTGATGCTCTCCGGCGTAATGCCGTGCGCCGTGTTGTATTCGACCTGCTTCGCGCGGCGGCGGTCGGTCTCCTCGATGGCGCGCTGCATCGAGCCGGTGACCTTGTCGGCATAGAGCACGACCTTGCCGTCGACATTGCGCGCGGCGCGGCCGATGGTCTGGATCAGCGAGGTCTCGCTGCGGAGAAATCCCTCTTTATCCGCGTCGAGAATGGCGACCAGCGCGCATTCCGGAATGTCGAGGCCCTCGCGCAGCAGGTTGATTCCGATCAGCGCGTCGAAGGCGCCGAGCCGCAGGTCGCGGATGATCTCGATGCGCTCCAAAGTGTCGATGTCCGAATGCATGTAGCGCACGCGGATGCCCTGTTCGTGCATGTATTCGGTGAGGTCCTCGGCCATGCGCTTGGTCAGCACCGTGACCAGCGAGCGATAGCCGGCGAGCGCGACCTGGCGCACTTCGCCGACGAGATCGTCGACCTGCGTGCGCGCCGAGCGGATTTCAACGGGAGGATCGATGAGGCCGGTCGGGCGGATGACCTGCTCGACGAAGACGCCATTGGCCTCGTTCATTTCCCAATGGCTCGGCGTCGCCGAGACGGCGACCGACTGCGGCCGCATCGCGTCCCATTCCTCGAAGCGGAGCGGCCGATTGTCCATGCAAGAGGGTAGGCGGAAGCCATATTCGGCGAGCGTCGCTTTGCGGCGGAAGTCGCCGCGATACATGCCGCCGAGCTGCGGCACGGTGACATGGCTCTC
>CAITJJ010000074.1 GCA_903892675.1 uncultured Hyphomicrobiales bacterium | reverse complement strand
ATCGAGGAATCGAAGTCGGTGTACAATTTCGTGTTCGATCTCTGCGTCAAGCTCGGCGCCAATCCGGCCGATCTGGTGCCGTTCGAGAAATACGCCGCCGCGGCGCAAAGCCTGTCGCGTCCGGCCTCGGCGGCGCGCGCGCTTCAGAACGGCGCGCAATACATTGAGCGCGCCGACAAGCTGGTGCAATTGATCGCCCGGCAGAAAGGCCTGAGCAATGCGGCCATCGATGCCCAGGTCGCACTGGTCGATGCCCGCCTTGAGGCCAACCGCAAGAAGGCAGCTGCCTGAGCGAATCGCGAAATGCGTTCCGGGGCCGGCGGCCAACGCCGCTCCGGATCGTCAAAATGTCCGAAGGACCGGTTTGCTTCAACGGCGCGCCGGTCCTTCCGCGTTCCGGGGCCCGGAGAATCGGGTCATAGGCCGATCCGGAAGGAACGGGGTTAATCCCTGGGGTGCGGTTTCCCCTTGGCATTTCAATACCGTTTCTCGGCCCAGAAATGTGATATCCGCGCAACACTGTGACAGTTTATTCGGATAAAGCCCTGAATCGCCCAAAAAGGCAGCAACTGCCGATGTTTTCGCCTTGCTCGGAAAGCCCTCAAAGGATGTAAATTATCCGGTAATGCACGCCCTTTTCGTACGGGTCGGTCGCAGCCAAGCCGGTGTTTGGGAATAGTTAGTGCGCAAATGTGACGAGCTTTTTGTATCGGCTGCAAGTCGATCGAACCTAAGAAAAAAGGGGCAGGGTCCTATGAAGAAAATCTTGTTGTCAGTTGTTGCGGCGCTCGCGGTTACCGCGGCCGTGCCGGCCTTCGCGGCCGATATGCCGGTGAAAGCCAAGAAGGTCGCCGTCGCGACACCGTCGCCGTGGGATATCGCCTTCGGTACCGCGCTCACCTCGGACTACGTTCTGCGTGGCGTGTCGCAGTCCAACCATAAGCCCGCGGTTCAGGGCTATTTCGAAGTTCGTTATAACATCAACGACATGTGGCAGCTGTATGCCGGCGTCTGGGGCTCGAGCCTGTGGACCGGTCTGGCCAATGCCGAAATCGATCCGAACGCCGGCGTTCGTTTGACCCTCGGCAACTTCGGCCTCGATGTTGGCTATGTCTACTACGGCTATCCGGGCGGCGTGAACACGGTCAGCGTTCCGCAGCTTGCCAACGGCAGCTACGGCGAAATTTACGCCAAGCCGAGCTACAAGTTTAACGACATCCTGACCATCGGCGGTATCGTCGAAACCGGCTTCAACAACTTCAACAACAAGAAGGTTGCGTCTCCCGGCCTATGGACCGGCGATGCGCGCCACTCCTTCTACGCCGTTAACGCCATGATCACGCTGCCGTGGCAGCCGGCCGGCATCACCGTCTCGATCAATCCCGAGATCGGCCGTGAGGTATACAGCTCGGGCGTCACGACCAACATGGGCTGGGTTTCCGACACCTATTACGACGTCGGCCTGATCCTCAACTACAAGGCCATGACCCTCGACCTGCGCTATTGGGGCACCAACGTGAAGCCGAATGCGGTTGTTGCGAACCAGTGCAACACTGCCGTCGGCAGCGGTGGCAGCTCGAACCTCTGCGGCGATCGTTTCGTCGCGACCCTCAAGTTCGACACCGCCTTCTCGGCCCTCAAGTAGGCTGATTGGTTAGGCCGGGATTAGCGTCTCGGTTGCGATGGGCGGCGGTTCCTTGAAAGGACCGCCGCCCTTTCGCGTTTTGGCGTCGAATCGGCGCTCCGACTTACTTGACGGCCTCCACGCCGCTGTCGCGCAGCCAGAATCGGTCGCCTTCCCGGTTGAAATTCAAACGGCGGCGATGGAACGCGGCCAAAGTCGAGCGGTGGCCAATCGAAACGATGGTGGTCTTGGCCAGCCGCTGCTCGAGCAGCCGATAGACGGCGGCCTCGGCCTCCTCGTCGAGTGAGGCGGTGGCCTCGTCGAGGAACAGATAGTCCGGCGCCAGCAGGATCGCCCGCGCGATGCCGAGCCGCTGCTGTTCGCCGAGCGAAAGCATGCGGTTCCAGTGCGCCTCTTCCTCGATTCGCGGGACAAGCGCCGGCAAGCCGACGGCGGCGATCAATTCGGCCACCTTGGCGCTGTCGAACGTGCCGGGCTCGGCCGGATAGGCCACGGCCGCGGCCAGCGGCGCGATCGGAAAATACGGACGCTGCGGCAGCATCATGACTTTGGCGTTCTTCGGCACGGTGATGGTGCCGGAACCGAACGGCCAGATGCCGGCCATCGCCCGGAACAGCGTCGACTTGCCTGAGCCCGACGGTCCATTCACCAGCACCTTGTCACCGGTCGCGATGGAAAGCGCGGCGGCATTGACCAGCGGCATGCCATTTGGAAGCTGTACCGCCAGGTCCTTGAAAGTGATCGCGGCACCGTCGCCCGGCGTCACCGTGACCCGCGGCGGCGTCACCGCCAGCGCCTGCGCGGCGGCCACCGATTTGTCGAAGCCGTCGAGACGCTCGATCACCGCGCGCCAGTCGGCGAGGCTGCGGTACAGCGTTACGAATACCGACAGGGCGCTCTGCACCTGGCCGAAGGCATTGGCGGTCTGCATCAGGCCGCCGAGTTGCACCGCGCCGGCGAAATAGGCCGGGCTCACCATGATGAAGGGAAACACCACCGCGGCTTGCGAATAGCTGGCGGTGAAGAAGGTCAGTTTCTTCTGCCGCGACATGATCGCCAGCCAGTTGGACGCGACATTGCTGAAGCGCATCAGCAGCCGCTGGCGCTCGGCCGGCTCGCCGGAAAGGAGCGCGATCTGTTCGGCGTTTTCGCGCACGCGCACCAGGCTGAAACGGAAATCGGCTTCATAACGCTGCTGCTGGAAATTCAACGCGATCAAGGCGCGGCCGATCAGATGGGTGAGCGCGGTGCCGATGATGGAATAGATCAGCGCCGCCCATAACAGATAGCCCGGAATATTGACGCTCATGCCGAACAGATGCAGCGGCGCTTCGGCCGACAATCCCCACAGGATGATCATGAACGAGAATAACGTCACGACGGAATTGAGCAGTTGCAGCCCGATATTCAGCGTCGACTGGATGAACGAGTTGATGTCCTCGGCGATGCGCTGGTCCGGATTGTCGGCGGTGTCGCCAAGAAGCTGCATGCGGTAGTGATTGGACCCCGCCATCCAGTGGTCGAGATAGGCGCGGGTCAGCCAGCGCCGCCAGCGGATCTGCAGCCATTGATTGAGGTAAAGCTGATAGACGGCGAGCGCGACAAAGACCGCGGCCAGAATCGAGAAATAGCCGAGCTGATAGACGAAGTCGTTCCA
The DNA here is from genome assembly GCA_903892675.1 of uncultured Hyphomicrobiales bacterium. Lineage (GTDB taxonomy): Bacteria > Pseudomonadota > Alphaproteobacteria > Rhizobiales > Xanthobacteraceae > Pseudolabrys. The sequence goes on along the minus strand of CAITJJ010000074.1, from coordinate 9,514 downwards.
GTTCTTGTCCTGCAGCGCATTATAGAAGCGCGCGTTCCAGCTGTTGAGCAGAACGGTCAAGGCCACGATCGACAGTTCGATCGCCACCACCGACGCCAACAGGATCCGGCCGGACCAGCGCTCCTCGGAGCGGAAATAGGGGCTGGCAATTCGCCAGACGGTGGCGAGTGTCGCGATGATGGCTCTCACGGGCGGCTCCTGTCGGGGGCGGAAAGCGGCGGGATTGGCTAGGCCTAGCTTTCAAATAGTGAATGGTTGGCCAAATTCCCGTCCGTTACGAAAAAATTGTGCATAAAATTCGCGTTTCAGGCCTGCCCATCCAGTTCCCAATATTGCGTCTTGAGCGGGTAGCCCGTACGATCATCGCCAAGGGTTGCCTAATTCTGCCGAAATCGGCCGGATTGCGGAATAAGACCCGGCCAAGAATTGTTTGGACGATAACATCCCAAGGGAGGGCGAGAAAAATGTCAAAGAATAAGCAGTCGACGGTAGCAACGCGCCGTAAATTCCTCGGCGGCGCCGCCGTTGCTGGCGTGGCCAGCGTGATGGCGCCGAGCGTTGCAAAAGCGCAGGGCCCGATCACCATGCGCTGGCAGAGCACCTGGCCGGCGAAGGACATCTTCCACGAATACGCGTTGGACTTCGGCAAGAAGGTCAACGACATGACCGGCGGCGATCTCAAGATCGAAGTGCTGCCCGCCGGCGCTGTGGTTCCGGCCTTCGGCCTGCTCGACGGCGTCTCCAAGGGCGTGCTCGACGGCGGCCATGGCGTGCTCGTCTATCACTACGGCAAGCAGAATGCGCTGGCGCTCTGGGGTTCGGGCCCCGGCTTCGGCATGGACGCAAACATGCTGCTGTCCTGGCACAAATACGGCGGCGGCAAGGAACTGCTGACGGAACTCTATGCTTCGATCGGCGCCAACGTCGTTTCGTTCCCCTACGGCCCGATGCCGACCCAGCCGCTCGGCTGGTTCAAGAAGCCGATCACCAAGGCCGAGGACATGAAGGGCCTGAAGTATCGCACCGTCGGCATCTCGATCGACGTGTTCACCGGCATGGGCCTCGCGGTCAACGCGCTGCCCGGCGGCGAAATCGTCTCGGCGATGGACCGCGGCCTTCTCGACGCGGCGGAGTTCAACAACGCGACCTCCGATCGCATCCTCGGCTTCCCGGACGTGTCCAAGGTCTGCATGCTGCAAAGCTATCATCAGAACGCCGAGCAGTTCGAGATCATGTTCAACAAGGACAAGTACAACGCGCTGCCGGAAAAGATGCGTGCCATCATCGCCAACGCCGTGGAAGCGGCGAGCCAGGACATGTCCTGGAAGGCGGTCGATCGTTATTCGACCGATTATCAGGAAATGCAGTCCAAGGATAACGTCAAGTTCTACAAGACGCCGGACTCGATCCTGAAGCAGCAGCTCGAAATCTACGACGACGTCGTCAAGAAGCGGTCGGGCGAAAACCCGCTGTTCAAGAAGATCCTGCAATCGCAGCTCAAGTTCGCCGAGCGCACGGTTCGCTGGGAAATGGATACCGTAGTCAATCGGCGTATGGCGTTCGATCATTACTTCGGCGCGAACGGCGCGGCGAAGAAGATCTAGCGTTGGTTTGAGACAGCAAGACACCATTCGGCCAAAAGCCGAATGGTGTTTTGTCTTGGATGAATGTTTCGGGTTTCGTACCTGAACATGGACCTCTGCGGGGCGGGCCGTGTTTTGGACTTTTGGGGAATGGTATTTTCGGGCAGGACGGATGCCCGGAAGTGCTGGGAGCGAGATTTATGCAAGCTGATCGGTTTTTACATACCATTGACGGCATCAGTACCTGGGTCGGCAAGGCGGCCGCCTGGCTGATCATCGTCCTGATGATGGCGGTCTGCGTCGAAGTGTTCAAACGCTACATCATGAACATGCCGACGGCGTGGATCTTCGATCTGACCAACATGCTCTACGGCAGCCTGTTCATGCTGTGCGGCGCCTACACCCTGGCGCAGAACGCCCATGTCCGCGGCGACTTCCTCTACTCGTCGATGAAGCCGCGCACGCAGGCCGCGCTCGATCTCGTGCTCTATATCGTGTTCTTCATTCCCGGCATCGCCGCGCTGATCTATGCCGGCGCCGATTATGCCGCCGATTCATGGCGCATCAACGAGCATTCGAATGTGACGGCCAACGGTCCGCCGATCTATCACTTCAAGACGGTCATTCCGATCGCCGGCGCGCTGGTGATGCTGCAAGGGTTCGCCGAAATCGTTCGCGCCGTGATCTGCCTCCGGACCGGCGAGTGGCCGAGCCGGCTCAAGGACGTCGCCGAGATGGATGTCGTCGGCGAGCAGCTTGCCAACAGCCAGTACGTCGATGAAGAATCGCGAAAAGTCGCCATCGAAAAGGCGAAGGATATCGACGAGACCGCCCGTCAGCGCGGCATGGGTGGAGATTTGCAGAAATGAGCGACCCCGCACTCGGGCTCCTGATGCTGGGGCTCATCGTCGTTGTCATCATGCTTGGCTTCCCGACGGCGTTTACGCTGATGGGCCTCGGCATGTTCTTCGGCTTCATCGCCTTTTACGACCCGACGCACCTGTTCTCCGACAACCGCGTCTTCGACCTGATGGTTCAGCGCACCTATGGCGCCATGACCAACGACGTTCTCATCTCGATCCCGTTATTCGTCTTAATGGGCTACGTGATGGAGCGCGGCGCGCTGGTCGACAAGATGTTCTATTCGATCCAGCTCGCGTTCCGGAACGTGCCGGCTTCGCTCGCCGTCGCCACGCTGATCGTCTGCACATTCTGGGGCATCGCCTCCGGTCTGGTCGGCGCGGTTGTCGTGCTGATGGGCGTCATCGCTTTCAATCCGATGCTGAAGGCCGGCTATGACGTCAAGCTCGCCTCCGGCGTCATTACGGCCGGCGGCACGCTCGGCATTCTGATCCCGCCGTCGGTGATGATCATCGTTTACGCCGCGGTCGCCGGACAGTCTGTGGTCAAGCTCTACGCGGCGGCGATGTTCCCCGGCTTCTTCCTGTCGTTCTTGTATCTGATCTATATCGTCGGCTGGGCGATGATTAACCCGTCGATCGCGCCGAAGCTGCCGCCCGAGCAGACCAAGGTGCCGGTGCCGGACTGGATGCGGAATTTCCAGGCCGCCTATTCGAACAACATGTTCTTCGGCCTGATCGCCTCGCTCGCCTCGCCGGCGCGCGCCAAGGAGATCGAGGGCGAAGGCGGCCGGCTCACTTATGGCGCACTTGTCAGCAACTTCCTGTATTCGCTGGTGCCGTTCATCATCACTGCCGGCACGCTGGCGCTGGTGTGGTGGTATGTCGTCATCCACCCGCAGGTCGTCGCGGAAGCGCTTCCCGAGGGCCTGGTGCAACTCGGTTCGGTGCCATCGAGCGCGCCGACGGCGCCGGTGGACCTGGGTCCACCGATGTCTTTCTATCTCTGGTTCGCCGGGATCGTGGCGGTCTGCGCCTTCATGCAGATCCGCTACTACCTGCGGCTCGATGCCGACCGGCTGGTGGTCATCAAGCTGCTGTCGTCGTCGATCATGCCGCTTGGTCTGCTGACCTTCGTCGTGCTCGCCGTGATCCTGTTCGGCATTACCACCGCGACGGAGTCCGCCGCGGTCGGCGCGGCGGGTGCGTTCTTGCTGGCATTCCAGGCGCGGACGCTCGACTGGAAGCGCACCAAGGAAGCCGTATTCCTGACGGCCAAAACGACCGCGATGGTGTGCTGGCTGTTTGTCGGTTCGGCGCTGTTCTCGGGCGTGTTCGCCGTCCTCGGCGGCCAGGCGCTGGTCGAGACCTGGGTGCTGTCGCTCAATATGTCGTCGATCCAGTTCATGATCCTGTCGCAGGCTATGATCTTCGTGCTTGGCTGGCCGCTGGAATGGACCGAGATCATCGTCATCTTCGTGCCGATCTTCCTGCCGCTCTTGAAGCACTTCAGCATCGATCCGATCCTGTGGGGAACGCTTGTGTTCGTGAACCTGCAGGCGGCCTTCCTGTCGCCGCCGGTGGCGATGTCGGCGTTCTATCTGAAAGGCGTCGCGCCCAAGCACGTCACGCTCAACCAGATCTTCGCCGGCATGATGCCCTATATGATCATCGTCATCATCTGCATGGTCATCATGTATCTGTGGCCGGGCATGACGCTCTGGTTGCCGAACTATCTGTACGGCGGCGGCGGCGCCTAATTGTTGGCTTAACTTGCATCGGGCGCGCCGATCGTGGTTCGATCGGCGCGCCTTTTTCATGAGGAATGCGCGCTGTGCCCAAGATCGACATGACCGAACTGACGGCGGTGGAAGCCGCGGACGCCATTGCCCGCAACCTGGCGTCGGCCGAGGACTACACCGCCGCCTGCCTCGAGCGCATCGCCGCGGTCGACGGTGAAGTGCATGCATTCGCCCATATCGATCCTGACCATGCGCTGGCGCAGGCGCGTGCGCTCGATCGCCTGAAGGGCGAGGGCGGCCGCATCGGCCCGCTGCATGGCGTCCCGGTTGCAATAAAGGACATCTTTGACACCGCCGATTACGCGACTGAATGCGGCACGCCGCTCATGGCCGGCCGCCGGCCGCAACACGACGCCACGGTCGTGCGCAAGCTGCGCGAGGCAGGCGCCGTGATCATCGGCAAGACGGTGTCGACGGAGTTTGCCTATTTCCATCCGGGTCCGACGCGCAACCCGCGCGACCTGCAGCGTACGCCGGGCGGCTCGTCATCCGGCTCGGCTGCGGCGGTTGCCGCCGGCATGGTGCCGCTGGCGATCGGTTCGCAGACCAATGGATCGATGATCCGCCCCGCCGCGTACTGCGGCGTGTTCGGTGTCAAGCCGAGCCATGGCCTGGTGTCGCGCGCCGGCGCGCTGACTCTGTCGGCCAAGCTCGATCATGTTGGCGCCTTCGCGCGCAGCCTCGAAGACATCGGACTCGTGCTCGACGTCATCGCCGGGCAGGACGCCGCCGACCCGGATACGCGCCCCTATGCGGCGCCGGCGTTCAGCGCCGCCGCGGTCGCGGAATCGCCGCTGCCGCCGCGCTTTGCCTTGGTGCGCACACCGATGTGGGACAAAGCCGATCCGGAAGCGCGCGAAGGTCTAGACGATCTCGCCAGAGAACTTGGCGCACAGGAGCTCGATCTGCCGGCCGATGCCGACGGCGCGTGGCCCGCTTTGCGCGCAATCATGGCCGCCGACATGGCGCACAATCTCGGCTCCTTCGCCGACAAGGGCGCGGTCAGCAAGCAATTCGCCGATCTCATCGCCGAAGGCCGAGCGGTCACGGCCACGCAATATCTGGCGGCGCAGCGCGACGCACGGCGCTATGCCGAAGGCATCATGGAAATCTTCGAGCAATATGCCGACGCCATCATCACGCTGTCGGCGCCCGGCGTGGCGCCGCGCGGGCTGGAGGCCACCGGCGATCCGGTGTTCTGTTCGTTCTGGACCTTGACCGGCCTGCCTTCGCTCAACCTGCCGCTGCTGGCCGACGACGAGGGCCTGCCGATCGGCGTGCAACTTGTCGGCGCGCCGGGACGCGACGAAAAGCTGTTGCGGACTGCGCGCGCTTTGCTCGACACTCTTTCGGACGACGCCTGAGTTTTAACTTAGGCCTTCGGCGGCGCGCCGAGATTCTCCTTGAAGAACGCGACGGTACGGCTCCAGGCGAGATCGGCGGCCGGCTTGTTGAAGCGGTCGCCGGTGTCGTTGTTGAAGGCGTGGTTGACGTCCGGATAAATGTGAATCGTGTGGCGTTTGTTGGCCGCCTTTAGCGCCGCCTCGTAGGCCGGAATGCCGGCATTGATACGTTGGTCGAGGCCGGCATATTGCAGCAGCAGCGGCGCATTGATCGACGCCACCTTGTCGGCCGGCGGCTGCGCGCCGTAATAGGCGACGCCGGCCTTGAGATCCGGCGACAGCACGGCGATGCGATTGACCATGCCGCCGCCCCAGCAAAAGCCAATGGCGCCGACGCTGCCCGTCGACTCGGCGTGCTTGGCCAGGAACGGCACGGCGGCGGCGATCTGCTGCGCGGCCTCGTCCGGCTTCAAGGTTGCGATCATGTCGCGGCCCTTGTCCTCGTCGCCGGGTGTGCCGCCGAGCGGCGACAGCATGTCGACGCCGAGCGCCAGAAAACCTTCGAGTGCGATGCGTCGTGTGATGTCCTGGATATGCGGATTGAGTCCGCGGTTTTGGTGAATGACGATCACAGCCGGGCGTTTGCCCTTTGACTTCGGCCGCGCCAGATAGCCGCTGATCTTCGTGCCGCCCGCATCGTAGGAAACGGTGTCGATGGCCAGCCGCGCATCGTCGGCCGGAATGATGGCGGCGCGCGCATAATCGTTCTGCAGCATCGGCAGCAGCGCCAGCGCCGCCGCGCTCGATCCGGCGATCGTCGTCAGCCGGTCCATGAAATCGCGGCGGTGGATGACGCCATGGGTGAAACTGTCATAGAGGTCGATGATGCGCTGATCCATTGGTTCGCTCCCGGCATGTGTGACGCCTGAGAATAGCACGGCGGCGGGATTTGTATTCCCGGGCTAAAGCGCTTTCGAGCGAAGTGGGTACCGGCCTTCGCCGGCCATAGCTGGCTTCGGCCGGCAACGGCCGGCTCGCGTGAAGAAAGCGCGTCAAACAGGAAACTCTATTGCGGTGCAGCAATCAGCTGCGGCGAAGACGACAAGCGCGTGACAGGTTGCTAGGCTTCCGCGTCTGTTGCGGGCGATGGGGGAGTGTGTGGGGGCGACGGTAGAGTTGCCGCTTTGGCTGGTCGTTATTGTTGGCGTGCTGTCGTTGCTCGCCGCGCTCGACCATCTGTTGCTGCCGAGCGCGCGCTGGGTCATGCGGCGGCGGCTCAACCGCGCCATCGAAGAACTCAACACGCGGCTGAAATTGCGCATTCAGCCGTTCAAGCTGGCCAAGCGGCAATCGCTGATCGATCAGCTCGTGTTCGATCCAGACGTGATCGACGAAATCGAGATCTACGCCAAGGCGCACAATATCACACGCACCGTGGCGCAGGACCTGGCGCGAAGTTACGCCCGCGAGATCGTCCCGTCGTTTTCCGCTTACGCCTATTTCGGCATCGGCGCGCGGCTGGCGCGCTGGATTTGCACGATGCTGTACCGGGTGCGCCTCGGTTATATGGACGAGGACGCGCTCAAGACCGTCGATCCGGATTCATCGGTGATCTTCGTTATCAATCATCGTTCCAACATGGACTATGTGCTGGTCACCTATATGGCCTCGTCCAGTTCGGCCTTGAGTTACGCGGTCGGCGAATGGGCGCGGGTCTGGCTGCTGCAAAGCCTGATCCGCTCGATGGGCGCCTATTTCGTCCGCCGCGATTCGCGCGACCCGCTCTATCGCAAGGTGCTGGCGCGCTATGTCGCCATGGCGGTCGCTGGCGGCCTGGCGCAGGCGGTGTTTCCGGAAGGCGGCCTGACGCGCGACGGTAAACTGCAAAAGCCCAAGCTCGGCCTGATCGGCTACATGGTCGCCGGCTTCGACGCGAAGGCGGCGCGCGACGCGGTCTTCGTGCCGGTCGGCATCAATTACGATCGCGTGCTGGAAGACCGCCTGCAGCTCGGCGTGCTGGCGGCCAAGACTGAGGGCGGCCGCTCGCGCTACCGCTTCAATGCGCGCATTTTTCTGGCCGCGTTTATTCGCCATCTTGTTCTCGCCGTGCGCGGCCGCTGGTATCGCTTCGGCTATGCCTGCGTCGGCTTCGGCGCGCCGGTGTCGTTGCGGCAATATGTCACCGAGCGCGGTATCGATTTCCGTACCCTCGACCAGGAACGGCGTTTCGCCGAAGTCGAGCGCCTTGCCGACATGCTGATGGCGAAAGTAGGCGCTGTGGTGCCGGTGCTGCCAGTGGCGCTTGTGGCGACCGCCTTGCGCCAGGCGAATGCGCCTTTGTCGATGCTGGAACTCAAGGCCCGCGTGCTGGCTTTGGCGCAACCTCTCGCCGCCGCCGGTTGCCACGTCCATATTCCACGAGGCGATCAGGACTACGCCATCGAAGTCGGCCTGCGCATGTTGCGGCTGCGCCACATCGTCAACGACGCTGACGGACTTTATCGCATCAATCCGGCCGATCTGCCGGTCGTGGATTATTACGCCAACTCGATTGCCCATCTGCTGGTGGAACCATTGGTCGCGCGGGCCGGCGAATAAATTTCAATTTACGGCACAGTGCGCGGGAATTCGGCAAGCCATCTTGACGGCGCAACCGACATCAATTCAATTGCGAATCGGCGTCGCGGCCGCGACAGTCTGTTCCGAGGATCGTCATGCATTGTCATCGCCTGAAGCCGGGCCGCCGGCTTGTCGCCACCGTCACATCATGCGTCGTGCTGGCGTTGACACTTATGCGCGCTGGGGAAAGCGCCGCGGCCGAGTTCCCGTTCGACCGGGAAATGCTGCTCGACGTTGCGCCGATGCGGCCGGTCAAGCGCGTGCCGGTCATCACCGTGTCGGCCGACGGCCGCGCCACAATTGATTTGTGGTGCCGTACCGTCGCTGCGCGCGTGCAGATCGAGGAAAACGTCATCAAGATTGAGACCGCGCCCTTGCAGGAAGCGCTGCCGCAGTACATGAGCAGCGGCCAGTGCAGCGAGGCGCGCGTCCAAGCCGACAACGACATGCTGGCGGCGCTTGCGCAGGTGACCGAGTGGCAGACCAAAGGCGATGGCGTCGTGTTGAGCGGGCCCGATCTGCCTAAGCCTATGCGGTTTCGCGGGTCGAGTCACTGAGCCAAGCACATAGTCCTGAATCAAAAAGGCCGCCTTTCGGCGGCCTTTTCGTTTCGTGTGCGTGAAGCGGAGAGGTCTAGAACCCCATCCCGCCGCCCATGCCGCCCATACCGCCGCCGCCGCCCGGCATGGCCGGGGCTGCGTCCTTCGGCAGTTCGGCGACCATGGCTTCGGTGGTCACCAGGAGGCCGGCGATCGAGCCGGCGTCCTGCAGCGCGGTGCGCACCACCTTGGCCGGGTCGATGATGCCCTTGGCGATCATGTCGACGTACTCGTCGTTCTGCGCGTCGAAGCCGAAGGTCTCGGACTTGTTCTCGAGCACCTTGCCGACAACGATCGAGCCTTCGACACCGGCGTTCTCGGCGATCTGGCGGATCGGAGCTACCAGCGCCTTGAGCACGATGTTGATGCCGGCCTGCACGTCATGGCTGTCGCTGGTCAGCTTGCCGACCGCCTTCTTGGCGCGCAACAGGGCGATACCACCGCCCGGCACGACACCTTCCTGCACGGCGGCGCGGGTGGCGTTGAGCGCGTCGTCGACGCGGTCCTTCTTTTCCTTCACTTCGATCTCGGTCGCGCCGCCGACGCGGATCACGGCAACGCCGCCGGCGAGCTTCGCCAGTCGGTCCTGCAGCTCTTCCTTGTCGTAGTCCGAGGTGGTTTCCTCGATCTGCGCCTTGATCTGACCGACGCGCGCCTCGATGTCGGCCTTCTTGCCGGCGCCGTTGACGATCGTGGTCTTTTCCTTCT
>CAITJJ010000073.1 GCA_903892675.1 uncultured Hyphomicrobiales bacterium | reverse complement strand
AGATCGGGCGCCGGGGCCTGCCGGTTCCGGTTTGAACGACGATATCGGCGAGGAAAAGCGTCTGGCCCTGTACCGGTCGCAGGTGCGCCTGCGCGACGCCGAGCAGCGCGCCTTCGACCTGTTCCTGCAGAACCTGGTGAAGGGCACGAGCCATTTGTCGCTCGGCCAGGAAGCCATCGCCGCCGGTTTCGCCGAAGCGATGGTCAAGGGCGACCTGTCATTCTGCACGTATCGTGGCCATGCCCATACATTGGCGCGCGGCGTGCCGGTCGAGAAGGTGCTCGGCGAGCTGATGCAGAAGGACAATGGCCTGATGCGCGGCAAAGGCGGCTCGATGCATCTGACGTCCGAAGAGCACGGGGTGATGGGCTCTTACGCCATCATCGGCGCGCATCTGCCGATCGCCTGCGGCGCCGCCTGGCGTGCGCAATATCGCGGCGACAAAGATGTGTCGGTCTGCTTCTTCGGCGATGGCACGACGAATATCGGCGCGTTTCACGAGGCGCTGAACTTCGCCGCGGTGTGGAAGCTGCCGGTCGTGTTCGTCTGCGAAAACAATCTCTACATGGAATACACGCCGATCAAGGACGTGATCCCGATTCCGCAGCCGGCCGCTGATCGCGCCTCGGCTTACGGACTCGAGCGCATCCTCATCGACGGCAATGACGCCGACATCGTCTATCGCACCGCGCAGAAAGCCTTCGCGCGGGCGCGCGCCGGCGAAGGTCCGTCGCTGATCGAGTGCCTGACTTATCGCCATTCGGGCCATTCACGCGCCGACCCGGCCAAATATCGCCCCGAAGGCGAGCTTGAAGAATGGAAGAAGCACGATCCGGTCAAGATCTACCGCGAACGTCTCAAGCAATTCGGCGTCAGCGAGGCGCAGATCGCGGAGATCGACGCCAGCGTGCGCAAGGAAGTCGACGACGCGACCGAGGCCTGCAAGGCCGCGCCCAGCCCGCCGCTCGATATCATCACCACCGATGTCTACGCCGATGGCGGCTGGGCATGGCGAAATTGATCGTGAGAAACTAAAATGGCAGAAATCAGCTATCGCGACGCGGTGACCCGCGGCATCGCGCAGGAAATGGCGCGCGATCCCGACGTCGTCTTCCTCGGCGAAGACGTCGCCAAGCCCGGCGGTTGCTTCAAGGCGACGGTCGGCCTCTACGAGCAGTTCGGCGGGGTGCGCGTGCGCGACACGCCGATCTCCGAGCAGGCCATTCTCGGCGCCGCGATGGGCGCGGCGATGACCGGGTTGAAGCCGATCGCCGAAATCATGTTCTCGGATTTCATCGCGGTGTGTTTCGACTACATCGCCAATGAATTCCCGAAGGCCCGCTATATGTCGAACGGGCAAACCAAGTGCCCGCTGGTCGTGCGCACCGCCAATGGCGCCGGCTCGCGCTTCGGCGCGCAGCACTCCCAGAGCGTCGAGAACTGGTGCATGATGATCCCCGGCCTCAAGGTCGTGGCGCCGTCGTCGCCGATCGATGTCGTCGGCCTGATGGCTGCCGCGGTGCGCGATCCCGATCCGGTGATCTTCTTCGAGCACAAGTCGCTGTACAATTCGAAGGGCGAAGTGCCGGACGGCGAAATCCTCGATACGCTCGGCACCGCCAAGATTCTGCGTTCCGGCAAGGATTGCACCATCGTCGCGCTCGCCCTGATGGTGCCGCGCGCGCTTGAGGCGGCCGAACGGCTGCGCATCGACCACGGCATCGATTGCGAAGTGATCGACGTGCGTTCGCTTGTGCCGCTCGACACCAAGACCATTCTGGCTTCGGTCGCCAAGACGCACCGGCTGTTCACGGTCGAGGAAAACCCGCGCCTGTGCGGCTGGGGCGCCGAGATTGTCTCGATCGTCGCCGACGAGGCCTTCTACGATCTCGACGGGCCGCCGGTGCGTATCACCACGCCGCACATTCCGTTGCCGGCCGCCGACATCATGGAAGACGTCGTGCTGCCGACGCCGCAGCGCATCATGGAAACTATTAAACGTAGTCTGGGCGCATAAAGTCTGGTCATCCGGGGCGGCGCTTTGCGCCGATCCCGGAATCCAGAACGGTATGAAAAAGTATCTGGATTCCGGGTTCGCGCTTTCAGCGCGCCCCGGAATGACAAGGAGGAAGCCATGTACGACAATCTTCTCGCCAACGTCCCGACCGACTTATGGATCGGCGGCAAATGGAAAAAGGCCTCCGACGGCGGCAGGTTCGACGTGATCGATCCGGCGACCGAGAAGACCATCGCCTCGGTGGCCAGCGCCACGGTCGAGGACGCCAAGGCCGCGATTGACGCCGCCGACGCCGCCTTCCCCGCCTGGGCCGCGAAAAAGCCGCGCGAGCGTGGCGAAATCCTCCGCAAGGCTTTTGACATCATCATCCGCGATGCCGAACGCTACGCGAAGATCATCACGCTGGAAAATGGCAAGTCACTGTCCGATTCGCGTGGCGAGGTCGCCTATGCGGCTGAATTCTTCCGCTGGTACGCCGAGGAAGCGGTTCGCAATGTCGGCCAGGTGTCGATCGCCCCGGCTTCGGGCGCGCGCATCGTCGCGCAGCAAAAGCCGGCCGGCATCGCTGTCCTGGTGACGCCGTGGAATTTTCCCGCCGCGATGGCGACCCGCAAGATTGGCCCGGCGCTCGCCGCCGGCTGCCCGGTCGTGCTCAAGCCGGCGTCGGATACGCCTTTGACCATGTTGGCGCTGATGCAGGCGCTCGAGGAAGCCGGCGTGCCGCCCGGCGTTGTCAATGTCATCCCGTCGCGCTCGTCCGGCAAGGTCGTCTCGGCGATGCTGCATGACATGCGCGTGCGCGTCGTTTCCTTCACCGGTTCGACCGAAGTCGGCCGAAAGCTGTTGCACGAAGCCGCCGACAACATCGTCAAGCCGGCGATGGAACTGGGCGGCAACGCGCCTTTCATTGTGTTCGAGGACGCCGACATCGACGCGGCCATCGACGGCGCGATGATCGCCAAGATGCGCAATATGGGCGAGGCCTGCACCGCCGCCAATCGTTTCTACGTGCACGAGAAGGTGCACGACGAATTCGCCAAAAAGCTCACCGACAAGATGGCGGCGTTGAAGGTCGGCAACGGACTCGACGACGGCGTCGCCGTCGGTCCGCTGGTCAATGCCGAAGGCCGCGACAAGGTCATCGAGCTGGTCGACGACGCCGTGGCCAAGGGCGCCAAGGTGTTGACCGGCGGCAAGGCGCCGGGCGGCGTCGGCTTTTTCTATCCGGCCACCGTCATCACCAACGTTCCGGACAGCGCGAAGATGCTGCGCGAGGAAATCTTCGGGCCGGTCGCGTCTATCCAGACCTTCAAGGCCGAAGATGAAGTCATCAAGCGCGCCAACGATACCGAATACGGTCTTGTTGCCTATCTCTACACCAAGGACATGTCGCGCGGCCTGCGCGTCTCGGAGAAGCTCGACTTCGGCATGATCGGTCTCAATCGCGGTCTGGTGTCGGACCCGGCGGCGCCGTTCGGCGGCACCAAACAGTCCGGCCTTGGCCGCGAAGGCGGCCAGGAAGGCATGAAGGAATTTCTTGAGATGCAGTACGTCTCGACGAATTGGTAATTTGTCGTCCCCGCGAAGGCGGGAGAAGACAGCTAAAAGATCTCGCGAATGGGAAGTGATCAATGGACGTCCTGATGCCGCAACTCGGCGAGACCGTCGCCGAAGGCAAAATCGTCAAGTGGTTCGTGAAGGCGGGTGACGTCATCAAGCCTGGCGACAACCTGTTCGAGATCGAGACCGACAAGACCTCGATGGAAGTGCCGGCGACATTCGGCGGCACCCTCACGGACATCAATTTCCAGATCGGCGATGTCGCCAAGGTCGGCGCTGTGGTGGCGGTGATCGCTGGTGAAGGCGGCGCGGCTGCACCGGTTGCTGCTGCTAAGCCCGTTGCGCCAGCGGTGACGCAAGCCGCGCCTGTCAGGTCGCCAACCGCTTTCGAGCCACCACCAATCTTGAATCAACCGGCGGCCTCCGCACGCGACTTCGGCTATCCCAATATGACGCTGGACCGCGAGGTGCGCACGGCAGAGCGGAATTACGGTCCGGCCAAATTATCGAGTGGTACTTTCATAACCCCCCTCGCGCGCCGCCTGGCGTCCGAGCGCGGCATCGATGTTTCGCGCCTGTCTGGGTCGGGTCCGCATGGCCGAATCGTCGCCGGCGATGTCGACAAGGCACAGCCGGCCTCCGGCGCTGGTGCGATCGCGACCGGCGCCAGCTTCGCGCAGGTCAAGGCGCTCTATGACGGCGTCGATCACGTCGAGGTGCCGCTCGATGGCATGCGCGCGACGATCGCCAAGCGGCTGGTCGAAGCCAAGCAGACTATTCCGCATTTCTATCTGACCGCGGACATCGAGATCGGCCGCCTGGTGGCCATGCGCGAGGAAGCCAACAAAGCCGCGCCGAAGAACAAAAACGGCGATGTGGCGTTCAAGCTTTCGCTCAACGACTTCGTCATCAAGGCCTGGGCGGTGGCGTTGCAGCGTATCCCGGCGGCGAATGCCGTGTGGGCTGGCGACCGCATTCTGCGCTTCACGCATTCGGATATCGGCATCGCCGTGGCGCTCGACGGCGGTCTGATCACGCCGGTCATTCGCAACGCTGAACAAAAATCGCTCACCGCGATCTCGGCCGAAATCCGCGACCTGGCCGAGCGCGCGCGCGCTAAGAAGCTGAAAGCCAACGAGTATCAAGGCGGCGCCAGCGCCATTTCCAATCTCGGCATGTATGGCGTGCGCGAATTCTCGGCGATCATCAACCCGCCGCATGCGACGATTCTCGCAGTCGGCGCCTCGCGCCGTGCCCCGGTCGAAGCCGAAGACGGCTCCGTCAAATTCGTCAGCGTCATGACCGCCACTTTGTCCTGCGACCATCGCGTCGTCGACGGCGCCCTCGGCGCGGAACTGCTGGCGACGTTCAAGAATTTTTGCGAAATGCCGGTCACCGCTTTGATCTGACGCATGCTAGGGTCGCATCCGGACCATGATGGAGTTTAAATAATGGCGGGTGAGAAGCGGGACGTGCTGTTGATCGGCGCGCGCAAACCGGTGCTGGTCAAAGGCCTGGAATCAAAGGTTAACCTGCATTACCTGCTCGAGGCCAAGGACCAGGATGCCTTCGTCAAGGACGTTGGCCCCAGGATCGGCGCGATCGCGGTCGCCTATACAAGCAATAAAGTCGACGGCGGTTTCATGGCCCGCTTCCCGAAGCTGGAGCAGATATCCAGCTTCGGCGTCGGCTACGACCACATCGACGCGAAATGGGCGGGCGGCCACGGCATCGTCGTCACCAACACGCCCGATGTGCTGAACGAGGAAGTGGCGGACACCGCGCTCGGACTTCTGCTCTGCACAGTGCGCGAATTTCCGCAGGGCGACCGTTACGTCCGCGCCGGCAAATGGCCGCAGGCGCAGTATCCGCTCGCCAAGGCGACGTTACGCGATCGCACCGTCGGCATGGTTGGCATGGGGCGCATCGGCAAGGCCATCGCGCGTCGGCTGGAAGCCTTCGGCGTGCCGGTGGTCTATCATTCGCGCAATCCGCAGGACGTTGCCTACAAATATTACCCCAAGCTCATCGACATGGCGCGCGACGTCGACACGTTGATGATCATCGTACCGGGCGGTCCTGCGACGCAGAACCTGATCAATGCCGAGGTGCTCAAGGCGCTCGGGTCCCGCGGCATCGTCATCAACATGGCGCGCGGTTCGGTTATCGACGAGCCGGCTTTGATCGAGGCGCTCAGAAGCAAGACCATCTATTCCGCCGGTCTCGACGTCTTCGCCAAGGAGCCCGAGGTGCCGAAGGAGCTGCTGGAAATGGACAACATCGTCCTGCTGCCGCATCTCGGCTCGTCGACCGAGGTCACGCGCGCGGCAATGGATCAGTTGCTGGTCGACAATATTCTGGCCTGGCTGGCCGGCAAGCCGCCGTTAACGCCGGTGCCGGAAACGCCGTACCCGCCGAAGCGGTGAGCCATATGTTGCGAATTCCGATCGGGCTTGCCGCGTTTTGTTTCGCATCGGCCGCGCTGGCGCAGACGGCGACGTTCGGCGATTCGGCCAAAGGCCTGGTCGGCTCCTGGGAATTCTCCAACGCCGACCGCGACAAGGTGTGCACCGCGACTTTCAAGACCGATCCAACTCCGGTGGGCTTCAAGGTTGAGTTCGACGGCAACTGCGGCAATCTGTTTCCCATTGTGCTGCGCGTCGCCGGCTGGAAATTTCCGGATAACGACAACCTGTTCCTGCTCGATTCCGACGGCAGGGCGCTGGTGGAATTCAGCGAGGTCGAAACCGGTATGTATGAGGCGCCGACCCCCGGCGTCGGCGTTCTGTTCCTGCAAGCCGCCGCGGCCGGTGCGGCGCCGAAGCCGCCGGAGCAGGTGGCCGGCACCTGGGCGATCACGCGCGGCGGCAAGACCATCTGCACGCTGGCGCTGGCGAGCACTGTCTTGCGCGACGGATTCGCGCTAACCGCGCGCCCGGGCTGCGATACCGAGTTCACGCGGTTGAATGTCACGCAATGGCGGCTTGATCGCGGCGAATTGCTGCTGGTGCCGGCGCGCGGCAATCCGTGGCGGTTTGAGGAAGCCGACGGCGGCAACTGGCGGCGCGTCCCCGAAAGCGCGGTCGAGACGTTGCTGGTGCGGCGCTAGAGCGTTTCCAGGCGAAGTGGGAACCGGTTCGCCGTCCGGAAACCCGATAAATGAAAAACGTCTCTAGCGGCCTAAATCAGCTTCAGCCCCTTGAAGCTCGCATGGCCTTCCTTGCCGACGATGATGTGATCGTGCACCGAAATGCCGAGCGGCTTGGCGACGTCGATAATCGCCTGCGTCATCTGAATATCGGCGCGCGACGGCGTCGGATCGCCGGACGGATGATTGTGTACCAGGATCAGCGCGGTCGCCGATAGCTCCAGCGCGCGCTTGACCACTTCGCGCGGATAGACCGGCGTATGATCGACCGTGCCGACCTGCTGCACCTCGTCGGCGATCAACTGGTTGCGCTTGTCGAGAAACAGCAGGCGGAATTGCTCTTTGTCCTCATAGGCCATGGCGGTGCGGCAATAATCGATCACGCTCGACCATGACGACAACACCGTACGTTTTTGCGCCTGGCCGCGCGTCATGCGGTTGGCGGCGGCGTGCACGATCTTGAGTTCGTCGACCACCGCCTCGCCAATGCCTTTGACCTCCTTCAGCCGATTGCGCGGCGCTGCGACGACCTCGCCGAACGAGCCGAATTTGGCGATCAGCTCCTTGGCCAGCGGCTTGACGTCGCGCTGCGGAATGGCGCGAAACAAAACGAGTTCGAGCAGTTCGTAATCGCTGACGGCGTCGGCGCCGGCTTCTCGAAAACGCCCGCGCAGCCTTTCGCGGTGGCCATGATAATGCGGCGTCGCTTCCGAGAGGCCAAGGACCTCGTCCGCGCTGTCGTTCTGATCGCTCATGAGGAAGCGTCCGCCCTGATCCTTCAGGGGGATTGTAATGCAACCCGATGCAATCCACGAGGGTAGTTTGCGGCTGGCTCAGCGTTTGTAAGGCGGCTTGTCCAGCCCGGCCGGCGAGAAGGTGAACACCTCGACGCCGTCCTGGGTCACGCCCACGCTGTGCTCGAATTGCGCCGACAGCGAGCGGTCGCGGGTGACGGCGGTCCAGCCGTCCGACAGCACCTTCACATGCGGGCGGCCGAGATTGATCATCGGTTCGACCGTAAAAAACATGCCCGGTTTGAGAACCACGCCTTCGCCGGGGCGACCGACATGGACGATGTTGGGCTCGTCGTGGAAAAGCTGCCCAAGGCCGTGCCCGCAGAAATCACGCACGACGCTCATGTGCTGGGCTTCGACGTAGCTCTGGATGGCGTGGCCGATGTCGCCGGTAGTCGAGCCGGGGCGGATGGTGGCGATGCCGCGCATCATCGATTCGAAGGTCACCTCGATTAGCCGCTCGGCCCGGCGCGGTATATCGCCAACCGGATACATACGGCTGGAATCGCCGTGCCAGCCGTCGAGGATCAAGGTGACGTCGATATTGACGATGTCGCCGTCCTTGAGCGGCTTGTCGCCGGGAATGCCGTGACAGACGACATGGTTGAGCGACGTGCAGGTGGACTTCTTGTAGCCGCGATACATCAGCGTGGCCGGCAATGCGCCGTTGTCCAGCGCGAAGTCGTGCACCAGTCGGTCTATGGTGTCGGTCGGGACACCAGGACCTACATGCTCGGTCAGCATGTCGAGACACCGCGCGGTCAGCTGCCCGGCCTTGCGCATGCCTTCAAAGGCGGCGGGGCCGTGAATCTTGATCTGTCCGGTTTTACGGAGAGGGGTGGCGGCGGCGTCGACGTAGGTCATGCTCCCAATGTAGGGACCGGGGCTGAAACCGGCAAGTTCGGCCGTCAAGTTCGACTGTCATAACCCGCTGGCCATGACCGTTTTGCCGGGGAACTAGGCGATTTTGCCGCCCAGTTCGTCCTCGATATGGGCCTTGATGATCTCGTCGAAATTGGCCTCGGCGGTAAATCCGAGGGCGGCGGCGCGCTTGGCGTCCAGCCGCTCGGACCAGCCGGCAACGATCCGCATCACCAGTTCGTCTGGCTCGCGCTTGATGCGGGCGGCGACCTTCGGGCCGGCGATTCGACTTAAGGACTCGATCTGCTCGGCGACGGTGCAGCAGACGCCGGGCATCGCCATGCTGATGCGGGGGCCGAGCTGCTCGCGCGTCAGGCCGGCGGCATGAATGAGGAAGCCAACCGCCGCGCGCGGGCTGGCATGGGTGTGCCGCACCGTATCGGCGACTGGCAAAATGGCTTCGTGTCCGGACAAAGGTTCGCGGATGATGCCGGAGAAAAAGCCGGAGGCCGCTTTGTTCGGCTTGCCCGGCCGCACGCAGATTGTCGGCAGGCGAATGCCGACGCCGTCGAGAAAGCCGCGCCGGTTGTAATCGGCCAGCAGCAATTCGCTGATCGCCTTCTGCGTGCCGTAGGAAGTCAGCGGCGTGAGATGAAATTCGTCGGGAATGGCATAGGGAAACGGCGCGCCGTAAACCGCGATCGACGAGGTGAAGATCACCTTTGGCTTGTAGCCATCGGCGTGACGGATCGCTTCCAAAAGCGCGCGGGTACCATCGAGATTGACGTGATAGCCCTTGTCGAAATCGATCTCGGCTTCGCCCGAGACGACACCGGCAAGGTGAAAGATCGTGTCGGGACGTTGCGCGATCAATTTATCCGCAGCGCCAGGCGCGGCCAGATCGCCGGTCGAAATTTCGACCGCACCGTTAAAGCCCGCCGGCTTATCCGCGGCGACCACGTCGGTCAGCGTGAATTTGTCGATTCGTGCGCCGTTGAGTTTGCCGTCCTTGACCAGCCGGGCGGTGAGCTTGCGCCCGATCATGCCGGCGGCGCCGGTAATCAGAATATGCATTCGCTTCCCCTCTAGGCTTCGATTTTGCTTTTTTCAGCCGCCGGCTCGAACCGGTCGATTTTGCGCAAATCCGGAAACAGGCCCATCCAGGTCGCCGCGATCAGCAGCGAGCCGATGCCGCCGATGAGCACAGACGGGACCGCGCCCAGCCAGGCGGCGACCGCGCCGGACTCGAACTCGCCAAGCGTATTCGATGAGCCGACGAAAAGGTAGTTGATCGCGCTGACCCGGCCGCGCATGTCCTCGGGCGTCTCGATCTGTACCAGGGTAAAGCGGATGACGACGCTGACCGCGTCCGATGCGCCGAGCGCGACCAATGCCAGCAATGACAGCGGAAACCAGGCCGACAACGCGAAGGTGATGGTGGCGACGCCATAGATCGCGACCACGCCAAACATCTTGCGGCCGATATGCCGTTCGACTGGATAATGCGACAGGATCACCGCCGTGGTCAGCGCGCCGACCGCCGGCGCCGAACGCAGCAGACCAAGGCCGATCGGGCCGACGTCCAGGATGTCCTTGGCGAAAACCGGCAGCAGCGCCGTCGCGCCGCCGAGCAGGACGACAAACAAGTCGAGCGTCACGACGCCCAGCAGCCGCCGGCGCTGCCGGATATAGTGGAATCCCGCCAGGACCGAACTAAATGTCGGCGGTTCGCGGTTGGTGGTGACATTGGTCACGACACGGATCAGGCTCACCAGCGTTACGGACGTCATGAAGAACACGACACACAGCGCGCTCACTGCCGCCGGCATCGCTGCGTAAATAATACCGCCAAGTGCCGGACCGCTGATGACCGCGACCTGATTGGCCGAACTCCAGGCCGCGACCGCGCGCGGCAACAGCCGCGCCGGCACCAAGGCCGGCACGAGCGCGTGGCCGGTCGGCAATTCAAAGGCGCGGGCACAGCCAATCATGAAGACGGCAAAAAACAGGAGGTCGCGATTCAAGAAGTCGAACCAGGTCGCCGCGGCCACCAAAGCGGCGGCCAGCGCATAAACGCTCTGCGACAACTGGACGATTAATCGGCGGTCGTAACGGTCGGCGGCATGTCCGATCAGCAAGGTCAGAACCACCGCGGGGATGAACAGGATCAACCCGACCAGCCCAAGATCGAAGGCGCTGCCGGTGATCTCATAGATCTTCCAGCCGATCACCAGCGCCATCATCTGGTAGCCGATGGTGGCGGCGATGCGCGCCAGCCAGAACAGCGCGAAAGGCCGTTGCTGGACGAGGCCGCCGGCGGGCGGCGAAGCGATGTCACTCATTCGGCGGCACCGTTGAGCGTGCCGAGGCTGAGCTTCTGCTTTCCATCCGGGCCGAAATTCTCCGGCGCCAGCCAGCGCTCGAAGGCTGCCTTGCGCGCCGGCCATTCGCCATCGAGCATGGAGAACATCGTGGTATCGCGGTTGCGGCCCTTGGCGATCATTTGCTGGCGCAAGATGCCCTCGAACTTGAAGCCGTAACGCAGCGCGGCGCGCCGTGACGGTGCATTGAGAGCGTTGCATTTCCACTCGTAACGGCGATAGCCCAAAGTCTCGAAGGCGTAGCGGGCCAATATATATTGTGCTTCGGTGCCGAGCGGCGTCTTCTGCAAAGCCGGCGAATAGACAATGTGGCCGACTTCGATCGCGCGCATCGCCGGCCTTATCTCCATCAAGGTGGCGATGCCGACACAGCGATTGCTTTTGTCGAGGATGGCGTAGGAATAGGGGTCGTCGAGCGGCGGGCGCGATGCCACCCAGGCGGCGAATTCGGCGGCATCTTTAAATGGCCCATAGGCGCTCATGTAAGTCCATACCGCGTCATGGTCCTTGACCAGCGGCCAGAGCTCGGCCGAATGTTCGGCTTTCAGCCTTTCGACACGTCCGTACTGGCCGTGCAGCGTTACCGGACCGGGACGTTGCGCCGGCGTGGCGTCGACCTTGAGGCCGACCGGCTGGCCGGTTTCGGGCAGCGGTTCTGACTCGATCATAGTCATTTTCTTTTCGCGGCGCTGTCGGCAAAGAATGTGTTGAGTTCAGCGTTCGAGACGACGCCGGCAAAACTCTCGAAGCTGCCCTCGTTGGCAATGGCGCGTGCCGATTTCATGAACGCGTCCATCGCTACTCGCGCCATCGTGCCGCCGACACTTATGCGCCGCACACCCATGGCGGCAATATCGTTGACGGAAAAGCCGCCGGCAAACGACATCAGCAGGTTGACCGGCTTCGGCGCCACGGCTTTGACCACGGTCTCGATCTGCTCGCGTGTCTTGATGCCCGGCACATACAGACAATCCGCGCCGGCGTCGCTGAAGGCTTGCAGCCGCCTTATCGCCTCGTCCAGGTCGGCGCGGCCATGCAGGAAGCCCTCGGTGCGCGCTGTGAACACGACATCGGCGCCGTACTGGTCAATGGCCTGGCGCGCCGCCTTCACCCGCGCCAGCGCCAGATCGAAATCGTAAAGGGGTGCGCTTTCGTCGCCGGTGAAATCCTCGATCGACAGTCCGGCGACGCCAGTCTCGACACAGAGCCGGACATTCGCCGCGACGTCGGCCGGCTCGTGCGCATAGCCGTTCTCGAAATCCACATTCACCGGGATATCGGTCGCCGCCGCCAATTCGCGGTAATGCGCCAGCACCATGTCGCGAGTCTCTGCGCCGTCCGGCAGGCCGAGCGAATGGGCATGACCTGAACTGGTGGTGGCCAGCGCCTTGAAGCCGAGACCTTGCAGATAAGCCGCCGTGCCGACATTCCACGGATTGGGAATGACAAAGCAACCGCTATCATGCAGCGTGCGGAAGACGCGGCGTTTGTCGGCGGCGGAAGGCTTGGGCATGGTGCTTTCAAAAAGTGAGATGCGGGCGCGACCGTGCCACGATTACGCGGACAAGGACAATGCCATTCCGTGATGCCCGGCATGAGCATCTTTCATGAAACTCTCTGATAGAGTGTCGCACGCGCTCAAATTGTTGCATCGCGAAATAATCATGCCGGAGGGTTGCCGTGGATAGTGTCGATTTCGATGCCCTGGAACACGAAGCGCGCAGGCTGATGCCGCCGGCGTCTTTTGCCTTCTGCGCCTGCGGCGCCGACGACGAAATCAGCATGGTGGAAAACATCACGGCCTGGCGCGCCTTGCGGTTGCGGCCGCGCGTGTTGCGTGACGTCACCGCGATCGACACCCGGGTCACTTTGCTCGGCCGTCAGGTGCCGACGCCGATCATGGTGGCCCCGACCGGCCGTCATAAGCTGTTTCATCCGCTGGGCGAGCGCGCCACCGCGCGCGGCGCGGCTGCCGCCGGCTCCGCCTATGTGATGGCCAGCAACTCCAATATCCTGATCGAGGACGTCGCCGAGGAACGCCGCGACGCGCCGCAGTGGTTCCAGCTCTATTATTGGCCCAACCGCGCCGAAGTCGAGGCCCTGATCGATCGTCTGGTCGAGGCCGGTTTCACCGCTTTGGTCCTGACGGTCGACGCGCCGGTCGGCGGCTGGGCGCCGCGCGCCGCGCGCGAGCAGCATCAGCCGACGCCGGACATTCTCAACATCAACATGCCGGGCCGGCCGATGGCGCGCACTGCCTACCATCCCGACTTCGTCGGCAAGGTGATGTATCCGGCGACCTGGCGCGAACTCGAATGGCTGGTCAAGCGGTCGCCGATACCGGTGATCGTCAAAGGCGTGCTGCGCGGTGACGACGCCGTGGCCTGCGTCGAGCAGGGGGCGCGCGCGATCATGGTGTCCAATCATGGCGGCCGCCATCTCGACACCACGGTGACGACCGCGGCCGTGATCGGCGAGGTCGTGCAGGCGGTGGGCACCAAGGCCGAGGTCTATGTCGATGGCGGCATCCGGCGTGGCACTGACGTTCTCAAGGCGCTGGCGCTCGGCGCGCGCGCGGTCATGGTCGGCAGGCCGATCATCTGGGGCCTGACGGTCAATGGCGCCGATGGCGTTACCGCCGTACTCGACCATCTGCATGTCGAACTGGTCCGGGCCATGCAGCTCAGCGGCACGGCGAGCCTTAGCGAGGCGGTGCCGGATCTGCTGGCCTGAACAAGGTCACGATCCGACGCTGCGCTTGGACCGTTGCGCCTGCGGGCGGCCATCGACGCGCGCCAGCACCAGCCGGCCCTGTTCGTCGATCGATGTGATAATCGACTGCGGCTTGTACTTGCGCAGAAAGCCGCCAAGCTGGCGCTGCGCGCGATCGGGAAGCTCGAGATAGGTGCGGATCAAATCGACGATGCCCGGCTCGCGGGTCCAGTAATACATTTCCAGCAGTCGACTGGCGTCGCCTTCGCTGGCGGCGATTATCTTGATGACTTCGCCGGCGTTGCCAGCGGTCTCGCCCGGCGCATCGATGTCGCCGCCTTTGACGTTACGCCCCATATCCCCCGTCCCCCGATGGGTGAAAAGCATCGTACTTCCGGTCGCGCTGCGATCGCGGCCCGGCACAATTCACGCAAAGCCCCCCCAACGAATTCGACTCTAGCGTCCTTCGCGGCAGGCGGGTAGTGGCGGAGATTGCAACGGAGAAACAAACCCAAAGCTGGATTTATGAGCTATTTGCGGACGTAGGGGTCGATCCGCGCCGCCGCTGTCCGCCAAGGGCGGATTTGTTGATTTCGGCCATCGAATGCGGTGAAGTGCCGGCCAATAGGAATGCGCCGGGAGGACTTTAAAATGCTCAAGACAGTCGCGAATTTCGACCGGATCGGCGAGGAAAACGCCTTCGCCGTCCTCGCCCGCGCCAATGCGCTGGCCGCCCAGGGCCGCGACATCATCAGCCTTGGCATCGGACAGCCGGATTTCCGCACGCCCGAGTTCATTGTCGAGGCGGCGATCAAGGCGTTGCGCGACGGCCACCATGGCTATACGGCCGCTAATGGCATTCTGCCGCTGCGCGAGGCTGTCGCCGCGTCTTTGCACAAGCGATACGGCGTCGATGTCTCGCCCGACTCGGTCATGATCATGCCGGGCGGCAAGCCGACCATGTTCATGTCGATCATGATGTTCGGTGAGCCGGGCGTCGTGATTCTCTATCCCGATCCGGGATTCCCGATCTATCGCTCGATGATCGAATTCACCGGAGCGACGCCGGTGCCGGTGCCGATCCGCGAGGAGAACGGTTTTGCTTTCTCGGCGGAGGAAACGCTCAAGCTGATCACGCCGAAGACGCGGTTGCTCATCGTCAATTCGCCGGCCAACCCGACCGGCGGCGTCACGCCGAAGAGCGAAGTCGACAAGCTCGTGGCAGGCCTCGAAAAGTGGCCGGACGTCGCCATCATGTCGGACGAGATCTACGACCAGATGACCTATGACGGCGAGAAGCACGTCTGTCTGCTGTCCTATCCGTCGATCCGCGACCGGCTCATTTTACTCAACGGCTGGTCGAAGACCTATGCCATGACCGGCTGGCGGCTCGGCTACGCGGTGTTTCCGGAAAAGCTTTACGACTACGCGCGCAAGCTCGCGGTCAATCTGCACTCCTGCGTCAACGCCTCGGCGCAATATGCCGGGCTTGCCGCGCTCAAAGGCCCGCAAGACGAGGTGCATGCGATGGTCGCGGAGTTCGACAAGCGCCGCAAAGTCGTGGTCGAGAGTCTGAACAAGTTGCCCGGCGTTTCGTGTGCGACGCCCAAGGGCGCGTTCTACGCCTACCCGAATATCAAGCGCACCG
Source organism: uncultured Hyphomicrobiales bacterium (assembly GCA_903892675.1). GTDB lineage: Bacteria > Pseudomonadota > Alphaproteobacteria > Rhizobiales > Xanthobacteraceae > Pseudolabrys. The sequence continues at coordinate 3,474 of CAITJJ010000073.1, read as the reverse complement.
GCTGGAAGGCCAAGGCGCTGGCGTCGTCGCTGCTGGAAGACGCCGGTGTTGCCATCATCGGCGGGCCGGATTTCGGCATTCTCGGCGAGGGCTATGTGCGCCTGAGCTACGCCAACTCCACGGAGAATATTTTGAAGGCGCTCGGACGTATGGGCGAGTTCCTCGCCAGCCGCAAGGCGGCGTAGTTTCGTCTTTCCCTTTCTCCAACGGTTGGAGAGAGGCTGGCCGCTATAGGCGGATCTGTGGCGAGGGGATGACGCGTAGACGCCGATTTGCTATAGTCGTTTTATGACCAGCAAGCTCAAAGACGTCATGGAGAGAGCCGAGTCCTGGCCGCAAGACGCTCAGGATGAGTTGGCCGCGATCGCCCGTGAGATCGAAACCGCATTGCAGGGCGGCGTCTACCATGCTTCGCCGGTGGAACTTGCTGGCATAGAGCGCGGACTTGCGGATGCGCGCCAGGGTCGCTTCGCTACGGAGGCAGAGATCGAAGCGGTGTTCGCCAAACACCGTCCATGAGGGTTCTCTACACCGCCGGGGCTGTGCAGGACCTCGACGAAATCCTCGCTTATATAGGTGTTCACTATCCGTCTGTCTTTACTGCTTTCGAAGACCGGCTACGGCTTGCGGAGCGGCGGATCGGAACGTGGCCGGAAAGTGCGCCACTCGTCGATGGCTATCGAGACATCCGAGCTCTGGCCCTGCTTCCTTATCCCTACAGACTTTTCTATCGCGTTTCAGCGAATGAAATTGAAATCCTGTATCTGCATCACGCCGCTCGACAGGAGCCTTGGAAGTCTGCGGACTAACTCGCAAAGGGCCCCTTGCCCGCATCCGCGGGCATCGGCGAATCTGGATCGTCTTTCGCCGCCTGCGGTTCGCCGTTTGGCGCCAGTTCGTAGATGACGCGGGCGGGACCGGGCTTGGCGATCTTCGCGTCCTGCTTGTCGAGCGTGTCCCACAGCGCCAGCAGCACGTCGCTCTTGACGTTGGCGACGCCCGCCGACGGATCGACGATCCAGAACCACAATTCGAAGTCGAGCGCGCTGGCGCCGAACGCCGACAGCATGCAGCTCGGCAACGGTTTCTTGGCCACGCGCTCGATGCTCTGCGTCGCCGTAACCGCCGCAGCCTGCACCTGGCGCGGATCGCTGTCGTAGGTCGTGTTGAATTTCACCGACAGCCGGACCAGGTTGCTCGAATAAGTCCAGTTGGCGACACGCTGGGTGATGAAGTCTTCGTTCGGGATCAGATACTCGCGGCCGTCGCGGGTATCGACCGAGGTGTAGCGCGCGCCCATGTTGCCGACGCGGCCGAAATGGTCGCCGACCGAGATCACGTCGCCCGGCTTGATCGACTTGTCGGCCAGCAGAATGATGCCGCTGACGAGGTTCGACACGATCTTCTGCAGGCCGAAGCCCAGACCGACACCGACCGCGCCGGAAAACAAGGCGAGTACGGATAAGTCGATGCCCATCGAGTTCAGCACGATCACCACCGCCAGGATCATCAAGGCGATGCGGATCAGTTTGGCGATCAGCACCTGGATCGACGGCGTCAGGTCGGTGAAGGTCTGCACCCGCTTGTCGAGGAAATTGCCGAGCGCGTTGGCGCCCCACAACGTGATAAGCAGCAGCGCCGTGGTCTTGAGCAGCAGCAACGGCGACAGCCGCAAGCCGCCGACCATCAGCGACACTGCGGGCGAGTCGAGACTCGCCGTCACCGGATCGAGCAACCGCAGAATGCTCAGCGCCGCGATGGTCCAGGCGATCACGGTCACGACGCGGTTGACGAAGCGATTCTGGATCACGCCGGCGGCGATGTTGATCACCACCCAGGCGGTGGTCAGGCTGATGGTGACGCCCAGCAAATAAGTGCGCGGGTTGAGCACGTCGGCGCGCAAGGCGGCCCGGATCGCCATCACCACCAGGATGAAGGCGATCGGCGCCAGATAGGTCACCAGCGCCCGTACGATCATGCGCAGGTAAGGCGGCCACCCCATCGTCAAAGTGACCAGATCGGCGCGCTTGCGGATCGCGACGGCGATGCCAATAGCGATGATGACCGCCAGACCGATCAGCCCGAGCTGGATGGGCAGCCAGACCGAGGTCAATTCGGTCCGCAACGTGTGCCGCACCGCCTCGAGCAGGGCCGTCAGGGCATCGTGAAAATCTGAGAAATCCATGCGTTATTCCGCTCGTCGAACCGGGCCGCATATGACTATGATTCGCGGCCGAAAGGCACGCGACGGCGGTGACCGGCCGGTTAAGAGGCAGCCAAACAAAGGCTCTGGCTGCTTAATAAGGCGATAAAGCGCCAGCAATTGGGAAGGAAATGAGCGATGGCTCAGCTCTCTGAGGAACAGCGCATGATGCGGCAAAGCTGCCGCGATTTCGTCGACGACGTCGTCTTGCCCTTCGTCAAGACGAACTGGAAGCAGGAATGGTCGATGGAGCCGGAAGGCCGTCTGCCCGCCAGCATTCTGGAAGGCGCCGACAAAGTCGGCATTCGCACGCTAGGCGTGCCGGAAGAATTTGGCGGCGTCGAACTGGAGAAGGGCACGGAGGTATCGACCTTCGCCATGATCTCAGAGGAAATCGCGCGCGGCGATTCCGGCCTGTCCGACAAACTGGTGCAGAACTGGAAAGTGTCGGTGCTGCTGCGGCAACTGGCGCCGCGCCATCTTCAGGAAAAATGGTTCAAGCGGCTGGTCGAAGATCCACAATTTTTGCTAGCGCATTGCCTGACCGAGCCGCGTGGCGCATCCGACCGCTGGCTGCCTTATAACGTGCCGGAAGCGGCGATGCAGACCAAGGCGGTCAAAACCAACGGCGGCTGGGTCATCAACGGCCGCAAGCAATTCATCTCCAACGGCTACGACGCCGGCCTTTACGTCGTCTACGCCAACACCAATCAGAAAGTCGGCATGTTGCAGGGAACGTCTTCGTTCCTGGTGCCGCGTGAGACCAAGGGTTTCTCGGTGGCACGCTGCAACGAGACCTTGGGCTGCCGCTACATGAACAACGGTGAAGTTGCGTTCGACGACATGTTCGTGCCGGACGATCATTTGCTTGCGGAGAACGACGCGCTCGGCAAGGCCGGCGTTTATTTCCGTCCCGGCAAGATCATACAGGCGGCGAAGAATCTCGGCGTCGGCGTGCGCGCCTTCGAGGCGACGTCGGAATATGTTCAGAACTACGTGCAGGGCGGCCGCATTCTCATCAAGCATCAGGCGGTGGCGCTGCGGCTCGCCGATATGGCGGTGCGCATCGAAGCGGTGCGCTCGCTGCTGGAGCGCGCGGCGGCGGCGGTCGACGCTGACGCGCCGGAGGCCGAGGTGTTGTGCAATATGGCGAAAGTGTTCGCCTCGGAAGAGATCATGAAGGTCGCGCAACATGCTGTCGAGTTGCACGGCGGCAACGGCATGATGCTGGATTTCGGCGTCGAGAAATTCCTGCGCGACGCCGCCATCTT